>JAJPHK010000178.1 GCA_021325315.1 Alphaproteobacteria bacterium
ATGGGGCGACAATATTTTTCTCGAAACCTTCTTCGAGAAGGATATCCACAAGGCTTTCGACGCGCCGATCAAGGTCACGCGCGAGATTCGCACCGCGCGGCAGTCGATGGCGCCGCTCGAAGGCCGAGGCGTTGTCGCCACCTGGGACAGCCGGCTCGAGCAGCTCACCGTCTATACGGCGGCGCAGATGCCGCACATCAACCGCACTGGCTTGTCGGAATGCTTGCAGCTCGATCACGGCAATATTCGCGTGATCTCGCCCGACGTTGGCGGAGGCTTCGGCTACAAGGGCATTCTGCTTCCAGAGGAAGTGTGTCTATCGTGGCTCACGATGCAGCGGCGGCACCCAGTTCGCTGGATCGAGGATCGCCGGGAGCATTTGATCGCGGGCGCGAATTGCCGCGAGCATCACTATATCATCACCGGTTATGCCGATCGCGATGGCAAGCTGCGCGGGATCGACTGCGAAGCGACGGTCGATTCCGGCGCGTATTCTTCGTATCCATTTTCAGCATGTCTTGAAGCGGCGCAAGTCGCGAGCATCCTGCCGGGGCCGTACGATTTCGAAGCCTATCGCTGCAAAGCCTGGTCGGCGGCGACGAACAAATGCCCGATCCTCCCGTACCGCGGCGTTGCGCGAACGGGCGTCTGCTTCGCGCTGGAACTGGTGCTCGATGCGATCGCGCGGGAGGCGGGTGTCGAGCCCTACGAAGTGCGGCTCAAAAGCCTCGTCCGGCCGGAGCAGATGCCGTTCGACAACATCACGAAGAAACACTTCGACAGCGGCGACTATCCGCAGGCGCTGCAGCGGGCGCTCGAGCATTTCGATCTGCCGGCGTTCCGCACGCGGCAAGCGAAGGGCGAGCCGGACGGAAGGCTGCTCGGCTTCGGCATTTCGATCTACTGCGAGCAGGCGGCGCATGGAACCTCTGTCTATTCCGGCTGGGGGATTCCGATGGTGCCCGGGCACGAGCAGGCGACGGCGCGCGTGACACCCGACGGCGGGTTAGAATTGCGCGTCGGCGTGCATTCGCACGGCCAGAGTCTGGAAACGACGCTTTCGCAGGTCGCGTTTGAAATTCTCGGGATCGATACGTCGAAAATCAAAGTCGTTCTCGGCGACACGGCTTACACGCCCTATTCGACGGGCACGTGGGGATCGCGCTGCATGGTGATGGCGGGGGGTGCGGTCGCGAGCGCATGCCGCGAAATCGAATCGCGCGCGAAATTGATCGGCGCAAGCCTGTTGCAGGTTCGGCCGGAAGACGTGCGTTATGAAAACGGCCGCGTGGTTTCGGATCGCGGCAGTCTCGGCATCGGCGACATCGCCCGCGTCTGGTATCTGCGGCCCCAGGATCTTCCCTACGATGTGCATCGTGGCGGGCTGGAAGCGACCGTCGGTTACAAGCCCGTGCGCGATACGGGCACGTTCAGCTACGCCGCACATGCGGTCACCGTCACGGTCGATCCGGAACTGGGCGACGTCGAAATTCTCAATTACGCGATCGTTGAGGACGGCGGAAAGCTGGTGAACCCAATGGTGGTCGACGGCCAAATCTACGGCGGTCTCGCGCAAGGGATCGGCACCGCGCTCTACGAAGAGATGCCGTTTGACAAGAACGGCCAGCCGCTGGCTTCTACCTTCGCGGATTATCTTCTGCCCGGGCCGACCGAAGTGCCGGAGCCGCATCTCGATCACATGGAGACGCTCGGGCCTTACACGGAATTCGGCGTGAAGGGAATCGGCGAGGGCGGAGCGATCGCGCCGCCCGCCGCGATCGCAAACGCGGTGAACGATGCGCTGAAGGGGTTGGGCGCGGAAGTCTTGTGCTCGCCGATTACGCCGCGCCGCGTGCTGGAAGCCATCGCCGTCGCCAAGGCGCGCAAGGAAGCGAAGTAACGCCGTGAAGCCCGTCAATTTCGCATATGAGAAGCCGCGTCATCTCGACGATGCGCTGCGTCTGCTCGGCAACGGCTCGCAAGCGAAGGTGCTCGCGGGCGGGCAGTCGCTCGGCCCGATGTTGAACATGCGGCTCGTTCAACCTGATCTGATCGTTGATATCACCGCGCTCGATGCGTTGAAGCATTGCGAGAAACAGCAGGATTTTCTGGTGCTCGGTGCCTGCATCACGCATGCGGACATCGAGGATGGCCGTGTTCCGGACGTGACGAACGGCGCGATGGCGGCGGTCGCCTGCGGGATTGCCTATCGCGCGGTGCGCAACCGCGGCACGATCGGCGGGAGCCTCACGAACGCCGATCCTTCGGCCGATTGGATTTCGGCGCTCGCTGCGCTGGGGGCTGACGCGATCGTGCGCGGCAAAGACACGAGAACCATTCCGGTTGAATCTTATGTCACCGGCGCGCTCGAAACTTCACTCGGCGAGAACGAATTGCTCGAAGCGATTCGCGTGCCGGCGCATTCGAAAAAAGCTCGTTGGGGTTACTACAAGGTTTGCCGCAAGACCGGGGAGTATGCCCATGCGATCGGCGCGGTGCTGCTCGACCGGGCGCGCAATGTTTTCCGCGCGGTGATCGGGGCAACGGAGCGAAAGCCCTTGGTGCTCGCCGACGCGAAGCCGTTGTTTCAGGGCAGCGACGACCTGCGCAAGTTCGATCCTACGGCCGCCGACGCGATGCTTGCGTCGATCGGCATGGACGATCCGCTTGACAGAAAAATCCACACGGTGGCGCTCGCTCGCGCCGTTCAGCAGGCGTCCGCATGAAGCCCGTTTCCTTCACCATCAACGGTATGGCGGTTTCCGCTGAGGTAGAGCCGCGCACGCATCTCGCGGACTTCTTGCGCGAAGAGCGCGATCTCACCGGCACGCATCTCGGTTGCGAGCACGGCGTTTGCGGTGCCTGCACTATTCTCGTCGATGGCGCGCCGGTGCGTTCCTGTCTGACCTATGCGGTGGCCTGCAGCGGCGCGGAAGTGACCACGATCGAGGGGCTCGATAACGACGAAGTGACCGCCGAGCTGCGCGAGGCGTTCAAGCGCGAGCACGCCTTGCAATGCGGATACTGCACGCCGGGCATGCTGATCTCCGCGCGCGATCTCGTGCTGCGCGCGCCGGATGCCGATGAGCGTGCGATTCGTGTCGCCATGAGCGGCAATCTTTGCCGCTGCACCGGCTATGTCGGAATCATCCGCGCGATCAAAAGTGTGATTTCCGCACGCCGCGCGCGGGCGATTGCGCCGGTTGCGATGAACGGCGGGGCGCTCGGGCCCGCCGGTTCGCGCCATAGCGGCAGCGAGACAGTATCCGAACTGATGGCGGGCCGTGCGACCGCGACGCCAGTGAGCGCGAAAGCACAGCGGCCCGCAATGGACCGCGACTGGAGGCCACAGGTTTCGTTCGAACAAAGTTTCGTCGTTCATTATCCGCGGCAACAGGTTTGGGATTTCTTCGGCCAGGTGCGGGACGTCGCCGCGTGCTTACCAGGCGCAAGCTTGGTCGAAGAGCCGACCGATAATCACGCTGAGGGAAAGATACGTGTGAAGATCGGGCCGATTACAGCGGAATTTCGTGGCGAGGCCGATATCGAGCGCGATGAAAAGACTTACTCCGGCAAAATCATCGGCGCCGGGAGCGACGTGCGCAGCAGTTCTTCGACGCGCGGAATGATCAATTACAGTCTGCGGCCTACAGATGGCGGCCGCGCGACCGAAGTTGCGATCACCGTCGGCTACACCCTCACCGGGATGCTGGCGCAGTTTGGGCGGAGCGGCATCGTGCAGGATGTGGCATCGCGGCTGACAGCCGCTTTCGCGCAGAATCTCGAGGCGCGGCTCGGCGGAAAAGCCCTGGAGGATCTGCCGGTTAGCGGCGAGGGCTTAAACGCGGGATCACTCTTGTTTGCCTTGATCCGCGACCGCTTCAAGGCTCTGCTCAAGCGGCTGTTCGGTACGCGGTAAACTGCGGCATAAAAGGTATTGTTTGTCTAAAGATAGTACCTTATGAATGGGCCTGAAATTCGAGGTGCGTGATGACGATCAAGATCAATCTCAACGCCGACATGGCCGAGGGCTTCGGCGCCTATGACATCGGCGACGACAACGGTATTCTGAAAATCATCGGCTCGGCGAACATCGCCTGCGGCTTTCACGCCGGCGATCCGCGCGTGATGCACCGCGTCGTGACACAGGCGAAGAAAATGGGCGTGAGCATCGGCGTTCATCCGGGCTTCAACGATCTCTGGGGCTTCGGTCGCCGCCGCATCGACATGCGTCCGGACGACCTCGAATACATGGTCGCCTATCAGATCGGCGCGCTGCAGGCCTTCGCCGCCTATGCGGGCACCAAGGTCACGCATCTCAAGCCGCACGGCGCGTTGAACAACATGGCCGCAGAGATCAGCGAATATGCGCTTGCGATCGGGCGTGCGATCAAGGCGGTCGATCCGAACATTATCTATGTTGCGCTGTCGGGCTCCGAAATGGAAAAGGCCGGACGAAACCTGGGCCTCAAAGTGGCGCTCGAAGGATTCTGTGATCGCCAATACGAGGACGACGGCAATCTCACCTCGCGCAAAATTCCGGGCTCCGTCATCAAGGATCCGGCGGTCGCGACCAAACAAGTGATCGACATGGTCGTGAATAAGTTCATCACTTCGAGGCACGGCAAGAAAATCCCCTGCGAGGTGCATACGCTTTGTGTTCACGGTGACGAACCGACGGGCGTTGCGACCGCGAGGGCCGTGCGCGATGGACTGGAAAAAGCGGGCGTGAAGCTCGTCACGCTTCCCGAAATGCCGCTTGGCTAAGGAGAAGTCATGAACGCGAAGCCAAGCATTGCAATTCTCGGCGGCACCGGCGATCTGGGCTCGGGGCTTGCGAAGTGTTGGCTCGCGGCAGGTTACGATGTCGTCATCGGTTCGCGCTCGGCGGAGAAGGCGCAGGCCTTCGCCAAAGAACTCGGCGGCAAGGCACGCGGCGACAGCAATGTCGGCGCAGCGAGGGCGGCGGATGTCGTCGTCGTCGCGGTTCCGTTCGCGAGTCACGAGGCGACGCTGCGCGAAGTGAAAGACGCGGTGCAAGGCAAGATCGTTGTAGACGCGGCCGTGCCGCTCGTGCCGCCGAAAGTCTCGGTCGTGCAGCTTCCGGCGGAAGGCTCGGCGGCGCAGATCGCGCAGAACTTGCTCGGTGAGGGCGTGCGCGTGGTTTCCGCTTTCCATAATGTGGGCGCGAAGAAATTGCATGCGGGCGACCGCGCCGATTGCGACGTGCTCGTTTTCGGCAACGACAAGGAAGCGCGCGAGATCGTGATTGCGCTCGCGAATGAAGTGGCGACCTGCGGTGTCGACGGCGGCGTGCTCGCGAATTCCGCGGCGGCCGAGGCGCTGACCTCGGTGTTGATCGCTATCAATCGCCGCTACAAGATTCCGGGGGCGGGCATTCGTATTACCGGGCTGCCGGCGGTCGCGCCGCAATGATGGGTGATGGCGAACAGCGCCACATATTTCGCTGTACCGGGAATACCGCTCATCGCCCCGGGCGATAATCTCGCGGCGATTATCATAAGCGCTTTGAAGACCGCACAATTTCCGCTCGTCGCGAATGACGTCGTTGTTATTGCGCAAAAGATCGTTTCGAAATCCGAAAACCGCTATGTGCGGCTGAGTGACGTGCAACCATCGGCGCAGGCGCTGAAATTGGCGGAAGAGACGGGCAAGGACGCTCGCTATCTCGAGGTCGTGCTGAGCGAATCCGAGGAAATCGTCCGATACCGGTCCAATATCGTGATCGCCGCGCACCGGCTTGGCTATGTCATGGCGAATGCAGGCATCGATCAGTCGAATATCGAGCACGCCAACGGCGAGGAGCGGGTGCTGCTCCTGCCGCAGAATCCGGACGGCTCGGCAGCTGAACTGAAAACTGCGTTCGACAAGGCTTTCAACACAAATGTCGGTGTCATTATTAACGACAGTTTCGGGCGGCCGTGGCGGAACGGTGTTGTCGGCGTCGCGCTCGGTGTCGCGGGCATCCCGTCTCTCCTCGATATGATCGGCGCGCCGGATATTTTCGGCCGGAAGCTGCAGGTGACCGAAATCGCGGTGGCGGACGAGATCGCAGCGGGCGCATCGTTGCTCATGGGCCAGGCAGCGGAGCGCCAGCCGGTGGTCGTTGTCCGCGGACTTTCTTTCAGCGCGGCGGCCAGGCCCGCATCGGCGCTCATCCGCCCGCGCGAGCGGGACATGTTCCGATGAACGCCGAGAGCGCAGCGCAGTTCCGTGCGGGACCGGTTGTCGCGCTATGCGGCGGGATCGGCGGCGCGAAGCTCGCGCTCGGGCTCAACCGGCTGCTCGGAAAAAACCTGACGGTGGTGGTGAACACCGGCGACGACTTCGAGCATCTCGGCCTGCATATTTCGCCGGACATCGATACGGTCGTCTATACGCTCGCCGGCTTGAACGATCCCGAGCGTGGCTGGGGCCATGCAGACGAGAGCTGGAATTTCATGCAGGCGCTTCGTGAGCTCGGCAGTGAGACGTGGTTTCAGTTGGGCGATCGCGATCTTGCGATGCATGTCGAGCGGACGCGCGCGCTACAGAGTGGAGTTTCGCTCACAGATTTTACCGCATCGATTGCGCGCCACCTGAAAATCCCATCGGCAGTTCTTCCGATGACGGACGATCATGTGGAAACTGTTGTGATCACCGAAGAAGGGCCGCTTTCCTTTCAACGCTATTTCGTAGGCCTGCAATGCAGGCCAGCAGTCCGGCGGCTTGAATTCAAAAATGCGCAAAACGCCGCCGCTTCTAGCGCGGTTTTGTCGGCGCTGCGGAATCCGGATCTCGCCGCCGTCATTATTTGTCCGTCGAATCCCTATCTCAGCATCGATCCGATTCTTGCGATCCCGGGCATCCGCAAGACGCTTGACGAGATCAAGGCGCCGATCATCGCGGTTTCGCCGCTGATCGGCGGGCAAGCCGTGAAAGGGCCGACCGCGAAGATCATGGCGGAGCTGGGGTTGCCCGCGGATTCAGGAACCATCGCGCGGCACTATCCGTTTCTGAAAGGCTTGATTGTCGACAAGGTCGATCGCGGCGAAGTGAGCGAAATCGGTCTTCCGGTGCACGCGGCTTCCACCTTGATGCGAAGCCTTGCGGATCGCGACCGTCTCGCAGGCGAGTGCCTGCGCTTCGCCGCGCAGCTTGCGAACGCTGTGGAAGGAAGTGGCTGACATGGCGGAGCGCGCGGAAAGCTTGCCGGAAATCCGGGCCATTGTCCCGGTGAAGCGGCTTGGTCTCGCCAAGCAACGAATGGCGCCGGTGCTCTCGCAGAGCGAGCGCACGATGCTCGCACGAGTCATGCTGAATGATGTGCTGGCGACGCTGCACGCGACACCGGAACTCGCAGGCATTGTCGTGGTCAGCAGCGATCCGATGGCCGAGGAACTCGCGAAGCAGTTCGAGGCACGTGTGGTCGCTGATGTTGTCGAGACCGGCGCCAACGATGCCGTTCAGCAAGGCTTGGCAACTCTGGATGACAAAACTGCGGCGCTGGTTGTGCCGGCTGACGTGCCTTTCGCAACCGTGGAAGAGCTGCAGGCTGTAATTAAAAGTCTTGCTCAGCACGATCTCGTTCTGACACCGGCACGATCCGACGGCGGAACCAACGCGCTCGCCATGCGAGCGCGAGATCTGATCGCGACGAGTTTTGGCGAGGACAGTTTTGCACGCCACGTTGCGCTGGCGAAAGAAAAGAATCTGCGCTGCGGGATCGTTCGTTGCGACGGTCTTGGAAACGATATCGATCGGCCGGAAGATCTGGTTTTTTCGTCCGCGCCGGACAGGCGTCTGTTGACATCGGCGCTTCTTGCCGAATTTGATCTCGCCGCTCGTTTAAGCGCGCGGTCGAGCCCAGTACGGTATGTGACATGACGGTTTCGCTATTGAGAGACTTCCCCGCCGATCGCCGCCTCTCGCCGGCCGAGGCTGCGGAACTTGTTCGCCTCGACGATATCGAGCCGTTGCTCGCGGCAGCCGCGGCCCGCCGTGATGCCGCGCACGGGCAGAACGTTTCCTATTCGCGCAAGGTTTTCATTCCGTTCACGCAGCTTTGCCGCGATGTTTGCCATTACTGCACCTTTGCGCATGCGCCGCGCGCGAACGAAAAGCCGTATCTTTCGATCGAAGAGATGATCGCGATCGCGAAGGCCGGAAAGAAAGCGGGCTGCAAGGAGGCGCTGTTCACCCTCGGCGACAAGCCGGAACTGCGCTATCGCGTGGCGCGCGAGGAACTCGACCGGCTCGGTCATCCAACCACGCTCTCTTATCTGGCCGAGGCGGCCCGCGCCGTCTTTCGCGAAACGGGGCTGTTGCCGCACGTCAATCCCGGCCTGATGACGGGCGAGGACATCGATGCTTTGCGAAAAGTATCGGTCTCGCAAGGCATTATGCTGGAGAGCGTATCGGATCGTCTCTGCGCGAAGGGTGAGGCGCATTACGGCTCGCCGGATAAAGTGCCTGCCGCTCGGCTGGAGACGATGCGGCTCGCGGGCGAGCGAGCGGTGCCATTCACGTCCGGCATCCTGATCGGGATCGGCGAGACGCGGCAGGAGCGGATCGACTCACTCTTCGCGTTGCGCGATCTGAACGACGCCTACGGGCATATTCAGGAAATCATCATCCAGAATTTCCGCCCGAAACCGGGCACGCGTATGGAAAAAGCACCCGCGCCGGATGTCGAGGAGCATCTATGGACGATCGCCGTCGCGCGGCTCATTTTCGAGCCAGAAATGAACATCCAGGCGCCGCCGAACCTGAGCCCCGGCGCGCTCGGCCGCCTGATCGCCGCGGGCATCAACGATTGGGGCGGCGTGTCGCCGGTCACGCCCGATCACGTCAATCCCGAGGCGCCGTGGCCGCATCTGCGCGTGCTGGAAGCTGCGACCAAGGCCGCGGGCAAGAATCTCGTCGAGCGATTGGCGATTTATCCCGCGTTCGCGCGCAATATTGCGCGCTGGGTCGACCCCGGCTTGCGTACGGCTGTTCTACATCGCATCGACGGCGACGGCATGCCGCGCACCGACGACTGGTGTCCGGGTTGCGTGAGCGAGTTGCCTGCGCGGGAACTGAACTGGATGGACAAGGCTCCATTCGTGCGATCCAGCAATCTCGGCGGCTTGCTCGCGAAGGGACAGCGCGGAGATGCACTTTCGGAGCCGGAAATCGTTCAGATGTTTCGTGCGCGCAGCGACGATTTCGCCACTGTCTGCCGCGCCGCCGACGAATTACGCGAGGACGTCAACGGCGACGTCGTGAGCTATGTCGTCACGCGTAATATCAACTACACCAATATCTGCTCGTTCAGATGCCAGTTCTGCGCGTTTTCGAAAGGCAAGATGAGCGAGAACTTGCGCGGGCGTCCTTACGATCTTGACGACGCGGAAATTGCGCGGCGCGTGACGGACGCGTGGGAGCGCGGCGCATCGGAAGTCTGCATGCAGGGCGGAATTCATCCGTCCTATACGGGGCGGAAATATCTGGACATTTGCCGTATCGTGAAGGGCGCAGTGCCGGGCATCCACATGCACGCCTTCTCGCCTTTGGAAATTCACCAGGGTGCGCGGACGCTCGGAATCTCGGTGAGCGAGTTTCTGCAAGAGCTGAAGAAGGCGGGACTCGGCACGCTTCCCGGCACGGCGGCGGAAATTCTTGATGACGAGGTTCGCGCCACGCTCTGCCCCGATAAAATCCGTACGCAGGAGTGGCTCGATGTCATGCGCGCCGCGCACAAGCTCGGCTTCCGCTCGACCGCGACGATCATGTTCGGACATATGGAAGATTATCGGCATTGGGCGCGGCATCTTTTGCGCATCCGCGCGCTGCAAGCGGAAACCGGCGGTTTCACCGAATTCGTGCCGCTTCCGTTCGTCCACATGGAAGCGCCGATTTATCTCAAGGGCCGCGCGCGGCCGGGGCCGACATTCCGCGAGGCGATCCTGATGCACGCGGTCGCGCGGCTCGTGTTGAATCCGCATATTCCGAATATCCAGGCGTCTTGGGTGAAGCTCGGACCCGAAGGCGTTCGGCGCTGTCTCTCGGCGGGCGTGAACGATCTCGGCGGGACGCTGATGGACGAGAGCATTTCGCGCGCGGCGGGCGCCTCTTACGGGCAGGAAATGACGCCGCAAGAGATGGAGAAGATCATCTATTCCTGCGGCCGGACTCCGCGCCAGCGGACGACGCTTTACAGGGATGCGGATGAGATGCTCCGGCGGCGGTCCTTCGATGCCGCCGCAGCGCGTATGCGGGCGCGAGAGACAGAAAAAGCCGAACCCATTGCCGCGGCTCCCTAATTGTGGGCCGGGAAGGGGGTTCTTCTCGACATCCTATGTTACTAATGTTAGCATCTTTCAGTTCCGGAGCGGTTCATGTCCCTGGTTGTTTCTCCCGAAATCGTCGATCGTGACCAGCGCGCGCGGGCGATCGCGCGGGTGCGCGAGCTCGGTGTCGTCATGCCGACGTTTTCGCAACTCGCCGATCCGTCGAAGATTCCCGCCGCTCACACGAAGAAGCTCGCGAGCGTCGCGCCCGACGAGCCGCATGCGGAAAATCTCTGGCGCGTGCACTGGTACAACGGCGCCGATCGCAAGAGCCGAGCGGATCTTCCGGGCTTCATGGTGCTGCCGGAAGCGATCACGGGGGTGAAGGCGCTGATTGTCGTTTTGTTCGGCCGGCGTTTTCCGATGATCGGCGCGCACAAGGTGCTGCCGGCCTATTCGGTGCTTGCCGCGCAACTCGTGACAGGCCGCTTCGATCCTGCTCGGCAGAAGGCGGTGTGGCCGTCGACCGGCAATTACTGCCGCGGCGGCGTTTCTGTCTCGCGCATTCTCGGCTGCCGCGGTGTCGCGGTGTTGCCCGCGGGCATGAGCCGCGAGCGCTTCGAGTGGCTGGAAAAGTGGGTCACGCACCCCGACGACATCATCCGGACGCCGGGTACCGAGAGCAACGTCAAGGAAATCTACGACAAGTGCGCCGAGCTCGAGCGCGATCCGGAAAACGTCATTCTCAATCAGTTTTCGGCGTTCTCGAATTATCTCATTCACTATGCTTGCACGGGTAGGGCGGCTGAAGAAGTTTTTCTTTCGCTCAAGAAAAGCGGCGGAAAGCGCCTTGCGGCATTCGTTTCAGCGACCGGCTCCGCGGGCACGATCGCGGCGGGCGATTATCTGAAAAAGCGGCATGGTACGAAGATCGCCGCTGTCGAAGCGCTCGAATGTCCGACGATGCTGAACAACGGCTTCGGCGAGCACAATATCCAGGGCATCGGCGATAAGCATATTCCGCTCATCCATAACGTGATGAATATCGACGCGGTGATTGCCGTCTCCGACCGCGTGACCGATCAATTGAATCTGCTGTTCGGCTCGGAAGCCGGCCGCCGCTATCTGAAGGCGCGGCAGAAACTCGACGACAAAGCCATCGCCGCGTTCGACGATGTCGGCATTTCGGGATTCGCCAATATCGCGGCGTCCATCAAGCTCGCGAAGCTTATGCACTATGGTCCGGACGACGTGATCGTGACGGTCGCGACCGACAGCGCCTCGCTTTATGCGAGCGAGCGCGACAATTACCGCGCCAAGCACTATCCCGGCGGTTTCGATGAAGTGAATGCAGGCGAGATTTTCGGCTCGTGTCTGCAATCGCTCACGACCGACAACATGCTGGAGCTTACCGATTTCGAGCGCCGGCGGATTTTCAACCTCGGCTACTATACCTGGGTCGAACAGCAGGGCGTAAGCGTCGAGGACTTCGAACGCCGCCGGCAGCAATCGTTCTGGAACGAAATCGCCGACAGCTTGCCCACCTGGGACAGGCTGATCGAGGAGTTCAATGCCGAAGCGCAAAAAGCGTCCGGCAAGGCAATGGCGGCGGGCTAGGCCGATGAACGTGATTCAGGACACGGTTCAGCCTTATAACGTGCTTCGCGAGAATCTCGCGCGGCGCGATCGCAGCCTGCGCGAGAAGGTAGTGACGCTCGAGGAGGCGGCGTCGTTCGTGAACGACGGCACGACCGTCGGTATCGGCGGCTCCACGATGTCACGCACGCCAATGGCGCTGATCTGGCAACTTATTCGGGCGCGCAAGAAAAAACTCTCGTGCTCGCGCTGCATCATCTCGACCGACGGCGACTTGCTGCTCGCCTCCGGCGTCTCCGATCACATTGTGTCGAGCTGGTTCGCGCAGGGAATCCTGTGGGGCCTCTCCAAAGTGATGCGGCATCACATCGAGGGCGGTCACGCGCGATACGATGAATGGAGCCACATGGCTATCGGCATGCGCTTCCGCGCCGGCGCCATGGGCGTGCCGTTCATGCCGATGCGCTCGATGCTCGGCTCCGACGTCGCGAAGAGACGGCCGGAAACGAAGGAAATCGATTGTCCCTTCACGGCCGAGAAACTGTTGCTCGTTCCGGCGCTGAATCCGGACGTGGCGCTCATCCACGTGCAGCGCTGCGACGCTTACGGCAACGCGCAGATCGACGGCCTCCAGTTCATGGACATCGATCTCGCCATGGCGGCGAACCGCGTCATCATGACCACGGAGCGGATCGTTTCCAACGACCAAATCCGCCGCGCGCCGGACCAGACCAAGATTCCGTTTTTCTGCGTGGACGCGGTCGTCGAAGTGCCATTCGGCTCGGCGCCGCATGAATGCTACGGCGTTTACGAACCAATGCTCGATCATCTCGAAGCCTATGTGAAGCAGGTGAACTCGGACCCCGTCGGCGGCATGCAGAAATATCTCGACGACTATGTCTACGGCCCTAAGGACTGGAACGGTTTTCTCTCGAAGATCGGACTGGACGAGCTCGTGGCCGCGAGCCGGCGGGGCAGGAGCATTTACGATGACTAAGCCGCACAAATACACGGCCTCCGAACTGCTCGCGATCCTCGCCGCGCGCCAGCTCAAGGACGGGCAGGTGGTATTCGCCGGCGTCGGCGTTCCGCTGCTCGCGGCGACGCTCGCGCAACGTTTGCACTGCCCGGGTCTGACGATTTTGTTCGAGGGCGGCGTGATCGGCGCTTTCGTCGAGCCGGGACAATTGCCGCCTTCCACGAACGATCAGCGCTGCACCAAGCGCGCGAACATGGTGCTGGGAAGCGCGGAAGTTTTGCTTCTTCTGCAGCGCGGCTATGTCGACGTGGGCTTCATGGGCGGCGCGCAGATCGATCAATACGGCAATCTGAACTCCTCGTTCATCGGCGACCCCGATCACCCCAAGACGCGGCTTCCGGGCACCGGCGGCGGCAACGATATTTCGAGCCTTACCAATATGATCGTTGCGATGAAGCACGAGAAACGGCGCTTCGTCGAAAAAGTCGATTTCATCACGAGCCCCGGCTTCATCCGCGGCAACAACACCCGCGCCGAAAGCGGGCTGCCGCAAGGCGGAATGTTCCGCGTCGTCACGGAGCTTGCGATCTTCTCCTTCGACGATGTTACGAAGCGGATGAAAGTGCTCGCGCTCAATCCGGGCGTCACACGCGAGGAAGTTCAGGACAACACCGGTTTCGATCTCGTTTTCAACGGCCAAACCAGCGTCACAGAGCCGCCGACGGAGCGTGAGCTTTCGACGCTGCGCATGCTCGATCCCGACCGTCTCTTTACCGCATAAACCCGAGGAACCCGATGACCATCTTGTCAAACACGTTCGGCATTGCTGCGCGCAATTTCACCGCTTATCCAGAGCTGCCGGACGCGAAGGCGCTCATCGAATACGGCGTACGGGTAGAACAGCTCGGCTACGACTCGCTCTGGGTATGGGATCACATCCTGCTCGGCGTCGATCCGCATTTTCCGATTCTGGATTCCTTGACGACGCTCACCTCGATCGCCGCGCGCACGACCAGGCTCAAGCTCGGTACCGGCATTCTTGTGCTGCCGCTACGCAATCCGGTGGCGCTCGCGAAGCAGCTCTCAAGCATGGATCAATTTTCGGGCGGGCGTCTGATCATGGGCATGGCGTCGGGCTGGTACAAGCGCGAGTTCGACGCCATGGGCATCCCGTTCGACAAGCGCGGCAAGCTGATGGACGAGAATCTCGAAATTCTCAATCGGCTCTGGACCGAGCCGATGGTGAACGGAAAATACATCGCGCACAACATTTCGGCCGCGGTGATGTATCCGAAGCCGGTGCAGCAGCCGCGCATGCCGATCCTGATCGGCGGCTATGTCGATCGCGTGTTGCAGCGTGCTGCGACCCGTGGCGACGGCTGGCTCACCTATTTCTATTCGCCGGAAGCTTTCGCGAAATCCTGGGCGAAGCTCCGCAACTTCGCCAAGGAAGGCGGCAAGGATCCCGACAAGCTGTTGAATGCTTCGCAGCTTCCGATCATGGTCGGCCCATCGAAAGCAGCCGTGCGCGAAGAAATGATGGAGTGGCTGAACAAGGAGTGGGATTTTCCCGAGCACAGTGATTGCTCGCGCGAAAGTGCAATCATGGGCTCGGTCGACGAATGCGTCGAACAATTGAAGGCGCATCTCGCCGTCGGCGTGCAGAAGATCATTTTCGTGCCGTACAAGTACAAGATGGATCAGGTCGAAACGATCGCGCGTGAGATCATCCCGCGGTTGAAGAAGAAGTAGACGCTCGCAATGCCCGGTCTCGTCGCATGATCAGCGTTTTCGGCCTGTTCAAGATCGGGATCGGGCCATCGTCTTCGCACACCGTCGGGCCGATGAAGGCCGCCGCAGCTTTCATGGCGGCATTGAGCAAGGAAGATCGCGCTCGTTTGAAGCGTGTGAAGGCAATCTTGTATGGTTCGCTGGCGTGGACGGGACGCGGGCACGGCACCGACAAAGCGGTCATGCTCGGCTTTTCGGGCTTGCTGCCGGAGACCGTGGCGCCCGAGACAGCCGAGCGCTGTGTCGCCAGAATTAACGAGACGAAGGAGCTTACACTTTCCGGTGGCGAGGTGATCGCTTTCGATCCGGCGCAGGACATTCATTTCAATCTCGAAGAAATTCCGTCGGTTCATCCCAACACCATGGCCTTCGAGGCTTATGACGCTGACGGCAATTTGTTGGATCGCTCCGTTTGGTATTCGATCGGCGGCGGATTTGTCCGGCGCGAGGACGAAACTGTTTCTCTTCAGCCGGAGATGGCGAAGGTACCGTTCGATTTTCGAAGCGGTGCAGAGCTCATTGAAATGAGCGACTGCTCCGGCCTTTCGATCGCGGAGATTGTGCTGGCCAATGAGATGGTTTCGGCAAGCGCGGAATCTGTCAACGAGCGGCTCGACCGCTTGATCGGTGTGATGTTCGATTGCATCGATCGCAGCATCAAGAGCGAAGGAGAGTTGCCGGGCGGCCTGAAGGTGAAACGCCGCGCGGCTTCGCTCCATGCCCGGCTGCGCGAAGCTGAGCCGCGCAATGCGCGGCATTCGATCGGTGCGCTCGACTATGCGAGTCTTTATGCCATCGCCGTGAACGAGGAGAATGCAGCGGGCGGACGCGTGGTCACCGCGCCGACAAACGGTGCGGCCGGCGTTATGCCCGCCGTGATGCGTTATTATGCCGATCATTGCCCGGGCTCGACACAAGAGGGTCTACGCACTTTCCTCCTGACGAGTGGGGCAATCGGCATTCTGTACAAAATGAACGCGTCGATTTCCGGCGCCGAAGTGGGATGCCAGGGCGAGGTGGGCGTCGCTTGCTCGATGGCGTCGGCTGGTTTGACGGCGGCGCTCGGCGGAAGCTCTCGTCAGATCGAGAACGCCGCGGAAATCGGCATGGAGCACCATTTGGGAATGACTTGCGATCCGGTCGGCGGGCTCGTCCAGATCCCCTGTATCGAGCGCAACGCCTTCGGGGCAGTGAAGGCCATCAATGCGAGCTCGCTAGCCCTGAACGGGGACGGCTCCCATTATGTCAGCCTCGATCAGGTCATCCGCACCATGCGGGAAACGGGGGCAGACATGCAGGCCAAATACAAGGAGACCTCCAGGGGCGGACTTGCCGTGAATGTGCCCAATTGCTGAAAATTTCGCCCCGGGTTAGCGTGACTTCTCGATACCAACATACTAAAAATAGGATGACTGAAAACAACGATAACAAGCAGAGGGCTGGCATGGCGCTTGCTTAATCTGCGAAGACGAACATTCCGATTTTCGCGTTTAGCGCATGGGAGGAAAGTCAATGAGGAAGGGCAGAGCAATCTCAACATTCGCCGCGGCCGCGCTATTGTCCATTGGACTCGCCGGCCAGGCATCCGCACAAACAATCAAAATCGGCGTGAACGAACCGCTCACCGGTCCGTTCGCCGCCTCGGGCACTTACGTTGTCAACGGCGCGAAGATCGCCGCCGACGAAATCAACGCCAAGGGCGGGCTGCTTGGCAAGAAAGTCGAGCTCGTGATCGAAGATAACAAGAGCAACCCTACCGAAGCGGCGGCGGTCGCCGAGAAGCTGATCACCGCCGACAAAGTGCCGGTGATCATGGGCGCTTGGGGATCGAGCTTGACGCTTGCGGTGATGCCGAAGCTTCTCGAGTATAAAGTGCCGATGGTGGTCGAAACTTCGTCCTCGGGGAAGATCACCACTTCGGGCAACACGTACATCTTCCGCATCTCGCCGCCGTCGGCAGTAGAAGCGGCAGCATTCAAAGATATTCTTCCGAAGCTGCACATGAAGAAGGTCGACTTCCTTGTCATCAACAACGACTGGGGGCGCGGCGCGGCCGATGATTTCGGTAAAGTCCTCAAAGGTGAAGGCATCGGCGTTGGCCTTGTCGAGACGATGGACCAGTCCGCTCAAGACATGAGTGCGCAGCTATCGAAAATTAAGGGGACGGATTCCGACACGATCATGGTTACGACCGCGGTCGAACAATTGACGCTTCTCTTGAAACAGGCCGCGGCGCTTGGCATCAAGAAGAGGATCGTCACGACCGGCGGTTCGCAGAACCCGGATCAATTGATCGACCAGGCGGGCACGGCAGCCAACGGCACGTATCACCTTACGACCTTCGCGCCGTGGTATCCGGACCAGACGCCCGACCCCACCGCGACGAAGTACTTTCTCGGCGAATGGAAAAAGCGCGGATTCAATTTCGCCGGCGCGACCGAGAGCTTCCGCGGCTATGACGGCATCCGCACGATCGCCAAAGGGATCGAGAAGGCCGGCAAGGCCGAGCCGGAGGCGATCACAAAGGCGCTTTGGGACGTCGACTTCACGGGCCTGAACGGAAAGATCAAGTTCCAGAAGCAAGGGCCCGCCGGCAAGGAAAGCGGGCAAAGTATGCCGAACGTCTATTTGATCCAGATCGACAACGGCAAGGTCATTCTTCCCAAACTGTAAGAAGAACGAAGCGGGCATCGCGGCGAGAGCGATGCCCGCTTCACTTTGTTGCCGCCAGGACGGAGGGGCCGCGGCCGCAAGCGCGGCGGACAGGGATCGATGATCGAGTTTCTGCAACATGTGATCAACGCGCTTATTCTCGGCAGCACCTATGCGCTGCTCGGAATAGGCCTCACGTTGATTTTCGGCATCATGCGCGTCGTGAATTTTGCGCATGGCGAACTTTATGCGTTTGGCGCGTATTGCGTTTATCTCGTCTCCGTTCTTATGGGTCTTAATTTCTTTTTCTCGATTTTGGTCGCGATCCTCGCGGGATGTCTACTCGGCGCGCTAATCGAAGTCATTTTGCTGCGGCCGATGCGGAATGCAGACATCGACACCACCATGCTCGTCATGATCGGCGCGATGATCGTGATGCAGAACGGCGAGCAGTATATTTGGGGCGGGGTCGCCAAATCGGTAAACACTCCGTTTCCCGAAGCGCCGTTCGTCATCGGCCCGTTTTCGGTTTCCTCGCTGAGTCTCTTTGTGTTCTTCGCGGCGCTGCTCTTGATCGGCGTTGCGTATTTCCTGATCAACCGCACCAAGCTCGGCAAGGCGATGCGCGCGACTTTCCAGGATCGCGATACGGCATCGCTGATGGGCATCAACATCCAGCGGATCTATATGGCAACCTTCGCGATCGGTTCGAGCCTGGCTGCGGCGGCAGGGGCGCTGCTCGGACCTGTCTATGTCGTTTCGCCGCTCATGGGGAATATCGCCTCGCTCAAGGCGTTCGCGATCGTCATTCTCGGCGGACTCGGCAGCATCGGAGGCGCCACCATCGGGGGCTTTATGCTCGCCTTCGCCGAAGAGATCGGTGCCGGCTATATTTCGTCCGGTTATCGCGACGCGATGGGCTTCTTGATCATCATCGCCGTCCTTTTGGTGAAGCCGACCGGTCTGTTCGCGCGATCGGAGCGAATTGGATGACACGGCTTTTTCCCTGGGTTGCGCTCGCCGTTTTCGCGTCGATCCCGCTCTGGCTGCACGATCCGTATCTCCTGAACGCGTTCATCACGACCGGGATTTTCATCATCGCGGCGATGAGCCTCAATCTATTGCTCGGCTACACAGGCCAGCTCAGCCTGGGTCATGTCGCCTTCTTCGGGATCGGGGCCTATACCAGCGCGCTTACGTCGCTCGGCTTCGATGTCGAACTGATCGGCGGGCTGCGCGTCGTACACGAGCCCTGGCCGGTTTGGACCGGGCTTGTTTTAGGCACCCTTGTTGCTGGGTTGTGCGGCTATATCGTCGGCAAGCTCTCTTTCCGCGTTCGCGGAGCTTACTTCGTCATCGTGACGATCAGCTTCGCCGAAGTGGTGCGGCTTGTCGCGCTGAACTGGGTCGAGCTCACGCAAGGTCCGCTTGCGCTGACATCGATTCCGCCGATGACACTGGGGCTTCCCGGTCTTGGCTATTTCGATTTCTACAGCAAGCAGTCCTATTTTTATCTCGTGCTCGCCATCGTCGTGATTTCTTACGTGATCATCCGGCGTCTCGTGTATTCGCGCGTCGGCCGCGCGATGGTCGCGCTGAAGGAAAACGAATCGCTTGCGGTTTCCGTCGGGATCGACGTTACGCGCTATCTCGTGCTGGCCGCAGTGGTATCGGCCGGAATCGCAGGCGCCGCCGGCAGCCTGTATGCGCATTATCTGAAGATCATCGATCCCGACGTGTTCCTGTTCCTCTATACCATCACGATGGTGATCATGGTGATCACTGGCGGAAAGGGAACGCTCGCGGGACCGATCGTCGGCGGCCTGATTTTCGGATTCATTCCGGTCGTGGCGCGTTCGTTCGCAGCCCCCGAAGTGCAGTGGATTCTCTACGGCCTGTTCATGATCCTGATCGTGTTCGTGCTGCCGCAAGGAATCGTGCCTGCGGTCGAGAATCTGTTCACGGCGCGAAGCAAGGCAGAATTCCCGGCTTCGCCTAAAGCCAAAATACAGGACGCGCCATGAACGCCGCCCAGCCGATAGCCGCGCGGCCGGCGCTTTCGATCGAGCATATCGCCGTTCACTTCGGCGGGCTGGTGGCAATCGCCGACATGAACTTCGTGGTCAACGAAGGAGAGGTTGTCAGTCTGATCGGCCCGAATGGGGCGGGCAAGACTACCGCCTTTAATATCATCACCGGTTTTCTCCGCCCTAGCCAGGGCGAAGTGCGCTATCGCGGCACTCCGCTCACGCATCTGAAGCCGCACCAGGTCGCGGAGCTCGGGCTTGTCCGTACGTTCCAGCGCACCAGCGTTTTTCAGAGCGTTAGCGTATTCGAAAACGTGATGATCGGCTTGCACCGCCGCGGGCGCTCAAGGCTGTGGGATACGCTGCTTGCGCTGCCGCGAGAACGCGAATCCGAAAATGATCTGCGCGCAAAGGCGCACGAGATTCTCGAATTTGTCGGGATCGAGCGCAGGGCAAATGAGCTTGCAGGTTCGCTCGCTTATGGAGAGCAAAGGCTTCTGGGTGTTGCGCTAGCGCTCGCGGCCGAGCCTTCGATGCTGCTTCTCGACGAGCCCGTGTCTGGCATGAACGCAACGGAGACCGCGCGGTTCATGCAACTTCTCGGCAGGCTGCGAAAACTTGGCGTGACGATTTTGCTGGTCGAACACGACATGCCGATGGTGATGGGCGTCTCCGATCGCATCGTCGTTTTGAATTACGGGCGCATCATCGCGGAAGGGCCGCCGGCGGCGATTCAAGGAAATCCGGAAGTCATTCGCGCTTATCTCGGGCAAGGAGCCAGGAAACGTGCTGGAGATTAGCGATCTCGTCTGCCGCTACGGCAAGGTCGAAGCCATCAAGGGCATTTCGCTTTCCGTGCAGCGCGGGCAGCTCGTTGCACTAATCGGCGCAAACGGCGCCGGCAAGAGCACGACCTTGCGTACGATCTCGGGAATTTTGCCGTCCGCTTCGGGCCGGATGGTGTTCGAGGGCGAAGACATCACGCGCTGTTCGGCGCGGGAAATTCTCGCGCGCGGGATCGCGCATTGCCCGGAGGGACGGCGGGTCTTTCCGTATATGACGGTCGAAGAAAACCTCGAAATTGGTGCCTACCTGCGAACCGACAGCGCCGGAATCGAAGAGGACCGCGACCGCATTTTCACGCAGTTTCCGCGGCTCGCGGAGCGACGCCGGCAGGTTGCGGGCACGCTATCCGGCGGCGAGCAGCAAATGCTCGCGATCGGCCGCGCGATCATGTCAAAGCCGAAATTGATGATGTTCGACGAGCCTTCGCTCGGGCTTGCGCCGAATATCGTCGAGCAGGTTTTCGAAATCATCGAAGGCATTCGCAAGACGGGCACCACCGTCCTGATGGTTGAGCAGAACGCTTATGCGGCGCTTGAAATGTGCGACTACGCGTATCTCCTCGAAGCAGGAACGATCGTATTATCGGGAAATGGGAACGAGCTTGTTCACAACAATCATGTCCGCGAAGCCTATCTCGGGGGCGACGGTCGGCGGCACTGCTGATCGGGTTACACCGCGCCTTGTATCGCCGCGCGAATAATAAGCGCGGCGCCGGAAACCACGAGTACGAGATACAGGATTTGCATAAACCGCTCGCGCGACATCTTTAACGTGAGATGGTGGCCTGCGAACGTGCCGAAAAACATGATCGGCACGAGAAGCAAAGCCAGCAGCGGCACGCGCCAGCTCGTGTAGGAGCCGGCGAGCGCGAAAATCACGACGCGGGTGAACGTATTAAGACCGATCAGCGCGCTCTGTGTCGCACGGATCGTATCGCGGGTCTGCAAGCGGCGGCTGATATACATCGAGTAGATCGCGCCGCCCATGCCGAAAAGGCCGCTCGAAATCCCGCCCACCGTGCCGATCGGGATCGCCCAGCCGCGCCCGATGCGCGTCGTGGATTGCGGCACGAAAAAGCTCCAGCAGGCGTAGACAATGATGAATAAACCGAGGGCGAACATCATCGCGCGTGTCGGAACATGGAAGAGTAATACCGCCCCGATCAGGCTGCCGATCGCAGTGGCGGGGTAAAATAAGAACAATTCCTTTCGATCGACACTACCGCCAAGGCGGACGCCGTTCGTGAGCGCCGCGGCGCAATCGACAATCGCAAGCATCGGCACAACGGCGGCAACCGGCATGAGCTGCGCGAGCACGGGAGCCGCGATCAATCCGCTGCCGAAGCCGGTGATGCCAAAAATCGTATAAGCCGTGAAGAGCGCAATGCCCGTGAGAAGAAGGAGATCGAGCGGCGGAAGCGCCGCCAAAATCTGCGAGAGCATTGTGTTGTGAGGCCCGCGGAACGCCTTGATTGGCTTAGAGGGAAAGATCGGAATCGAACAGGAGCTTGCGCCTGGTCGACGGAAGGTAAATCTCCTGGAAATAGGCGACCTCGCCTTCCGCCGTATAAGCCGTCGCTTCGAGAACGAGATGCGGCCGCCAGCCGAGCTTTTTCGCGGGCGCGGTGTCCGCCCGGCCGATCGTTTGCACGATGCGTGAGATCGGCATTCCCAATTCGCGCAGGAGAATGGTCTTGAAGTTCGCGGCTTCGACGTTCTTACGCGGCCGGTCGAGGAGAGGGCGCGCGATCGTGTCGAGCGCATAGAACCGGCTCAACACATCGAACTCGTGATTGATCGAGATCGAGCGGTCGATCCGCACGACTTTCGCGCGCGGCCCGAACAGGTCGGACCAGCGCTTTTCCGCGCGAAGCGTCTGATGGCCGATGAGCTTTGGATAGACCGGCAGCACCGTTCCGTCGTTACCCAGGAAGCGGCAATGCCAGGGTTCCGCCATTTGCTTTTGCATCGGCGCGACAAAACTGCCGCGGCCGCGCGTGCGCACGACGAGTCCGTCTTTCACGAGCTGGCCGTAAGCCTTCTGGATCGTGCCGAGGCTGAAGGGGAGTTCCTTGGAGAGCTCCGCTTCGGTCGGCAGCCGCATGCCTGCTTTCCATTCCTCGCTCGTGATCGCCCCGAGGATCGCGTCGCGCAGCGCCTGGTATTTCGGCCCTGTGGCCGAACGGTTCTTGGCCAGGCGAGATTGAATCACTTCCAGCATGGTGACGTTATACCTGCATTGTCACTCATTGGATCTTGACGTGCGTGATCTCGACAATTTTCTTGTAGCGTGCGGCCTCGTCCAGAATGAATTTCCGGAATTCTTCCGAGGTGTTGCCGACCGCGACCGCCGCCTGGCTTTCGAGGATTTTGCGCACTTGTTCGTCTTTCAACGCTTCAACCGCCGCCTTGTTCAGCTTGTCGAGAACCGGTTGCGGCGTACCGGCCGGCGCGAGAAGACCGAACCAGTTGGTGAAGTCGAAGTCCTCGAAGCCCTTGATCTCGGACATTGCCGGAATGTCCGGGAACAGCGGAAAGCGCTTTTTGCTGGTGACGGCAATCGCTTTTAACTTGTCCGCTTTCAGGAAAGGCACCACCGGCGGCATTCCGGAAATGGTGAGCTTCACCTGACCCGCCACGGCGTCCGTCACGGCGGGCGCAGCCCCGCGATACGGAACATGGGTGAGTTTCGTGTGGGCGACATAGTTCATGTATTCGCCGGTCAGGTGATGCGAGCTGCCGATGCCGGGCGTTGAAAAATCCACCTGCTCTTTCCTCGCGAGCGCCACGAACTCTTGCGGCGTTGACGCCGGAAAATTCGGATGCGCTGCGAGAACGAGGGGCGTCCACGCAAGAAGCGTGATGGGCGCGAGCTCCTTCAGCGGATCATACGTCATCGCCGTGAACAGATTCTGATTGAGCGCGATTTCCGCGGGCGAGGCGACGAGAAGCGTGTAGCCATCGGGCGCAGCCTTCGCGACGGCGGCGGCGCCGATCATTCCGCTTGCGCCCGGCTTGTTTTCGACCACGAATTGCTGGCCGAGCGAGAGGCTGAGCTTTTGCGCGAGCACGCGCGCCACGGTATCCGTGCCGCCGCCGGCGGAGTAGGGAACGATGAGATGCACGGGCCGCGCCGGCCAATCCTGCGCGGCCGCGGATGCGCAGCTCAGCAAGAGCGCGAAACAAACGGAAAGCAGTCTTGGCATGGCGCATCTCCCTCGGGACTTTTTGATCGCGGCTTTTCTGCCGTTTTACTATAGAGTATAATACTCTATAGTAATTGACTGTCCAGAACGAAGAAGACCCGAGGAAGCGATGGAATCGAAGAATTTGCTGATCATCATGTCGGACCAGCACACCCGCGGCCTGATGGGTTGTTACGGGCATCCGCTCGTCAAAACGCCGAACCTCGACAGGCTCGCCGCGCGCGGCACGCGTTTTTCGGCCTGCTGGACGCCGTCGCCGGTCTGCATTCCGGCGCGCGCCTCCTTCGCGACCGGGAAATACATCCACCAGATCGGGTTCTGGGACAACGCCGACCCTTACGACGGCTCGCTGCCGAGCTGGCATCATCATCTGCGCGAGGCGGGACATTGGGTCGTCTCGATCGGGAAACTGCATTTCCGCTCGGATGAGGACGACTGCGGTTTTTCGGAATCGATCGTGCCGATGCAGGTGATCGAAGGGAAGGGCGACCTGATGGGCCTGATCCGCGACGATCTTCCGGTACGGGGCGCCGCCTACAAAATGGCGAAGATGGCCGGGCCTGGCGAGTCCGTGTACACGCAATATGACCGTGAAATCGCGTCGCGCGCACAGATTTGGCTCCACGAGGAAGCCCGCAAATATCGCGACAAGCCTTGGGTGCTGTTCGTTTCCTTCGTCTCGCCGCACTATCCGTTGACTGCGCCGCCCGACCATTATTTTCCGTATTTCGACAATCCCGATCTGCCGATGCCGCGCTTTTACGAAAAGTCCGAGCGGCCGGATCATCCTTTCATCCGCGACTACGCGATGGCGTTCAATTTCGACGACTATTTCAAGACGCCGGACGACGTGCGCCGCGCCGTCTCCGGTTATTTTGGCTTGTGCAGTTTCATGGACGAGCAGGCTGGAAAAGTCATGCAGGCGCTCACTGACGCCGGCCTCGCGAACGATACGCGCATCATCTATACGAGCGATCACGGCGACGCGCTCGGCAAGCGCGGCCTGTGGGGGAAGTCGACGCTCTACGAGGAAACCTGCGGCGTTCCGCTGATTGTCGCGGGCGAGGGCATTCCGCAAGGAAAAGTTATCGATACGCCTACGAACCTCGTCGATATTTATCCCTTCATCATCGATTGCGTCGGCGAAAACGGCCGGCAGATGGTGATGCCCGATCATCCGGGCGTTTCGATCGCAAGGCTTGCGAACGGGGAGAAGCCGGAGCGGACCGTGCTCAGCGAATATCACGGCATGGGTTCGACGACCGGCGCCTTCGCGATCCGGAACGGCAGATACAAATACGTTCATTACGTGAAATACGCGCCGCAGCTTTTCGATCTCGAAACCGATCCGGAGGAGGCGCGCGATCTTGCAGCGGATCCGAAATTCGCGAAAGTGCGTGCGGAATGCGAAGCGAAGCTGCGCGCAATGCTTTCGCCCGAAGACGTCGATGCGCGCGCCAAGAAGCGCCAGGCCGAGCAGCTCGAGCGTTACGGCGGGCGCGAAGCGGTGATCGCGCGCGGCGATCTCGGCTTCTCGCCGCCGCCGGGGGTGAGGGCGGAGTTTCAATAGCGGATTTGCGGTCATTCCGGGGCGCTCGGGAACCTCATCCTGA
>JAJPHK010000035.1 GCA_021325315.1 Alphaproteobacteria bacterium
ATCGATGTATTGTGCGCCGCGCATCGGCAAGCAGTCGAATTCCTGCAAAAGAGCGGAGATGGGGCCGGCGATCCGAGGCTTAGCGAAAGCATCGCGGTCGACGTGATTGCAATCGGGCAAACTACGCGCGAGATCAAGTTCTTGACCCTCGCGAATGGAGCGATCCTGCGATATCGCTACGACAAGCTGGTCGCCGAGGGCCGCGCAAAACGGGCGGCGGCGCAGTAATTTCAAGGCGCCGTCCCGCTCGCAGAATCGGAACGCCAAGCGCTCAATCAGCGACGATGTGCGTTCCCGTTTCGCCGCGCAGCGCCGGCAGCGCCTGGTCGAGCGCTGCGATGATCGCGCGTTTGCCGCCGCCTTCGAGAAAGCGGATCGCCGCCTCCACCTTCGGCCCCATGCTGCCGGGGGGGAAATGGCCTTCCTGATGGTAGCGTTTGATTTCCGTGAGCGTCACTTCGCCGAGTTCGCGCTTTTGCGGCGTGCCGAAGTGAATCGCGACACGCGGCACCGCCGTCAGAATCATCATCTCCTCGATACCGAGAACATTGGCCATCAAGGCCGACGTCAGATCCTTGTCGATCACGGCCTCGATGCCGTGGCGCACTTTCTTCGGCCCGCGCACGACCGGAATGCCGCCGCCCCCGCCCGCGATCACCACCGCACCGTTTCTGGCAAGCGCCTGAATCAGCGAAATATCGACGATGTGTTTGGGCTTCGGCGACGGGACGACATAGCGCCAGCCGCGGCCCGCGTCTTCGCGAAATTCCCAGCCGAATTCCCGGTTGAGCGCCTTCGCCTCCGCTTCCGTGTAGAAATAGCCGATCGGCTTAGTCGGATTCTTGAAGGCGGGATCGGCCGGATCGACCTCGACCTGCGTGAGCAGGCAGACCACGTGCCGCGGGTTATCGTCCTCGCGCAGCGCATTCTCGAGCGCTTGCATCAAAAGATACGCGATGCCGCCCTGGCTGTGCGCGACGCAGATATCGAGCGTCATGGGCGTCACGCGCTCCCGCGCCACATGCTGCCGCATCAAAATTTTGCCGACCACGGGCCCGTTGCCGTGCGTGATGATCAGTTCGCCCTTTCGTTTCATCAGAGGCAGAAGCGCTTTTCCGGTTTTCGCGGCGAGATCGTTCTGTTCTTCGACCGTGCCGCGAATGCCGTCCGGATGCGTGGCGTTGCCGCCGATCGCCACCAGGAGGCGCTTTGGGAGTGCCTTGTCGGGGCGGATCATCGGCTCCTCCCGTTTACCGGTTTCAACTCGCGCTGGCGCGGCGCTGCCCGCTTGCGCCTTGGGAAGAAGCGAGCGCCGCGGCGGCAAGTTCCACGGCTTTCGCATTGGTGGATTCTACGATCACCCCCGCCTCGCGGAGACGGCGGACTTGCGCGGAATAATTCTGCGGATCGGCCTCGGTGCCCGTGACCGATGCGATCACCACCGGGCCGTTTTCGGCGCTTCCCGACAGAATTTCCGCGACGCTCCCAGCCGGATCGTCATGCGCGCCATAGCCGATCACGACGTCGAGCAGGATGACAGCCGTATCAGAGGCCACGAGCGCTTGCTTCAAAAGCTCGTTGCGCAAGCTCGGATCGATCATCGGATGCGGCCGGCCGACCGTGTATTCGTCCGCACCGAGATCGAGAATGCTGTTCTGCGCTTCACCGGAAATTTCGGGTACGCCCGGAATGGGTGCATTTGAAGCGACGTCAATGCCCTTCCGGCGCAAGATAACCTGCGCCTCCGCGCAAAGCGTGCCGCCGCTGTAGAGGCCGCGCAGCTTGCGGCGCTGTCCATTAAGCATCGGCACTTTTGCGCCCGCCGGTACAATCAGCCTGCCGAGCGCTTTTTCCGCGGCCTCGGTCAGGGTGGATGCGAGCACGGCATTCTGCGGCAAGGAAAGCCGGTCGAGCCCGATAAAGCAGAGCGTGAACTGCTTCTTGCTTTTGCCGATCCGCGCGACGATGGCTTCGGCGACTTTCGCGGCGGGCGGCTTCGAGATCAGCACGATGTGCTGCGTTTCGGGATCGCGATCGAGCGCATCGATCGCCATCAGTGTCGTGATGCCGCCGACCGATTCTTTCAGGTCGCGCCCGCCGACGCCGATGCCATGCGTAATCCCTTTGCCATGGCGGTCGATCAGGGTCGAGACTTCCTGCAGGCCGGTTCCGGACGCCGCGATGATTCCGATGTCGCCCTTGCGCACCACATTCGCAAACGCAAGCGGCACGCCGTTCAGGATCGCGGTCCCGCAATCGGGGCCCATGACCAGAAGCCCGCGCGCCGCCGCCTCTTCTTTCAGAGCCCGCTCGTGCTCGATCGCGACATTGTCGCTGAAAATCATGACGTGCAGGCCGTTCGCGAGCGCATTCCGCGCCTCCGCCGCAGCGAACTCGCCGGGCACGGAAATGATCGCGAGATTGGCATCCGGCAACGCGTTCGCTGCGGCGCGTAACGTGCGGACTTTCCGGTCGGCGGTTTCCTGCGCGGCCGCCTTCGGCGCATCTAACTGTGCTTTCGCTTGATCGAGCGCGGCGCGTGCCGCCGCTTCATCCGCGCCCTTGATCGCAAGGACAAGATCGCTCCCCTGCGCAGCCTCGCCTTCCGGCGTGAGAATACCCGCGTCCTGCATGATTTTTTTGTTCGACGGCGTGCCGATCATGAGCGCCGCCTCCAGAACGCCCGGCAAACCCGCGACCGTGCGCGACAACCGCATCAGCGCGACGGAATCGAGATAAACCCCCCGCCGGATTTCGTTCAGGACAACGCCACTCATACAAACCCCATCTTGCGCGCGAGCTCCCGCGCGGCTTGCTGGAAACACCCCATCGGCGCGCGCGCGACGCCCGCGCCGACCTGCCCGATGCCGGGCTTCTTATGCGCAATCCCGGTATTGATGGCGGGCGTGATCCCCGATCCAACGACAAGCCGGACGTCGATGCCGGTTGGCACGCCCTGGAAATCGAGCGCGGGGATCGCCCATTCCGGATTTTCGGCGATAGCGATCTCGCCCATTTCCTTCGTGTAGGTGACGGCGGTCGCCGCATTGCCCGCGCCGATGAAGCCGACCACGGCAGGCGCCGCCGCCATCGCGAAGCCGCCAAGACCGATCGTTTCCACGATTGCGGAATCGCCCATGTCCGGATTGGCGTCCGCCTCGCTATAGCCGGGAAAATAAAGTCCGACCGGCATTTCCACGGGTGCCACGAACCACTGATCGCCGGTTGCGCTCACACGCACGCCGAAATCGGTGCCGTTCCGGCACATCGCTGTCACAACGGTGGAATTTTCGATCCCGCGCACCGGGTCCATGATCGCCTTTCCCATCGCCATCGCAACGTTGAGAAAGAACTGGTCGTTCCCCGAAATGAAGGCGAGCGCTTGTGCGAGCTTCTCGCTGTCGGATGTGGCACGCGCGAGCCATGGCGAAATCTCGCGCAGAAACAGCCCCGTGCAGGCGACGTTACGCTGATGCATCTCGTCGCCCATGCCAAGCCCACGCGCGATCATGGCTTTGAGGGGGATGCCGCCGGAATCCCGCAACGCCTTGCCGAGAAGCGGGCCGAGCACATCGCGCAGCCACGCGAGACGATTGAGCACCTCGGCGTCGTTGCCGCCGAAGCGCATGACTTTCCCGAGACCCTCATTGATCGTGCAATAGGCGCGGTTGCCGAATTTCCGGTTCTCGACGACCATGACCGGCATCGTGCGCGTGATCATGCCCGTCATCGGGCCGACGGCGCTGAAATGATGATTGGGCTGGAATTGCACGCCCCCGCTCGCCGCAAGCGCCGTTGCCGCATCGAGATCCTTCGTCCAACCTTCGTAGAGGATCGCGCCGCTGACCGCGCCCTGCATCGGCCCGCACATGCGGGCCCATTCGATCGGCGGGCCGGCATGCAAGATCAGCCGCTCCTTTAACTGCGGAATCACGGATTCTGCGGGCACCACGTCGATGAGAACCGGGTCTCCTTCGAGCATGCGCCGGACCGCCTCGCGGTTTGCGGCTTCGATCCGCTCCGTCTTCTCGCCCGGCAGATTCAGCAGAGAAACGATGTTGGCGAGCTCCGCGTCGCCGCCCGCGGGCGGCGACCAGCTTACTTGCGCGACCGGAACGCCGAGGCCCGAAAGCGTGCGCGCGAAACTTTCGAGGCCGACATTCACAACCGCGGGCTTCGTCTTGAGAAGATCGTCAACCGACACGCTACGCATGAGAGACGCCTCGTAGTTCGCCGCAGCCCGGCTTCGTTTGTAAAAACTTACTTACTTGTATTCCGGTATTCGAATTTGTCAATTCATGTGCGGACGCGATCTAGCGCCCGATCGCGATTTTCTTCGCCCGCTGGTTTGTTTGAATGCGAGCGCTCGCCACAGGCTTTGCAAGCCAGGTTAAAATCAGGCTCTGCGCATGTTCGCGCCGTTGCTCCATCCAGCCCTCGGCGCCGAGATCCCGCCCGAACATTGCCGAGAGCGTGTAGCGATTTGAGACGTGGAAATAGCTGAGCGCCGTGATCGAGATATAGAGCTGGATCGGATCCACGTCGGCGCGAAACGTCCCCGCCTTGTGTCCGCGCTCCAAGAGATCGGTGATCGTTGCGAGCAGCGGCAGCGTCAAAGGCCGCACCGCCCGCGATTTCTTGACGAAGCGCCCGCGCAGCAAATTCTCGTTGTTCAGGAGCGAAATATAGTCGCGGTGCCGTGCGAAGAAGTTGAACGTGAAATCGACCAGCCTGCGCATGCCCTCCACCGGCTCGACACTGCCGAGATCGAGGCGGCGCTCCTCGGCGCGGACCTGCGTGTAGACGCGGTCGAGCACGGCCGTATAGAGCCCCTCTTTATCGCCGAAATAGTGATAGAGGAGCCGCATATTCGCGCCGCTCTTCGCCGAGATATTTTCCACGCGCGCGCCGGTGAAGCCATTGCTGCAGAATTCGGCAACGGCTGCCTTGAGAATGGCCTCGCGCGTGCGCGCGGGGTTGCGCTTGCGGCCCTTTGATGCGGAAATTCGCCGCGGCGATGTCTTTCCCATTTTCGATCCTTGCCCGAAATACTGCCTGCAAAACGATCCGCCGGATGCGGATCCGCAGCTTGACAGATTAAATCCGGATGTAAATACTTTCTTACTTCGTGAGGCGAAAGCTTCGGCCAGATTGCAACCGGTGCGTTTGAGCGCCGATAAAAAGACAAGCCGCCGAGGAACAAGCAACAAGAACTGCCGGCTCGATACCAGGGAGGTCCCAAATGAATTTCTTCCGCCACAGAAACTTCGCCCGCTGGCTGCGGTGGTCCGCCGTCGCCGCGGGATTGCTGTTTGCATCCGCGAGCTTTGCCGCCGATCCGATCAAGATCGGCCAGGTGGCGGCGCTTTCCGGTCCCTCCGCCCAGTCGGGCGAGGCGATGACCCGCGGGCTCAAGCTCGCGATCGATGAAATCAACGCCAAGGGCGGCCTGCTCGGCGGCCGCAAGCTCGAATTGATCCAGCGCGACGACGAATCCAACCCGCCGAAGGGCTTGATCGCGGCGCGCGAATTGATCTTCAAGGAAAAGGTCGCCGCCTTCTTCGGCGGCCTCGATACGCCGGTATCGCTCGCGATCGTGCCGGTGGCGAACAAGGAAAAAGTGCCGTTCATCGGCATCTGGGCCGCCGGCACCGCGATCACCCGAAACGGCGCGAACCCGAACTATGTGTTTCGCGTCTCCGCGGTCGACGCGCTTGTCGACGTTCGGCTCTTGAAACACGCGGAGAAACTCGGCGCCAAGAAAGCGGGCCTCATCCTCATCAATAATCCGTGGGGCGAATCCAACGAGAAGGGTCTGAAAGCGGCGGCCGAAAACAACAAAGGCATCACGATCGTCGGCGTCGAGAAATTCGAAAACAACGACGTCGATCTCGTGCCTCAATTGACCCGCCTGAAGCAGGCGGGCGCGGATGTCTTGATTCTCGTCGGCAATGCCGCGCCGGGCGCGCAGGTGATGAAATCGCGCGAGCGGATGGGCTGGAAAGTGCCGGTCGTCTCGCACTGGGGCATTTCGGGCGGACGCTTCCCCGAACTCGCCGGGCCCACTGCAGGCGATGCGCAGTTTGTGCAGACCTACAGCTTCTTCGGCGAGCAAAGCCCGACCGGCAAGAAGGTCATCGCCGAGCTCTCGAAGAAATATCCCGAAATCAAGGGTCCGGCGGATATCTTCTCGCCCGTAGGCACCGCGAACGCCTATGACGCCATGCATCTTCTCGCCGCGGCGATTGAGAAGGCAGGCAGCACCGACGGCGACAAAATTCGCCAGGCACTGGAAAGCCTCGGCAGCTATGACGGGCTCATCAAGAGTTACAAGCAGCCCTTCACGGCCGACAATCACGACGCGCTCGGCCCCGACGATTACGTGATGGTGCATTATCAAGGCAACGACATCCATCCGGTCAAGTAAGCGCTCGCAATCAAGCAGGCCGGCCAACAACCGGCCTGCTTTTTTAGTTTTCGCTCAAACGGATTCTGCCTGATGCTATTTCTCGTTCCTGCGCTGATTACCGGCCTTGGCCTCGGAAGCATGTATGGCCTCTTGGCGCTCGGCTTCCACGTGACCTACGCGGTCTCCAACACCGTGAATTTCGCGCAGGGCAGCACCATGATGCTGGGCGCGGTGCTTACTTTCACCTTTGGCTTCACGCTCGGCTTGCCGATGTGGCTCGCGATCGTGCTCGCGCTGTTGGCGTGCGCCGCCTGGGGCGTTTTCGTCGAGCGGATCGCCGTCCGCCCCTTCGTAGCACGCGGCTCGGATTCCTGGCTGATGGCGACGGTCGCGCTCGGCATCATTCTCGACAACGTCGTGCTCTTTACCTTCGGCAAGGATCCGCGCGGCATGCCGCCGAGCGTGCTCACCTCCGACGCGATTTCGATCGCCGGCGTGCGCATTCAATTTCTGCAAATTCTGATTCCGGTTGTCGGCCTTTCGATTGCCGCAGCACTTCACTTCGTATCGACGCGCACGAAATACGGCAAGGCGCTCCTGGCCGTCGTGCAAAACGCCGAGGCTGCGCGCCTCATGGGCATCAACGTTAATATCGCGATCATGGCCGCCTTCGCGGTCTCGGGATTGTTCGCAGGCGTCGCCGGCATTCTGATCGCGCCCCTGTTCACCATTTCCTCCTCGATGGGAACGCTGTTCGGCATCAAGGCCTTCGCCGTCGCCATCCTGGGCGGCATTTCGTCCGCCTGGGGCGTCGTCATCGCGGGTCTTATCTACGGCGTCGCCGAGGCGCTTGTGACCGCAACAATCGGCTCGACCTATACGCAGATCGTCACCTTCTCCCTTGTCATCGTGATCCTGGCGCTCCGCCCGAATGGCCTGTTCGGCCGCGCCGCGACGAAGAAGGTCTGACATGAGCTGGCGTGAATTCTTCTTATCCGCCGTATTCGTCGCTCTAGCCGTTGCAGCGTTTGCCTATGCCGACGGCTATCAAATCTATATTCTTGCGCTTGTCGGCCTCACCACGATCGTCGGCGTGGGCCTCAATATCCTGCTCGGCATGAGCGGCCAGATCTCGCTCGGTCATGTCGGCTTCTATGCCATCGGTGCCTATGCCGTTGCGATCCTCACCGTCAATCACGGCTGGAATTTCTGGCCGGCGCTCGCCGTTGCCGTGATCGCAACTGGTATCGCGGGCGGCGCACTTGCGCTGCCGGCACTGCGCGTACGCGGGCCTTATCTCGCGATGGTCACCATCGCCTTCGGGTTCGTGATCGAGCAGGTCGCGGCCGAATGGAAGGAAGTCACCGGCGGCTGGAACGGACTCCTCAACATCCCGCAGCCGAGCATCCTCGGATACGAGTTCAGCGAGCGCGCGACGGCGTTTCTCGTTTTATTTCTTGCCATCGCTTCCCTCGGCTTTTTCGCCTGGCTAAGCCGAAACGCCTGGGGCCAGGCGATGCGCGCGATCCGCGACTCGGAAGTCGCGGGCCAATCGATCGGCCTTAATCCGGTCTTGGTGCGGGTCGCCGCTTTCGTTCTTTCGGCGATGATGGCCGGGCTCGCGGGCGGCGTCTTCGCCTCGATCACGGGCTTTATTAGTCCTGAATCCTTCCCGTTCTTCCAGTCGATCATGTTCTTGCTGGTGGTGATGATCGGCGGCGCCGACCGCACGCTCGGGCCGCTCTTGGGCGCGATCGTGGTCGTGTTGCTGCCGGAAGTCCTGTCGTTCCTCGCCGAATATCGCCTGCTCTTCGTCGGCGTTTTGCTACTTTTGGTGTTGCGGCTCGCGCCGGGGGGCATCGTCGGCCTCGCCGAGCGGCTGTTCAAGAAGCACAGCGACGGCCCCTCGCCGCGTCCGGCGGAATCTATCCCTGCCCTGCTCTCGCGCCCCGCCGCGGAAAAACTGACGGTACGCGACCTCTCCATCGCTTTCGGAGGCATTCGCGCCGTGACCGGGCTCAATTTCGAGGCGCTCGCCGGCAAAATCACAAGCGTCATCGGCCCGAATGGCGCCGGAAAAACGACCGCGCTCAACCTTGTCTGCGGGTTCTACAAGCCTTCAACCGGCTCGATCCTGATCGGCTCGCAGGAGGTCGCGGGAATGCCGTCGCATGCGGTGGCGCAAGCCGGCATCGCCCGCACCTATCAGACGACACAGTTGTTCGGCCAGATGTCTGTCATCGACAACGTCATGATCGCTTTCCGCAAGGGGCGCCTTGGCCGACGCGGTGCGAGCCAAACCGCCAATGGCGACGAACGCCGCCTCGCGGAAAGCCTGCTCTCTTTCGTCGGCTATACCGGCCCTATCGATCGCAGGGCTTCCGCGCTCCCGCATGTCGACAAGCGCCTCGTGGAAATCGCGCGCGCGCTCGCGACGCGCCCTTCGGTATTGCTGCTCGACGAGCCTGCAGCCGGCCTGAGCGCCACGGACACCAAGGCTCTCGGCGTTCTGATGCGGCAGATCGCGGCTTTGAATATCGCGGTGATCCTGGTCGAGCACGACATGGATCTCGTGATGGGTATTTCTGACCGCATCGTTGTGCTCGACGCGGGTTCGAAAATCGCCGACGGAGGGCCGGATACCGTTCGTAACGACGCGCAGGTGCTGAAGGCCTATCTCGGCGAAGGCACGGTGCATGACAGGAGCCGCGCGAAACCGCTTGCCGCGCAAGAAAACGTTGTCGCCGTCAAGGATCTCGCGGCGAGCTACGGCGCGGTCGCAGCGCTGCACGGCGTCGATCTCACTGTGAACGAGGGCGAACTGGTCTGCGTCTTGGGCGCGAACGGCGCCGGCAAATCCACCTTGATGCGGGCGCTGAGCGGCTTGCATCGGCCGGTCCGCGGCGAAGTGCAACTGAACGGCAATCGCATCGAGAGTCTTGTCGCCCATAGCGTCGCCAAGCACGGCCTCGTGCTCGTGCCCGAAGGCCGCCAGGTATTTCCGGAGCTCAGCGTCGTCGACAATATCCGTCTCGGCGGCTTTTCCCGCCCTGCGGCGGAGCTGGAAGCTGATGTAGAGCGGATGCTGACGCGCTTCCCGCGCCTGCGCGAGCGCGCGAACCAGCGCGCGGGCCTGCTCTCCGGCGGCGAGCAGCAAATGCTCGCGATCGCCCGCGGCCTCGTGGCAAAGCCGAAAGTTCTGATGCTGGATGAGCCTTCGCTCGGCCTTGCGCCCGCGCTGATCGAGAACCTCTACTCGATCCTCGCCGAACTGCGCGACCAGGGCATCACCATCCTGCTCGTCGATCAGATGGCGGGCCTTGCTTTGTCGGTCGCCGACCGCGCCTATATCCTGCAATCCGGCGCCGTAGTGCAAAGCGGCCCCGCGCGCGATTTTTCGGAAGACACAGCGCTGCAAAAGGCCTATCTCGGCGAAGCCTCACACGCCTGACGTCATGGATCTTATTCTTCGCAATGCTCGGCTCCCCGGCCAACCGGACCGGACGGTCGACATCGGCATTGCCAAAGGAAAAATCGCCGCGATCAAACAGAACCTTTCCGCCGACGCCGAAATCATCGATCTCGGAGGACGGCTCGCGAGCGCAGGCTTCGTCGAGACGCATCTCCATCTCGACAAGTCCTGCATCCTAGACCGTTGTAGCGCATCAAGGGGCGATCTCGACGAAGCGATCAGCGAAGTCGCGAAAGCAAAAAAATCCTTTACGCCCGAGGACGTTTACAACCGCGCGAAGCGAACTTTAGAGCGCTGCATTCTGAACGGTACGACTCATATCCGCACGCAGCTCGAAGTCGACCCAGGCATCGGCCTGAAGGGCTTGGAGGGCGTGCTGCCGCTCGTGAAGGAATACGCTTGGGCGGTCGATCTCGAAGTCTGCGTCTTTCCGCAGGAAGGCATGCTGAACAATCCCGGCACCGAGGAACTGATGCTGGAAGCGCTCCGCCGGAGCGGTGGGCTGATCGGCGCCTGCCCCTACACCGACAGCGATCCGCACGGCCAGATCGACCGCATCTACGCGCTCGCGCGCGAGCACGATCTCGACATCGACATGCATCTCGATTTCACGCTCGATCCCGCCGATATGGATTTGTTGCATGTCTGCAAACGCACCGACGAATTCAAATATGGCGGACGCGTCGCGATCGGTCACGTCACCAAGCTCTCGGCGCTCCCCTCCGAGAAATTTTCGGCAACGGCGAAACGCCTGCAGTCGGCGGGCGTTGCGCTGACGGTGCTTCCCTCTACCGACATTTACCTCATGGGCCGCGCACATGATCATCATGTGCCGCGCGGCGTGACGGCGGCGCATAAGCTTCTGCATCACGGCGTGAATTGCTCGCTCGCGACCAACAACGTGCTGAACCCGTTCACCCCGTTCGGCGATTGCTCGCTGCTCAGAATGGCCAACCTTTACGCCAATATCGCGCAAGTCGGCACCGCGGACGACATCGCGGAATGCTTCCAGATGGTGACCTCACGCGCAGCAAAGCTGATGAACCTCTCCGGCTACGGGCTTAAGGTCGGCAACAACGCGGATATCGTCGTGCTCGATTGCGAGACCATTCACGCCGCGGTTCGGGAGCTCGCGCCGGTGCTCTATGCCTTCAAGCGCGGGCGAAAAACGGTGACCCGCGAGCCCGCGAGGCTCCACCGGCCCTAGCGCACCCCTTGCGCTTCCAGCCACGCGTCCAGCGCTGTGACGATTCCAATCAGCGCATCCCACCCCGACGTGTGCCCGATCGCGTGCACGGCATTAAGCTCTTCGGTCAAATTCGCAGCGCTGCCCGTCATCACCAAATTGGCGACGCGATGAATCGCTTCATGGCCGAAGCCTTCGGCAGCGGCTTCGAGATGCGCGAGGCTGATGCTGCCGGTCGCGGTTCTCGCGTGCGGCGATAGCCGCATCCAGAGAGAATCCCGCGCCGCATCTTCCTTTAAGAGATGCAGCGCGATCAGCGCGCCGCCGATCGCATCGTCGCCGGAAGGCGTCAGTCCCGGCCCAAGGCCCAATAGCGGCACGAGCGCATCGGCGTCTGGTTTGTCGCCACCCTTGGCGATCGCTGTTTGCAACATGGCGTACAAATTTCGCAGCGGCTCCTGTGCGGCCTTTGCCACCGCGTTGCGTGGAGCCGGGTCAGCAAGCAGCCCCGCCAATCCCTCTTGCGGCAAGTCCCGCGCTGCGACCGCCTGCCTTAACAATGCAAGGCCGCGCACGACGGATTCTTTGCTCCAAGCGCCCGGAAGAGCGGGCTTCCATTCCGCCATCGCGCCAAAGGAAAAACTGAGTGATGATCCAACTCGCAACAAATGCCTCGCGACGGCGGCATCATCGCCGACACGCAAGCCTCGGATTGCGCCGACAAGCGTGTCTTCGTGACACACTACGTTGAGCGGCCCCCGTCCGCCACCGCTTGGCACAAGGCAAACCCATTGCCCGCCGATCACAACGTAGAAACTGCGCTCGAACACCGCGCCCACCTTGCCGCACGCGCCCTCGCGGAGCGCACGCGCCGCGCAAATGCCGATCGTGCCGATGTGAAAGGCGCGGATGGCGGCCCCGGTGCCGGTTTCCGCGGATGTGGTTTCTGCCATGCAGACACGATACGGCATATTGCGCGCGCCCAACAACGTGAATGCACGGCCGTTACGGCTCAGGGCGCAAAACCCAAATCGCGGCGGGTTCGGCTCCCTTCGCGCGCACCGCGACAAAGAGACGATCGAGTTCCGGAACGAAGAGCCCCGTACGCGCGCCTTGCACCGTACGAACGCTGCCCACGCGTTCGAATTCCGGCATCGAGGATTTGAAGATATCGACCGCACCTTCGCCGCAGATCACATAGATCCGCTGCCGCTTCGCATCGACAAAGACATCGTCCGAATCGCCGCAAGTTTTGGTCTCCGCCTTGCGCTCGCCGCTGTCCGCATCGAAGGCGATCAACTCAGCGGGTTGACGGGACACAATGAGAATTTTCCTGCTTGCCGGATCAACCGCCATCGGGAAGTTTGCGCGAACGTTCAGCGGCCACTCTGCCACCTGGCGTTGAGAATTGCGGTCGAGCACGGCGACCTGACGGGCGTCCGGCACGTTCGCCCATATTTTTGCGCCTGCCGGATCGAGCTGAAAGCTCTCCGGATGCCCCTTCAGTTGAATTTTCCCGGTAACCTCACGCTTGGCAGGATCAACAGCTGCGACGGCACCGCCGCCATATCCGACATAAACCTTGTCCGCTTGGCTATCGATCCGGATATTGTCGGCGTCCTCGCCGAGCTCGATCCGGCCTATGGGCGAAAGATCCGCGCCCTGGAAGAGACGGACCGAGCCGTCACCCGCATTCGCGGCGTAAAGCGTGTCGCTCGAAGCGAGATATCCGACGCCCTGCGGCTCTTTCAGGCCCGACAGCCGCTTGATTACCTTGCGCTCGGAAAGATCGATGACTCCGACGCTGTTGTTGCCCAGTTCGGCGACAAAAAGCCGTTTATGCGCGAGATCGACGGCAAGGTGATCGATGCGGCCAGCGACTTTCCCCAAGGGAATTTTTGCTTCGACCGCCATAGGCTCGGCCGCGCGCGTTCCGGCAAAGGGCAGAAACAGCGTGGAAACAAAAACAATAGCCCCGGCAAAGCGCATGTGGGATCCGATCAAAAGCCAAGAATCCACGCAAAACAGCTCCCGCCCGGCTCTTCTGCCTCAGACTGTGCAAGAGCCGCCTTTCCTAACGGATCGCTTCCATGAAAGTTCAATGGAGTGGCTGCCCTGACGTCGCCGCGCCGCGGCAAGGGCGCGCAATGATTTCAACGAGAAGGAAACCCCGTGAAATCGGCTTCCTGCCTATGCTAAGAAACTGCACGGTCCCGTAGCTCAGCTGGATAGAGCGGCGGTTTCCTAAACCGCAGGTCGGAAGTTCGAGTCTTCCCGGGATCGCCACGAGCCGCGCAATTACCCGTCGAGATCGGCAAAACCAGGCTGCAGATAGTTTTTGATCCGAATGCCGGTTTTCTTGACCACGCCGGGCACACCCACAACAAGCGAATGCGGCGGTACATCCTCCACAACGACCGCGCCGGCGCCAATCACGCTGTCGTGCCCGATGGTGATGGGCCCGATGATCTTTGCCCCGGCATGGATGATCACATCCTCCTCAATGCGCGGACCACCCGGTGTCGGCCAGCGGCTACCCAGGAGCACATGGACGCCAATCTGGCTGCGCGGGCCAATCCACGATTCCTTCGTCACCACCACAGCGAGGGCGTTGTGACTGAAATGCACGGTCGGGTCGATATGGGCTTCGGCAGGAATGCGAGCGGCATAACCCAGCCTGATCAGGCACTCGATTATTCGCGAAAGACGACACCAGCGCCGCTCAAGCAGCCAGTGCGCCCAACCGTGCAAGCGCACGATGGTCTGTATCGGTACGCTTCTATCCGTCTTCGGGAGGCCAGTAGCGAGCTCGTTGCGCTCACCCCGCGCATGCTGGGAGGCCGCCGATAAAATGGGCTCGGTCATCGGCGCCCTCATCAAGACTTGGCTTGCGCATGTCGCGGCGCTGCTGCTCGACGGGCAATCTCCCCGACGAACGAATCAAGCAAGCTGATGTGCTCGCTATAGATTCCGGCGAGCCTCTCGACGATGTCCATGTGATGCCTCCCAGTCCCACAAACAGCCAAACCGGTAGGTTCTGATGCCGCTGCGAATAATCGTGGCGGGGTCTCCCGCCACGATTACGCCGGGCGGAACGTCCTCCGTTACAACGCTGCCTGCTCCGACGATCGAACCGTCGCCGATCGTCAGGCCCGGCAGAATGATACTGTGCGCGCCGATGAAACACCGCGCGCCTATACGCGTATCCGCATAGAGGCCGCGCGTCATGTCGTGGGTGAGAATTGCCGCGCCGAAGGCAACATAGCTCTCCGGGCCGATGTGAATGCCGCGAGGATGCGTAAAGTCGAAATGCACTTTGAGCGAGAACCAGGCGTCATCAGCGATGTCCATGCCGAATACACGCACGTAGTAGCTGCGCCGCAGGGTCATCACGCCCCGCCGCAGAGCGAGTTTGAGTCTGCGCAAAATCCCGCGTTTAAGGTCGCGCGCGGCCACCGCGCGGTCTTTGCGTACAGTGACCTCAGCCCCCAGTCTCGCGATACTCGGGGGCACTACAGCATCACGCTCGGCGTCAGCTGGCAGCTTGTTCAAGATGCCCCCGTTCGGACTGCCATCGATTGTGGCAACAGAACTTAGCAGTGTCAGTGTTTCCATCAAATTTGGCATAGGTTTGTCGCGCAGGCAGTTTGTTTCCGCCCGCCTACGGGTTCCAATGCGACTCCACTTTCTGAATCGCAGGTCGGGAGTTCCAGTCTTCTCGGGATCGCCACACTCGCATCGTGTACTATCGTTCGATTGCACCCCCACGCCGTGCTCCGCGCTGCCGCAGTAACAACTCCGGCCAGGAAGACCACGATATGCACGACAAGAGAAATGCAGTGTCGCGCCGGATCTTTACTGCCGGAATGCTCGGCATGGCCGTTTGCTCCCGTGCAAACGCGCAGATTGGGATGTCCACCGACCGCCCTCCTCTCCTGCGAACCGCCCGTTCGCAATTCGTCGAACTGAGCCCACTGAGAGAAGTCCCGGAGCTGACGCTCGAGCGAATCGACGGAAAGCTTGTGCCCCTGAAGACATTTCGAGAGAAGGCGGTTCTGGTGAATTTCTGGGCGACGTGGTGTCCTCCCTGCCGCCGGGAACTGCCGCTGCTTGAAGAACTTCAACAACGGAACGCCAACAATGCGCTGGAGATCGTGGCAATCTCGATCGATGAAGCCGGACGCCAGGCTGTTGCTCCTTTTCTGAAGCGGCTGAATATCACTCGTATTCGCCCTTACCTCGATCCTCGGGGGCAGATCGCCAGGCAAGCCAGGAGCGATGCGCACACCCCTTTTGTTCTTTGGGGTATGCCGATCTCGTACATCATCGATCGCAAGGGGCGTCTCGCCGGCTACATTACCGGCGAGGTGGATTGGGCATCGGACCAGGCGCGCGATTTTCTGAACTACTACGCGCGTAGCTAAAACGATCCGGCCAATATTAAGCCGCCCGCACCATCGAAAGGAACCGGTCGACCTCGACTTTCAGCCGATTGCTTTCGGACGAAAGAGATTGCGCCGACGCCAGAACTTGCGCCGAAGCGAAGGCGTGCGCGCCACACTATCCGAAATAAGCCTCGCGCACTTCGTCTCGGCCCGCGAGTTCCTGCGGAGTCCCGCTCGCGACCACGCGGCCCTTGGACAGTACATAACCGAAATGCGAAATCGCGAGCGTCTGGTGCACATTCTGCTCGACCAGAAACACCGTGATTCCGCGCGCGTTGATCTCGCGAATGATGTTGAAGTTTTCTTTCACGAACAGCGGTGACAGGCCCAGCGACGGCTCGTCGATGAGGAGCAATTTCGGCGCGCGCATCAACCCGCGCCCGATCGAAACCATCGCCTGCTCGCCGCCCGACATCGTGCCCGCGAGTTGTCCGCGCCGCTCGGAAAGCCGCGGAAACAGACGATAGATTTCCTGCATGCGCTCTCGCGTCACTCCTTCCGAGGATTCCTGATAGGCGCCGAGCCGCAGATTTTCCTCGACCGTGAGCTTCGGAAAAATCTTGCGCCCTTCGGGGATGCAAGCGATTCCGGCGGCGATCACCTTGTGCGTCGGCAGCGCTGTGATGTCGATGCCGTCGAAAGTGATGCGTCCCGCGCGCGCGGGCGTGAGGCCCAGAATCGAGCGGATCAGCGTCGTCTTGCCCGAGCCGTTGGAGCCCAGGAGACAAGTGATCTTCCCCGGCTCGATATTGAGCGTAACGCCCTCGAGCACATCCGCCTTGTCGTAGGCGGTGTAAACTTTTTCGATTTCAAGCTGCGCCGACATCACGCCACTCCGAGATAGGCTTCCTGCACCTGCCGGTCGCCGGCGACTTGCCGATACGGCCCTTCCGCGATCTTGCGACCGAAATTCAACACCACGCAGCGGTCGGTGATGCGTTCGATCACGCCCATTTCGTGCTCGACGATGATGATCGTGAGACCCGGATTGCGTCCGCGAATGAGCAGAATGTCGTCCATCAGCGCCTTGGTTTCTTCATGCGTCATGCCGGCCGAAGGCTCGTCCAAGAGCAACAGTTTCGGCTGGCTGATAAGCGCGCGGCAGATCTCGATCCGGCGGCGGTCGATCATCGGCAGGCCCGCGACCGGCTCGAACATGCGCTTCACAAGTTTCGGCTCGAACACCTCGACGAGCCCGCACGCCGCGCGATAATTCGCCTCGAATTCGTCCTTGAACGACGCGCGGCGCATGAGATTGAACCAGATCCCCTGCGTGAGCCTTTTGTGATTGCCGATCATGATGTTATCGAAAATCGACAGCGGCAATGAGAGGCGTGAGCGCTGGAAGGTGCGGGAAATCCCCGCGTGATAAACCGCGCGCGAGGACGATCGCGTGATGTCGTTTCCGTCAAAGATAATGCGGCCCTCGTCCGCACCGTAAATTCCGGTCACGACATTAAAGAACGTCGTCTTGCCCGAGCCGTTCGGGCCGATCAGGCCGACGATTTCGTCGGGCATGGCGGCAAGCTCGACATGATCGAGCGCCACCACGCCGCCGAACCGGCGGACAAGGCCGCTTGCCTCGAGAAGCGGTTTCGTCACGGCCGCCACCCCGGAAAATAGCGGCGCACCGGCCGCGGCAACAGGCCCTCGGGGCGGAACAGGAGTACTGCGATCACGAGCAACGAGTAAAGCAGGAAACGGTATTCCTGGATCGTTTGCAGCTTCTCCGGCACCACGACGACGATAATCGTCGCGACGATCAGGCCCCATGGATTGCCGATGCCGCCGAGAAGCAGAATCGAAACGAGAATGAGCGAGTCCGCGAAAGTGTAGTTGTTCGGGGCGACAAAGCCGCTCACCATGCCGAACAACGCGCCCGCAAGCCCGATCAGGAAATTGCCGAGCGTGAAAGCGGTGATCTTCCAGCGCTCGACATCGAGCCCGAAACAGCGCGACGCCGTCTCGTCGAGACGCAGCGCGTCGAGATTGAGCCCGACCCAGGATCGCTCCAGCCGCCGCACGAGAATGAAGCTCG
>JAJPHK010000175.1 GCA_021325315.1 Alphaproteobacteria bacterium
ACAGCAGAAAGACGTGGATGGCCGGGACAAGCCCGGCCATGACGAAAAAAGATTCATCTTCAGGCGATTAGAAAGTCCCTGAAGATATTGCTCGCATTTTCGGCCAGCCTCTCAGGATGAGGCGGATCAGGGTTCATATGGCTTGAAATGCTTCGACAGTTTCAAGCCCTGCGCCTGATAGTTCGAGCCGGGCAGTTCGCCATATAGCGTCTGCGGGCGTTCGGTCATACGCTCGTAAACGAGCCTGCCGACGATCTGGCCATCCTCGATAATGAACGGCACTTCGCGCGAGCGCACTTCCAGCACCGCGCGCGCGCCTTTGCCGCCCGCTGCCGCGTGGCCGAAGCCAGGGTCGAAGAAGCCGGCGTAATGCACGCGGAATTCGCCCACCAAGGGATCGAACGGCACCATCTCGGCCGCGTGATCCGGCGGCACATGCACCGCTTCCTTGGAGGCGAGAATGTAGAAAGCGTCAGGGTCGAGCACGAGCGCGCGCGACTTGTGCGCCGGCAACGGCTCCCAGAAATCCAAGACCTCGTAGCCGCCGCGCTTATCGACGTCGATGAGGCCGGTGTGTTTCTTCGCGCGAAAACCAGCGAGTCTCGAAGCACCACCGGAAAGATCGACGGAAACCGCGACAGCTCCCATGCTCAGATTCGCATTTTCGGAATCCACAAGCCGCTCGCGCGCCTGCAGGGCCGCGAGCGCCGATGCATCGAGCCGCGCGTCGCCGCGCCGGAAGCGGATTTGCGCGAGCTTCGAGCCGCGGCGGACGAGAATCGGGAACGTGCGCGGGGAAACCTCGAGATAAAGCTTGCCCTCATAACCTGCGGGCACCGAATCGAAAGCCGAAACCCGATCGCCGATCACGCGGGTGAAAACGTCGAGCCGCCCGGTGGAGCTTTTCGGGTTCGTCGTCGCGACCAAATCCGGCGGCAGCTTGAAGCCTTCCTCAAGCTCCACGAGATAGACGCAGCCCTGCTCCAGCACCTCGCCGTCGGCGTCGAGCTCGAATTGATGCAGCGAGAGTTCTTTCAGCCGCTCACTGACGCTCGTGCGCATGGACGGCAAAAAGCTCGCGCGCACGCGCCAGGCGCGCGGCCCCATACGAAGGTCGAGGCTCGCGGGCTGAACCTGTCCCTGCTCGAACGGAAGCCCCGCGATCTCGCCGCGCTCATGCATGCGCACGATTTCCTGCGCCGGCAGGATGCCTTCGGGCTTATCGAGTTTTCGCGCGGCTACAGCCATAGGTAACCTCGATCAAGCCTTAGCGAGCAGCCGCCTTGACGCCAAGCCGCTTTGCGGAGTAATCCCCTCCCCGAATTCGTGGTCCATTTGAGCCGGCCGGCTTGCAGCCACGTTAAACAACTCGCTAAAAGGCCGGGGACATGCCGGAAACCCGGCCGGGCGTTCCCCGGCAAGGGTTTTTTCTTTTGGAGGCATGTCCTATGACCGCACTACCCCGCCCCGTTCTCGACCCGAAGGGCCTCCGGCCCGAAACGCGCCTAGTGCATGGCGGCATCCTGCGCTCGCAATTCGGCGAGAACGCCGAGACGCTCTACCTCACCCAAAGCTACGTCTACGAGAGCGCCGAACAGTGCGAGGCGCGCTTCAAGGGCGAGGAAGACGGCTTCATCTATTCGCGCTATTCGAACCCGACGGTCGCGATGTTCGAGGGCAGAATGTGCGCGCTCGAAGGCGCGGAAGCCGCGCGCGCGACTGCAACAGGCATGGCGGCGGTGACGGCCTCGCTGTTTTCCCAGCTCAAAGCGGGCGATCACGTCATCGCTGCGAAGGCGCTCTTCGGTTCCATTCGCTATGTGATCGAGGAACTGCTGCCGCGTTTCGGCGTGCAATCGACACTGGTCGAAGGCACGGATCTGAACGCGTGGAAAAACGCCGTTCGGAAAGAGACGAAGGTCTTTTTGCTGGAAAGCCCGACGAATCCGACGCTCGGCATTCTCGACATCGCGGCGATCGCGAAAATCGCGAAGAGCGCAGGCGCATGTCTGATCGTGGACAATGTATTCGCGACGCCCGTATTGCAAAGCCCGTTCGAGCTTGGCGCGGATATCGTTGTGTATTCGGCGACGAAACACATCGACGGCCAGGGCCGCTGTTTGGGCGGCGTGATTTTGTCGTCGCAGCAATTCGTCGCCGATCACTTGCAGACCTTCCTGCGGCAAACCGGGCCTTCGATCTCGCCGTTCAATGCGTGGGTGCTGTTGAAAGGAATCGAGACGCTTCCGCTACGCGTCGAAAAGATGCAGTCGAACGCGGCAAAACTCGCGGATTTTCTGGCGGGAAAGAAAGCCGTGAAGAAAGCGCTCTACCCATTCCGCAAGGATCATCCGCAATATGAGCTCGCGCGAAAGCAGATGAAAGGCGGCGGCACCATGCTCTCTTTCGAGCTCGACGGCGGCAAGGCGGCGGCGTTCCGCTTCTCGAACGCGCTCCGGCTGATCCGCATCTCGAACAATCTCGGGGACGCGAAATCGCTGATCACACACCCTGCGACGACGACGCATCAGCGCTTCACGCCGGAAGCGCGGGCGGAGATGGGGATCGGTGACGGGCTCTTGCGGATTTCCGTCGGGCTCGAGCATACGGACGATCTCGCGGAGGATCTGGAGCGCGGCCTGAAAGCGGTTTGACCTGTTGCGCAGCGCGAAAGAAACGGGTTCACTCCCGTTCATGTATCGCGCCGTCACGAATGGCATTCAGGTCACGGTCACGCCGTCCTTTCTCCCCGACCGCTCGTCGGCGGAGCATGCGCGTTATTTCTGGGCGTACAAGATCGAGATCGTAAATCTCGGCACGGTGACGGTGCAGCTTAAGACCCGCCACTGGCGGATTACCGATGCTCACGGGAAATTACAGGAGGTGCGAGGACCCGGGGTCGTGGGCGAGCAGCCGGTGCTAAAGCCGGGACAAAGCTTCGAATATACGAGCGGCGTACCGCTCACCACCGCGACCGGTATGATGGTGGGCACCTACCAGATGGAGACGGAAAAAGGAGAGACGTTCGACGTCGAAATCCCCGCCTTTTCGCTGGACAGCCCCCATAACAAGCGGGTTTTGCACTAGATTTTGGGTTCCGTCTTTTTTTCGCCTTATCCCTCGCGTGAATGGAACCAACGATTCATCGCGGAGTTGATAGCGCAATGTTTTCAATGAAAACGGCACCCAGGACCGGGCAAAAGCTCCTCCTTCTCGTCGGCGAGAACGAGTGGAGTGCGGTCGGCTATTACGACAAGAAACTCGGCTGGGTGGCTGAGAAGAAAATCCCCGGTCAGAAACCCGGCATCGTCAAAGTCGACCCTGTCGGCTGGGAGCCGCTCAGGAAGAGCGCGGCCTGAGACACAAAATTTCCTGATCGCTTTCCCATCAGCTCGTCATGGCCGGCCTTGTGCCGGGCATCCACGTCTTAGCGGCGGCTCGGCAAGAAAGGCGTGGATGGCAATCGAACTCGGGCTTGCCCCGAGTTCGATCATTTAAAAGCCGAAGTCGGGTAAACCCGACTTGGGTGACAAGCCCGGCAATGACACCGGCGAACGTCAGTGTCTCAGTTTGACTTTTTTGTCATTACCGGGCCGTCGCGCC
>JAJPHK010000047.1 GCA_021325315.1 Alphaproteobacteria bacterium
CTCACGCCCGACATGGGTGAAGCAATCTTGGTGCAAACCTTCGTCGTCGTTGTCATCGGCGGCGTTGGCTCATTTCCGGGCGCCATCATTGGCGGTTTGATCGCTGGCGAAATCATAAGCCTCACCTCGATGGTGAATCCAGGTTACGCCTATGTGATGCTGTTCGCAGCCATGACGATTGTACTCGTTTTGAGGCCGCATGGCTTGTTCGGCGTGCAAGGCCGCGAATAACGGTCGGCCCATGCTTAAGCAACGTCCTTTTCTGATCGAAACGCTGACCGCTATCGGTTTGATCGTCGCTCCATTTGTGCTGCCTTATCTCGGCTTCGCGCCAAACACTGTGAACCGTATCCTGGTCTGGGGCCTGTTCGGGATCGGCTTCGATATCCTGTTTGGGTTTACCGGTCTCCTCTCCTTCGGCCAGTCCGCTTTTTACGGCACCGGCGGCTTTGTCGCCGCCTATCTCCTCACGATCGCCGGTTTCCCTCATGTCGTGACCGCGCTTTTCATCGGCATGATCGCAGCCGCTGTCGTCGGCTATCTTGTCGGCCTGATCGCGCTGCGGCGAACGGGCATTTATTTCGCGATGATCACAGTCGCGATCGCCGAGGTCTTCTTTTTCGTTGAGTTCAATCCGCTTTCTGATTGGACCGGGGGCGAGAACGGTCTGCCAGGGGTGCCCACGCCGAGCTTCCACTTTGGCTCGTTCCATCTCTCGTTCGAGACGGGATGGTCGCTCTATCAGTTCCTTGCGCTCTGCTATTTCGTCGGCATCGTAATCGCGTTGCGAATTATCCGGTCGCCTATGGGGGCGATTTTCAGCGCGATCCGTGACAATCCACTGCGTGCATCCGCAGTCGGCCACAACATTCACAGCTATAAACTGGCGGCCTTCGTTATCGCAGCGGCTTATGCAGGTTTCGCAGGGGGCCTGCTCGGCGTGCTGCAAGCCTTCATGCCTCCCGACGCCTTCATGTTCGACACCTCGGGCCAGCTTGTAATGCAGACCGCGATCGGCGGCACCGGCACGCTGTTTGGCCCCCTGCTCGGCGCGGCGGTGTGGCTCTTCCTCCAGGACTTCCTGCAAGCCGCGCTAGGTTTGGGTGCCGCCTGGAAGCTCGTGCTTGGCGTCGTGTTCGTCCTTCTTGTTTGCTTCCTACGCCGTGGGCTGATCGGCGGCATCGTCGACCTTTACAATCTTTTCTTCGGCACCCGAAAGAAAGAGGAGCCCGTCGAAGAAGCGCCTCAGCCCGGCGTCACCGCTCTCGAACAACAAGCAGCCGCCGAAGCTGAAGTCGAGCGAGAGCCAGTCGCGGCACCGATGCCTTCGCATCATCGCGCGCCAAGCGGGTTTACGGGCCCCATCCTGCAAGCCAAAGGTCTTTCGAAACACTACGGCGGTTTGGCCGCCAATAGCGACATCGACTTCACCGTTCAGCATGGTGAGCTACGCGGAATCATCGGACCGAACGGCGCCGGTAAATCCACTTTCTTCAAAATGCTGACCTGCGAGGTGCATCCGACCTCAGGCACCATCATGTTCGAGGGGCGGGACATTACCGGCATGAACGTCACCGATGTCTGCCAGCTTGGTCTCACGAAAAGCTATCAGGTCAACCAGCTTTTCACTCATCTCACCGTGCGGGAAAATATTACTGTCGCCGTGCTCGCCGAGCTGCGCGGAAAATTCAAACTCGATCTCTTCCGCAACTCCGACAAGATCCTCGGCCTGAACGAGCAGGTTTCGCACACGCTGGCCATGGTCAACTTGACCGACCGAGCCGATACACCCGTCTCCGCCCTCGCTTATGGCGAAAAACGCCGCCTGGAAATCGGCCTCGCACTCGCGAATTCCCCGAGTCTGCTCCTCCTTGACGAACCCCTTGCCGGCATGAGCCCGCGCGAACGCGTCGAAACGGTGAAGCTCCTGAAATCGATCAGCGAGGGTCGCACCATGATTATCATCGACCATGACATGGATTCGCTGTTCGAGCTTGTGGAGCGGGTCACAGTCTTGCAAGAAGGCCGCGTGCTCGTTGAAGGAACGCCCGATGAAATCAAAGGCAACGCCAAGGTGCAGGAAGCCTATCTCGGCGGCGTGCATGGAGTGTTCGAATGAGCTTGCTCGAGGTCACCAACCTGAACAGCTACTACGGAGACTCCCACATCCTGTTCGACGTCTCGATGCGCGTCGAAAAGAACGAGGTTGTGGCGCTTCTCGGCCGCAACGGTGCAGGAAAGAGCACGACGCTGAAGAGTCTGATGGGCGTTGTCACGCCGCGTACCGGCCAAGTGATATTCGACGGCGCCGATATCGCTGGCAAGAAAAGCCACACTATCGCGCAAGCCGGCATGCAGCTCGTGCACGAGGATCGGCGCATTTTCGGCAGCCTCAACGTCGAAGAAAATATCGTGCTTGCCGGGCTCACCGCGACCAGCAAATGGCCACTTGAACGCATCTACGAGATGTTTCCGCGCCTCAAGGAGCGCCGCACGAGCCGCGGTACCGACCTCTCGGGCGGCGAGCAACAAATGCTCGCGATTGCGCGCGCGCTTGTGCGCGATCCGAAAATCATCCTGCTGGACGAACCTTTCGAAGGCCTCGCCCCTGTTATTGTTCGCGATTTGATGAAGGCCTGCCGCAATCTCGCCGATGCCGGACAGACGATCGTTCTCGTCGAGCAGAACCTTGCGGCAACGCTCACGCTCGCACAGCGCGTGTACATCATCAACAACGGTCACATCGTGCATGAGGGTCCGGCCGCAGAAATCAAGGCGGCACCCGAGATCCTTCATCGCCATCTTGGCGTATAAGCCGCACTTGTCTCCCGGCATCCGATCGGCTGTAATTGTTCCATGAACGAAATCGTTTGGCGCGGAATGACGCGCCCGGAACTCGACGCTGCGTATAACAACGCTGCCGCCGTCAAGAACAGCGCAGAAAAAACCGCCGAATATGCAGAACGGAGCGCGCGCATGCGCGCACAGCGAAACGAATTGCTCGATCTCCGTTACGGCCCCAAACCGCGCAATCTCATCGACATTTACCGCTCTGGAGCGGCGAACGCTCCCTTTTTCGTTTTTATTCACGGCGGTTATTGGCTACGGAACAGCAAGGAGACCTTCGCCTGCACGGCCGAGGGTTTGCTCCCGCATGGCATCGATGTCGCGATGATTGGCTATACCTTGGCCCCTGACGCGAAGCTCTCCGAGATCGTGCAGGAAGTCCGGGCCGCGCTTCGCTTCCTTCGTAAGGAAGGTCCGAAACACGGCGTTGGACAAAACGGGATCATTCTGTCCGGCTGGTCAGCGGGCGGGCATCTGACGGCAATGACCGTATCCGAAGCGGACGCAGGGTTTCCGATCAGCGGTCTCTATGACGTCGAGCCCTGCCGGCTGAACTACGTCAACGATACGCTGCACATGACAGCGGACGAAGCACATGCCATGAGCCCGATCCTGCACCTTGCGACGCAGAACAAGCCGATGATCATTCCTTACGGTCTCTTGGAAAGGCCGGAATTTCAGCGGCAGTCACAGGATTATCACACCGCACGGAAAAAAGCCGGCATGCAGAGCGAGCTTTTACCGCTCGAAGGGCACGACCATTTTTCCATTCTCGAGGAATTGGCCAATCCTGGCGGTAAGCTAACTCGGGCGGTAACGCGCCTCGCCGATCTCGTTAAGCAAAAGGCTGCCACCGGATGACTGGTGGGCGGTGAAGGACTCGAACCTCCGACCCTCTCGGTGTAAACGAGATGCTCTACCAGCTGAGCTAACCGCCCAAAAACTCGAATGCTCCCGCCAATGGCGGGAGCACGAGACCGTATAGGTCTGAAATAGCGGTTCCGTCTACGGAAAATTCACCGCGTCCTTGAGGCCCTTGCCGGCAGTGAATTTCGGCGCCTTGGAAGCGGCGATCTGCACCGGCTCGCCGGTCCGCGGATTACGGCCCTCGCGCGCCTTACGCTGCGCGACGGTGAAACTGCCGAAGCCGATAAGCTTCACTTCTTCGCCCTGCTTGAGGGCGCCGGTGATCACGTCGAACGTGGCCTCGACCGCCTTGGTGGCATCGTTCCGGTTTAGTTGCGTCTTGTCCGAAACCTGCGCGATCAGTTCGTTCTTGGTCATCGGGAATGATCCTTTAAATGCGAGGCTGGGGCGAATCCTCAGCTCAAGTCTTGATTGGGCCGCTAGGTTCCCCGATTACGGGGCAAAAAGAAGGCCTTTGGGCCGAAAAACGGCTATTTTCCTAGATTGTTGATGAGCGAGGAGTAAAATACAAAAAGCGGCAGAGTTCATCTGCCGCTTTCATATATTTGCATAACCCATTGATATTATTAGTGGGCAATCACTCCTGGAGCCTCGTCCTCATCTCCGGGCTTGGAGACGGGTACTGAGCTACCCTCAGCATCCTCGTCCCATTCGACCGGCTCCGGTTTTTGGGTCAACGCGTGCGCCAACACTTCGTCCATGCGCGAGACCGGAACGATCTCGAGCCCGCTCTTCACGTTGTCAGCGATCTCGGCCAAGTCCTTTGCGTTCTCCTCGGGGATCAAGACCTTCTTGATGCCGCCGCGGTGCGCCGCAAGCAACTTCTCCTTTAGACCGCCGATCGGAAGCACGCGGCCGCGCAGCGTGATCTCGCCGGTCATTGCAACATCCCGATGGATCGGGATGCCGGTCATCACCGACACGATCGCGGTCGCCATCGCAACGCCTGCCGACGGGCCATCCTTCGGCGTCGCGCCTTCGGGCACGTGCACGTGGATGTCCTTTTTGTCGAACAAGGGCGGCTTGATGCCGAGCGCCGTCGCGCGCGAGCGGACATACGAGGCCGCCGCCGAGATCGACTCTTTCATCACATCACGCAAGTTGCCCGTGACGGTCATCTTACCCTTGCCCGGCATCATCAGGCTTTCGATGGTGAGCAATTCACCGCCCGCGTCCGTCCAGGCAAGGCCTGTGACCACGCCGACCTGATCCTCGAGCTCGGCTTCGCCGAAGCGATATTTCGGCACGCCGAGATACTTCTCAAGATTGCCGGCAGTGACCGCTACCGACGCCTTGTTCTCGGCGATGATTTCCTTCACCGCCTTGCGGATCAGCGTTGCAAGTTCACGCTCCAAGTTCCGGACGCCCGCTTCCCGCGTATACCGGCGGATCAGAAGCAGCAAGCCTTCCTGGTCGATCGACCACTCTTCGGACTTCAGGCCGTGCTTCGTCATTTGCGTGGGGATCAAATGCCGCCGCGCGATCTCGACCTTCTCATCCTCGGTGTAGCCTGCGATGCGGATCACTTCCATACGATCGAGCAGCGCCGGGGGAATGTTCAGCGTGTTCGCCGTCGTCACGAACATCACGTTCGAAAGATCGTAATCGACCTCGAGGTAATGGTCGTTGAACGTCGAATTCTGCTCGGGGTCCAACACTTCGAGCAGAGCCGAGGACGGATCGCCGCGGAAATCGGCGCCCATCTTGTCAACCTCGTCCAGGAGGAAAAGCGGGTTCGACTTCTTTGCTTTCCGCATGGACTGGATGATCTTGCCCGGCATCGAGCCGATATAGGTCCGGCGGTGACCGCGGATCTCAGCCTCGTCACGCACGCCGCCCAAGGACACACGTACGAATTCGCGGCCCGTGGCCTTCGCAATCGACTTGCCAAGCGAGGTTTTGCCGACGCCTGGCGCGCCGACAAGACACAGGATCGGGCCGGTCAGTTTATTCGAACGGCTCTGCACCGCGAGATATTCGACGATGCGTTCCTTGACCTTCTCGAGACCATAGTGATCGGCGTCGAGAATTTTCTCGGCATAGCCGAGGTCCTTCTTGACCTTGCTCTTGTTGTTCCAAGGGATGGAGAGCAGCCAGTCTAGATAGTTGCGGATCACGGTCGCTTCCGCGGACATCGGCGACATCTGGCGGAGCTTCTTCAGCTCGTGGTTCGCCTTATCGCGCGCTTCCTTGGTCAGCTTCGTGCGCTTGATCTTTTCCTCGAGCTCTGCGAGCTCGTCCTTGCCGTCCTCGTCGCCGAGCTCCTTCTGAATGGCCTTCATCTGCTCATTCAGGTAGTACTCGCGCTGGGTCTTCTCCATCTGGCGCTTCACACGCGTGCGGATGCGCTTCTCGACCTGCAAGACCGAGATTTCGCTTTCCATCAACCCAAGCACTTTTTCGAGCCGCGCAGCGACAGAAGTCAGCTCCAAGGCTGCCTGCTTGTCGGGAATTTTCACTGCGAGATGCGAGGCGACGGTGTCCGCAAGCTTTGAATAATCCTCCACTTGCGAGATCACGCCGACGACTTCCGGCGAGACTTTTTTGTTGAGCTTCACGTAACTCTCGAACTCGTTCACAACCGAACGCGCGAGCGCCTCGACCTCGATCGGGCTCGAAATTTCGCTCGGCAGCACGGTTGCTTCCGCTTCGTAGAATTCCGGCCGGTCGTTGTAGCGCTTGATCTGCGCACGCTCGATACCTTCGACGAGCACCTTCACGGTACCGTCCGGCAGCTTCAAAAGCTGCAGCACCTGCGCGAGCACCCCGACCTTATAGATCGCATCCGCCGCCGGATCGTCGTCGGAGGCATTCATCTGGGTCGCGAGCAGAATATAGGTGTCGTTCCGCATCACTTCTTCGAGTGCACGAATGGATTTCTCGCGGCCGACGAAAAGCGGCACGATCATGTGCGGAAACACAACGATGTCCCGAAGCGGCAGAACGGGGAAATTCTGCGTGGCGCCTGGCTTTAGTGCGGGACGTGGTTTTTGGGTGGTCATGGAGACCTCTTTCTTCTTGCCCGGAAAGATTCCTTCGCGCCCACATTTTTCGTCGGCGCGTTTACAGGCTGAAATTCCTGGAAAACCCTCACCGGAATCGGTTTCGCTCCATTAGGTGGATACCGACCCCACCGAAGTCAAGGATTGGAAACGCCGGATTTACAGCGTTTTCCAGGCACTTCTCGCTATTTCACGCTCGCGCCTAGCTGTATTGCACAGCCGGCAAGGCAAACCCGAAATCAGGCGCTCGCAGGCGCTCCGGCATCGCTCGCGCGGTCCGCATAAATGTAGAGCGGGCGAGCCCCGCCTTCCACCACCTCGCGGCCGATAACGATTTCCTCGACGCCTTCGAGGCTCGGCAGCTCGAACATGGTGTCGAGCAGGATGCCTTCCATGATTGAACGCAGGCCGCGTGCACCTGTTTTGCGCTCTATCGCCTTGCGCGCGATCGCTCCCAGCGCATCCTCGTGAATGGAGAGGTCCACGTTCTCCATGTCGAACAGACGCTGATATTGCTTCACGAGCGCGTTTTTCGGCTCGACGAGGATGCGCTTCAGGGCGTTCTCGTCGAGGTCTTCGAGCGTCGCGATGACCGGCAAGCGGCCGATGAATTCCGGGATCAAGCCGTATTTCAACAGATCTTCTGGTTCCACGTGCCGGAACACTTCGCCCGGCTTTCTATCCTCGGGCGCGGCGACTTTCGCGCCGAAGCCGATCGAGGTTCCCTTGCCGCGTGACGAAATGATTTTCTCAAGGCCGCCGAATGCGCCGCCGCAAATAAACAGGATGTTCGTGGTGTCGACCTGGAGGAACTCCTGCTGCGGATGCTTGCGGCCGCCCTGCGGCGGCACGGAAGCGATCGTGCCTTCCATGATCTTCAGGAGCGCCTGCTGCACGCCCTCGCCCGACACGTCGCGGGTGATCGAGGGGTTGTCGGATTTGCGCGAAATCTTGTCGATCTCGTCGATATAGACGATGCCGCGCTGCGCCCGCTCGACGTTGTAGTCGGCGGCCTGCAACAGCTTCAAAATGATGTTCTCGACGTCTTCGCCAACGTAACCCGCTTCGGTGAGCGTCGTGGCGTCGGCCATCGTGAACGGAACGTCTAGAATACGCGCAAGAGTCTGCGCGAGCAGCGTCTTGCCCGAGCCCGTCGGCCCGATCAGCATAATGTTCGATTTCGCAAGCTCGACGTCGTTATGCTTGGTCGCGTGGTTCAGGCGCTTGTAGTGGTTGTGAACCGCGACCGATAGCACTTTCTTCGCGTGATCCTGGTCAATCACGTAGTCGTCGAGCACCTTGCGGATTTCCTTCGGCGTCGGGATACCGTCGCGCGATTTCACCAGCGAGGTCTTGTTCTCCTCGCGGATGATGTCCATGCAGAGTTCGACGCATTCGTCGCAGATGAAGACGGTCGGGCCCGCGATCAGCTTGCGAACCTCGTGCTGGCTCTTGCCGCAGAACGAGCAATACAGCGTGTTCTTGGATTCCCCGCTCACTTTGCTCATTCCCGTCTCTCCTTCACTCCACGGCTTTCTCGGATACCGCACCCGAAATTTTACGCTGAATTCCTTTCAAGCATGACATCAGCAAGACATGCTAGCCAAGCGTCGATCAACATTCGATTAACGCTACTACGCTCGGAATCGCCTCGAATCCTCTCCATTCGAGCCTGCAAAGGCAATGCCGGAAGGCATTGGAACTCGATTTTTTCTGCGGTAAAATTGCCATTTTTGCGAATTTTCCGGCAATCGTGGCACGAATGCCACTTTCGTCGAACGGAATTTCGCAACAGAAGCTGAAATCGTCATTCCGTGAGCGGAAAGCGAATCAAGCTCGCGTGAACGGCTATACTACTTTCACCGCTTCTTCGACCGGCCGCTTGTCGATGACGCTATCGACAATGCCAAACTCCTTGGCACCTTCCGCGGTCAAGAATTTATCGCGCTCAAGCGCGTCTTCGATCGTCTTGAGCGACTGACCGGTGTGCTTCACATAAATCTCATTCAGCCGTTTCTTCAAGGCGAGGATTTCAGCCGCGTGAAGCATGATGTCCGTCGCCTGGCCCTGAAAACCACCGGATGGCTGATGCACCATGATCCGCGCATTCGGCAGTGCGTGGCGCATGCCTTTCTCGCCGGCGGTAAGCAATAGCGAACCCATCGAGGCCGCCTGCCCCACGCAAAGCGTCGAAATCGCGGGGCGGATGAATTGCATCGTATCGTAAATCGCCATGCCGGAGGTAACCACGCCCCCCGGCGAATTGATGTACATCGAGATTTCTTTCTTCGGATTTTCGGCTTCGAGGAAGAGAAGCTGCGCGATGACCAGCGAGGCCATCGCGTCTTCAACGGGACCGGTGATGAAAATGATCCGCTCCTTCAGGAGACGCGAAAAGATATCGTAGGCGCGTTCGCCGCGGTTGGTCTGCTCGACCACCATCGGCACAAGATTCATGTAGGTTTCGACCGGATCACGCATTCTCAATTCCTCCGCGGACGGATATACGCCGCGATTCTTCGCAATTTAACATAGCCGGTGAACGGCGATATGGGGCGCGCGCCTCGAAAGCGAAAGAGGGTTAGCTTTTCTTCTTTTTGCCGCCCTTCTTTTCGGGTTTGGCGCTCGCCTTAACTTCCGCGTCCTCGTCCTCCTCCTTGTAGAGCTCTTCCTTGCTGACCGGCTTTTCGGTCACCTGTGCGAGCTCCAGAAGAAAATCCACCACCTTGTCCTCGTAAATGGGCGAGCGCAGCTCGGCGAGAGCCATCGGATTTTTGCGATAATAGTCCCAAACCTGCTGCTCCTGCCCCGGGAAATTGCGAGCCTGATCTATGATCGCCCGGTTCATTTCCTCTTCCGAGACCTTGATGCCGTTCTTCTCGCCGATTTCGGCGAGCACAAGCCCCAGCCGCACGCGCCGGTCGGAAATCTGACGATACTCCTTGCGAGCTTCCTCTTCGGTTGTGCCTTCCTTCTCGAAGCTGGAGCCGCGCTGCTCCATATCCTTCTGCACCGCCTGCCAGACGCCGTTGAATTCCTGCTCCAAAAGCGTCGGCGGCACAGCGAACTGATGCAGCTTGTCGAGTTCGTCGAGCAGCTTTCGCTTCGCCTTCAGGCGCGACGCATACATGTTTTCGTAACCGAAACGCTGACGGGTCACCTCTTTGAGCTTGTCGAGCGATTCCATACCGAGCGATTTCGCCCAATCGTCGTCGATTTTGACCTCGCCGGGCGCCTCCACCTTCTGCACCGTAACCGCGAATTCGGCGTCCTTGCCGGCGACTTCCTTCGACGCATAGTCGTCGGGAAATTTCACCTTCACCGTTCCGCTTTCACCGGCGGACAACCCAACCAATTGGTCTTCGAAACCAGGGATCAAACGGTTCGAACCGATCACGACCGGAATGTCTTCCCCCTTGCCGCCTTCGAATTCGACGCCGTCGATCTTTCCGTTAAACGAAATCGTGACCCGGTCGCCTTTTGCAGCTTTGCCATCCTTCGCGACGTAAGGTTTTGTGCCCTCCGCCATTTTCCGGATGGCTTCTTCGACTTGTTCGTCGGTTACCGTCGCCACCGGCTTCTCGATCTTGATTTTGGAAAAATCCGCGAGCTCGATCTTGGGCAGGATTTCCATCTCGACCGTGTAAGCAAGATCGGCCTTGCCTTCGATCACCTGCTTGATCGCTTTCTCGTCCTCGTTCGCGAGCGTGATTTTCGGCTCCATCGCGAGTTTGAGGCCTTTGTCGGCGACGATCTTGTTGTTCGCCTCCGAGATCGCCTGCTCGATCACCTCGCCCATGACGGCCTTGCCATGCATGCGCTTCAAATGCTGCATCGGCACCTTGCCCGGACGGAAGCCCGGCAAATTCACCCGGTCCTTGATGGACGCGAGACGCTCGTTCGCTTTGCTGTCTAGCTCCGCCGCAGGCAAAACCACCGCATATTCGCGCTTCAATCCGTCCGAAAGGGTTTCTGTAACTTGCATCGATCTCTTCTTTCCAAATGCGTGAATTGGTGCGGGCGGAGGGACTCGAACCCCCACGACTTTCGTCACGGGAACCTAAATCCCGCGCGTCTACCAGTTCCGCCACGCCCGCGAGGCTTTGGGTCTGAAGCCTGGGCCGCGAGCGCCAGCGCGGGCCCGGCGGGGATATAGCACGCAGAATTGGGCGCGCAAAAATTAATGCGTGCAAAAAATACGCTGGAATAGCGGATTCGAAAGCTCATTTTCGCTAGGCTTTCCAATAAGGAACCCGGTATCCTTGAAACACGAGGAGAGGACAGGAAGCGCGATTCATGCCGCACCACACACCCCTTATCGGCACCGTCGTCGCAGGCCTCGTTCTCGCGTTTCTCTTTGGCACCGCGGCAAACCGGCTGCGGATATCCCCCCTCGTCGGCTATCTCCTCGCCGGCATTCTCGTCGGACCCTACACGCCCGGCTTTATCGCGGATCAGCAGATTGCGGCCGAGCTCGCCGAGATTGGCGTGATCCTACTCATGTTCGGCGTCGGCCTACACTTCTCTCTGGAAGACCTGCTGTCGGTCAAAGCCATCGCCATCCCGGGCGCCATCCTGCAGACAGCGCTCTCGGCCATCGTCGGGATGGGGGTCGCGAAGCTCCTTGGATGGACAGCCGGCACAGGCTTCGTTTTCGGTCTTGCGCTCTCCATTGCGAGTACCGTGGTGCTGACGCGCTCCCTTCAGGAGCGGCGGCTCGTGCAGACCGAACGCGGAAAAATCGCGATCGGCTGGCTCGTGGTGCAGGACCTTTTGATGGTGCTTGCCCTCGTGCTCATTCCTGCGATTGCCGAGGTCATGAACGCCAAGGGAAACGGGATTCCTTACGATCCGGGGGATGTAGCGCGCGCCGTCGCGATTACACTCGCGAAGGCCGTCGGCTTCATTGTGCTGATGTTGGTGGTCGGCAAGCGCATCATTCCCGAAGTCCTGCACTTCATCGTGCATACTGGCTCGCGTGAGCTGTTTCGTTTGGCCGTTCTCGTAATCGCGCTCGGCGTCGCCTACGGCGCATCGGAATTCTTCGGCATTTCCTTCGCGCTCGGCGCGTTTTTCGCGGGCATGATGCTGAGCGAATCCACGCTCAGCCAGCGCGCCGCCGAAGAAACGCTGCCGCTCCGCGACGCGTTCGCCGTCCTCTTTTTCGTCTCAGTCGGCATGCTCTTCAACCCGGCCATCTTGCTGCACAATCCCTTCGCGCTGCTCGGCACCCTGTTCGTCGTTCTGATTTTCAATCCAGCCGTAGCTTACCTGATTGTGCGCATATTCCGGCAGCCGATCGCGACCGCGATCACAATCGGCGCAAGCCTCGCGCAAATCGGCGAGTTTTCGTTCGTCTTGGCGAGCCTCGGAAGGGTTCTGAATATTTTGCCGCAACAGGGACAGGATCTGATTTTAGCCGCGGCCATCATCTCCATTCTGCTGAACCCGTTCTATTTCGCCGCGATCACGCACCTGAAGAAGCGGCTCCAGCTCGTCGATGTCATGCCGTCCAAGCAGCCGGTTGTCGAAGAGCCCGAGGAGTTGCCGGAAACGAAACTCACCGGCCATGCAGTGATTGTCGGATACGGCCGTGTCGGTACGATCCTCGGGACACGTTTGCGGGAGGACAAGCTGCCTTATCTCGTGATCGAGGATCGTAAGCAGACGGCCGAAGCGATCCGACAAACGGGCGTCGAGGTGATTCAGGGCAATGCCGCCGATCCGCGCATTATCAATGCTGCGAACCTTCCTGCCGCTCGCTGGCTCTTCATTGCAATTCCCGATGGCTTCGAGGCGGGCCAAGTTGCGGAGCAGGCGCGCAAGCTCAACCCAAAGCTCGACATCATCGCCCGCGCGCATTCCGATGCCGAGGTCGAGCATCTGCAAAAGCACAGGGCGAATTTCGTTATCATGGGCGAGCGTGAGATTGCGCTCGGCATGCTCGATCATGCCTTCGGTAAAACAGAAAACCCGCAGTCCTAATGCTTGTCCGGCGCGGACTCGAATTGCCCTGCTTCTTCGCGTAGCCACTCACAAAACAGGGAGGATTTACGGTGCCGTCGCGCGCGTCTGAGCGCGACATAATCCTGGCCGCTAGGAATAAACCCGTGCGGCGCCACAAGCCGGCCAGCGCGAATATCGTCGGCGACCAGCGGCCAAGGCGCGATGCAGACACCGAGCCCGGCCGTCGCCGCCTCCAGCATGAAATAGAAATGCTCGTATTCGGTGCCTGCAAGCCTACTGGTCGAGCGGGCTCGCGGGCGGCGCCATGTTGTTCGGCGCGTATTGGATCGTCATCTGGGCAACGACAAAGGCCCCGATCGCGCTCGTAGCAGCGTTGCGCGAAACCAGCGTCCTGTTCGCGGCTGCGATTTCAGTCATCGTCCTGCGCGAGCCGCTCACAAAATGGCGGACCTTGTCCGCAATCGCAATCGTGACCGGCATTGTGATCGTCAGGATGGCTTAAGCCGCTGTAATACGTTCGGCAGCACTTCCGGCAAGTCCTCCGAGATCAGCCCGCATCCGGCCAGTTTTCCGCACTCGCCATGCAGCCAGACGCCCGCGCAGGCGGCTTCAAAACCGGGCATTCCCTGCGCAATCAAGCCCAGGATGAACCCGCTCAACACGTCGCCCGCGCCTGCGGTCGCGAGCCATGGCGGCGCGTTCGCAGCAATCGCCGCCCGGCCATCGGGGGCGGCCACGACGGTATCCGCGCCTTTCAGAAGAACGACTTGATCCATGGCTTTCGCTGCAGCGCGTACCTTTTCGATTTTCGATGGAATCCCAGTAATTTCCGGCTCCCTGCGAAACAGCCGCACGAATTCGCCTTCATGCGGCGTGAGAACGGCGGCAGCCGGCTTCAACCCTTTTCCAAGCGCCTTTGACTGCCCTGTGAAGCTCGTGAGTGCGTCGGCATCGAGCACGAGCGAGCGCTTCGCTTTCGCCGCTGCGAGTACCGTTTTCTGTGTCGCGGGACCCACGCCTTGCGCCGGGCCGAGGAGCAGGGCGTTCATGCGCTTATCCTTCAGAAGCGCGGACAGTCCTGCCGGTCCCGCCGCCTGCCGCACCATGACCGCCGTGAGGCTCGCGGCAAGGACAGGCAGCGCGTCTTTCGCCGCCGCGACAGTGACAAGACCGGCTCCCGCCCGAAGCGCCGCGCGCGCGGCGAGCCGCGTCGCGCCGGTCATGTGCATCGGCCCGCTCACAACCACGGCGTGGCCGCGGTCGTATTTGTGACTATCGAGCTTCGGCTGCGGAAATGCGGCGAGCCACAGGCCGGGTACGTTTTCAAACGTCTTCGATCCGGTTTGCGCCACCATCGCATCCGAGATGCCGATATCCGCGACGCTCACATCGCCGGAATACATGCGTCCAGGCAATAACATGTGGCCAGGCTTCTTGCGGCAGAAGGTAACCGTCTTGTTTGCCTTCACTGCGGTGCCGCGCACTTCACCGGTGGCGCCGTCAATGCCGCTCGGAAGATCGACAGCGAGCACTGGCACGCCTGCCTCACTCGCTCGATTGATCGCGGCAACTGCCTCCGCTGCAGCTCCCTCGATCGGCCGTTTCAGCCCGGCACCGAACAATGCGTCGATAATCGCCCCGGACTTTCCGATCGCTGTGGCGTCAACCGGTTCAAGCTCGCCATGCCATCGCTTCAGTGCGTTCGCTGCATCACCCGTCACGGCACCGGGATCGCCGAGTAACATCACGCGAACCACGCAGCCTCGCTCGGCGAGTGCGCGCGCAGCCACGAAACCGTCGCCGCCGTTGTTACCCGGCCCGCAGACCACCGTAACCGGAGTACCCGCCGGGTGACCGGTGAGGATGGCCTCCGCGACGGCTCGCCCGGCCCGTTCCATCAGCGTTATGCCCGGGGTACCGGACGCAATCGTGAGCCGGTCGGCCTCACCCATCTCGGAAGGCGTCAGAACTTCATGCAAGTTATGGCCCTCATTCGTTGTGCATCGATTGCATATATTTTCATCATGTTGCCCAATCAGAGGGCATCCAAATTGCAGCCAACTCGACTATTCTATGCGCAAACAGGCTAACACGCTGGAACTAAATCTCTTTTTCTTTACTGCGCAGGCTGGCATGGGAACTGCTACAGCCCCTCTGCTTCACCCGCGCAAGCTGGGCAAAAACCCGCTCGCGCGACGGAAGGCTTTTGCGGCGGACAGACAAACAAGGGAGCGCCATGAAAAAAATCGAGGCCATTATAAAGCCGTTCAAGCTTGATGAAGTGAAGGAGGCGTTGCAGGAAGCTGGACTCACCGGCATCACCGTAATCGAGGCCAAAGGATTTGGGCGCCAAAAGGGACATACCGAACTTTATCGCGGCGCCGAATATGTCGTCGACTTTCTTCCCAAGGTGAAGATCGAGATCGTTCTCTCCGACGAGATGGTCGAAAAAGGCGTCGAAGCGATCCGCCGCTCCGCCCAGACCGGCCGCATCGGCGATGGCAAGATTTTCGTTTCCAGCATCGAAGAGGCGATCCGCATCCGCACCGGCGAATCCGGCACCGACGCAATTTAACCGTTCCCAACTCGAAAACGCTCACTCGGGCCCGAGGAGCAAAACCACCACAGGGGGTAGATGAAATGAAGACTGCAAAAGACGTCCTCAAGCTAATGAAGGACCAAGATGTCAAATATGTCGACTGCCGGTTCACCGATCCGCGCGGTAAGTGGCAGCACGTCACGTTCGACGTAACCCTATTCGACGAAGAGGCCTTCGCCGAAGGCGTGATGTTCGACGGCTCCTCGATCGCCGGCTGGAAGGCGATCAACGAGTCCGACATGAACCTGATGCCGGATCCCACCAGCGCCTGCATCGACCCGTTCTTCGCCGAGACCACGCTCTCGATCGTTTGCGACGTGCTCGAGCCGACCACGGGCGAGCCCTATAACCGCGACCCCCGCGGCATCGCGAAGAAGGCGGTTGCCTACATGAAGTCGACCGGCGTCGGCGATAACGTCTATTTCGGGCCCGAAGCCGAGTTCTTCGTGTTCGACGACGTGAGGTTCAAAGCCGATCCGTACAACACCGGCTTCCGGGTCGACTCGATTGAGCTTCCGACCAACATGGATACCGAATACGAAGGCGGCAACCTCGGCCACCGTATCCGTACCAAGGCCGGTTACTTCCCCGTTCCGCCGCAGGACTCGGCGCAGGACATGCGCTCGGAAATGTTGGGCGCGATGGCGAAGATGGGCGTCGTCGTCGAAAAGCATCACCACGAAGTGGCGTCCGCCCAGCACGAGCTCGGCATGAAGTTCGGTCCGCTCGTCACCATGGCCGACCATCTGCAGATCTATAAGTACTGCATCCACCAGGTCGCCAACATCTACGGCAAGAGCGCGACGTTCATGCCGAAGCCAGTCTACGGCGACAACGGCTCGGGCATGCACTGCCATCAGTCGATCTGGAAAGGCTCGACGCCCGTATTCGCCGGCAACAAGTATGCCGACCTCTCGGATACCTGCCTCTCCTATATCGCAGGCATCATCAAACACGCGAAGTCGATCAACGCCTTCACCAACCCGACCACCAACTCCTACAAGCGTCTGGTGCCGGGCTTCGAGGCACCGGTGCTGCTCGCCTACTCGGCGCGCAACCGCTCGGCTTCCTGCCGCATCCCGTACACTTCGAACCCGAAGGCGAAGCGCGTCGAAGTCCGCTTCCCGGATCCGATGGCGAACCCGTATCTCGCCTTCTCGGCGATGCTGATGGCGGGCCTCGACGGTATCCAGAACAAGCTCGATCCCGGCTCGGCGATGGACAAGGACCTGTACGATCTGCCGCCGGCCGAGTTGAAGCAGATTCCGACCGTCTGCGGCTCGCTGCGCGAAGCGCTCGCTTCGCTTGACGCCGACCACGACTATCTCTTGAAGGGCGGCGTGTTCGACAAGGACTTCATCGACTCCTACATCGACCTCAAGATGCAGGACGTGATCCGCTTCGAGCACACGCCGCACCCGGTCGAATACGAGATGTATTACTCGTACTAAGCTTCCTCCTGCGGTTAACTTTAAGGGGCGCCCTCGGGCGCCCCTTTTTCGTTCCGGCATGCGGCTTGAACGGTATCGGCCTTCTGTTTCGAAACGATACGGAGAGCCGCTGTGCCACGAGCTTCGAGTACGCCGATCAAGCAAGACCATGCGCCCGGGATCGACCTTCTGCGGCTCTTCGCAGCACTTGCGGTCGTGCTGTTCCACTATGGTTATCGCGGCGCGCGCGCCGAGGATTTAACCACCGTATCCCTTCCCGCCCTTGAACCGGTCGCGAAATATGGCTGGTTCGGCGTGCAGCTCTTCTTTGTGATTTCCGGCTTTGTAATCGCACGGTCAGCGATAGGCCGCACCGCGGTCGAGTTCGGGATCGCCCGTGCCGGCCGCCTGTGGCCCGCCTTCCTCGTCTGCACGACGTTAACCTTCCTTGCGACCTGGCTCCTCGGCGCGCCCCGTTTCGAGACGTCCATCCCGCATTGGCTCGCCAATTTAACCATGCTGGCGCCCGCTTTCCGGCAGCCGTTCATGGACGGTGCCTACTGGTCGATCGTGATTGAGATTACGTTCTACGGCTGGCTCGCGCTCTTCATTGCGCTTGGCCAGTTCCCCAAGCGCATCGACGATATCGTGCTCGGCTGGCTTTCAGTAGCACTCATCAACGAAGCGCTGATCCATTCCTACCTTCTGCGCCACCTGTTCATGACGGAATATGCGGGCTTCTTCTGCGCCGGCATGCTGCTCGCCGATATCGCGGGCGGCCGCCGCGGCTGGCAGGCGCCGTTTCTGGTCGTCGTCTCCACGGTGATCGCCTGTAGCGAAGCGCTCGTAGGCGGCCGCGAGACGGCTGTGCATTATTCGACGGAGATCAAGCCATCCGTAATGATCGGGCTTACCGTGCTCTCGATCGCGCTGGTCGCGCTCGCGAGCCGCATTCGCAGCCTACCTCTGCCCATAGGCCTTTTGCTCGCCCTCGGCGGCGTCACTTATCCGCTTTATCTTTTGCACCAGCATATCGGCTATATCGTCTTCAATCGGCTGCATGGCCATTTCTCCGCGGCCGTGCTTGTCCCGCTGGTGACGCTTGCCGTGATCGCGGCCTCGTATCTGATCTGGCGTTATATCGAGCCCACGGGCCGCCGCATCGTCACGCGCGTGCTCCGCGCCGCGGCTGATCTTGTGCTGCCGCAGGTTTCGAAATTCGCCCGCTGGTACGCTCAAAAAGCTTCAAGCTGGGTTTCGGGAACGCCGGTCAGAACAAAATAAGCAACGCTGCGAACGCGAAGATTCCCGCGATAAAACCCGCGGTCTGCTTGAACGCGTGGCCGCGCAGATATTCGCCGATCAGCGCGCTGTGCAGCTCTTCCGAAGACTGGTGCGGGCAGATTAACGCACGGCCCGCGCCTTCGGCCGCAGCTTCCAGCTGCGCGAGGCGTTCGCTCATCGCACGATTCGTCTGCATCATCATGCGACGAGGTTAGAGCCGAGATGGTTAACGAACTCCAACTTTTGAACGGACGTTCGCGCTCGGCACCATCGACGGGCTCGAGACGAGAACCGGCTCCTGCACCGCCGGCGGACGCGGCATCGGCCAGGCATGTGCGCGGTCGCTGTCGGCGATCTCCACGCGATCTCTGCCCCGCGCCTTGGCCGCGTACAATGCGTGATCCGCGCGCGCGAGCAGCGTGTCGATTTCCACTTCCGAATCGTGCAGCACCGCCAGCCCCGCCGAAACCGTGGCCCCGACATTGTAGCGACCATGGCTTAACTCGGTTGCGAAGGAAATGCGGATTTGTTCGGCGAGCGCGAATGCCGTGGACAACTCGCAGCCGCTCAGGATCGCGGCGAATTCCTCGCCGCCCAGCCGCCCCAGGAAGTCGCCCGGCCGGAGATTGGCTTTTGCCTTCTCCGCGAAAATCTTCAGCACCAGATCGCCCATGCTGTGGCCGTAACGGTCGTTGATTTTCTTGAAGCGGTCGAGATCGAACAAGATCGCCACCAAAGGACGCGGGTCTTTCGAGCCCTTCTCCAGCCGTCGAATCGTTTCGTCGAAGAACGCGCGCCGGTTCGCGAGCCCCGTCAACGGGTCGATCAGCGAGGCGAGTTTTTGCTTGAACTCAAGGCGCTCCTTCGCCATCGCCATCATGATGAAGGCGAATGCGATGACGTAGAGGAGCGATTCCAGAATGATGATCGGGAGCCAGCCGTTTTCCCAGAGCGGAATGGGCTCCCCGTGCGAGACTGCCGAAAGCGCGAACGGGATACGCAGCAGGAACAGGCAGGCATGCGCGGCAAGCACGATGATCGCCGGCCAGCGCGAGCCCAAGGGCTCCGCGCGCCCGCGCCAGAATTCGAACGCGATCACCATCGTGTAGCCGGAAATAATGATCGAGGAGAGTACGACGCGCGCATCGAGCGACGCCATGAATCCCGGGATCTGACAGGCGCCGACCCACATGAAGGTTCCGATGAACATCGCGACCGGCTTCACGCCGCGCCCGTCGAAAAGCCGCGCGCCGCTCCAGGTAAGACCCATCGCGACGAACAGGAGAGCGTTCGCGATGTCGATCGAGAGCAGGTCTTGCACCGATCCGCGCGCGCCGAGCATCCAGATCGACATGCCGCCGATGAGATACGCTGCGCCCCACCAGGCGAGCGCACGCATGCCGCGGTTTTGCAGCCAGGTGCCGATGAGCAAAACGCCCAATAGCGCCATGACCATTACGGTCACTGAAAACAGCGTACCGACATCCAAATTCATTGACCTATCCGCCCTTTACCTGCGCCGGTTAAGCACGACGATCCTGCGATACGGCGCTTATGAAAGCTTCCGCGCATTGCATACAATTTGAGGATTTCCGGTCGTCCGGGCTTAAGATTCATGCCGCCTCGTCTGAAGCCTGACGCGTGGAAACGACCGTCAATACCGGCGTTTTCGGCATTGCCGGCGCGATCTTCGGAGTTTCCGTAACGGAAGCTGCGCGCGCAATTTTTTCGCCCGCCACGACGACGCGGTTGCGGCCGCTTTCTTTCGCGCTGTAAAGCGCCTCGTCCGCACGCGCGAGCAGTGCTTCCACCGAGAGCGTGGAATCGGTCGTAACCGCGACGCCCGCCGAGAGCGTGCCCATCACCGGCTGGCCGTCGATTTCCTTGGCGGCCTCCACATAAGCGCGCCGCAAACGGTCTGCGGCGGCAAGCGCCTCGTCCGCGTTCATGTTCGGCAGGATCGCCGCGAATTCCTCGCCGCCAAGCCGGCCGACGAGATCGGTCGAGCGCAGATTGGCGGTGGCCGTGCGCGCGAACACGATCAGCGCGCTGTCGCCGACTGCGTGACCGAAGCGGTCGTTGATCTTCTTGAAATGATCGAGATCGAACATGAGCGCGGCTACGGGCCGTCCCGGCCGCGCGACGGTGCGGATGAGTTTGTTTCCGTTCGCGACCACCGCGCGGCGGTTGGCGATGCCGGTGAGCGGGTCGATAGTGGCGGCGGTTTTGTGGATTTTCTCGTTCCGCTCCTTCGCCATGGCGAGCACGATGAAGGCGCTGGCGATCACGTAAAGCAGCGTTTCGAGCGCCAAAATCGCGATCCAGCTCGTCGAGAGCCAGGCGAGTTCGCGGCTCGCCGGCTGCCACATCGTGAGCGGAATTTGCGCGGGAAAAATGAGCCCGTGCAGGGTGAGCACGATCACCGCCGGCCAGCGCGTGACGAGCTTTTCGCCGCGCCCGCCCCAGAGCTCGAAGGCCGTGATCAGCGTGTAGTTCGAGACGATCACGGAGCTTACGATCATGCGGCCCATCGTGGAGGTCGAAAATTCCGGGATGAGGCAGGCAAGAAGCCAGATCAGCGCGCCGGCGAACATCGCAAACGGCCGGATTTCCTTGTCGTCGAAGAGCCGCGCGCCGCTCCAGGAAAGCCCGCAGGCGGCGAACAGGAGCGCGCTCGCGATATCGTTCGAAACCGCCTGATTGATCGGGATTTGCCCGGAGAGCATCGCGATCGAAAGGCCGGCAATGAGATACGCCGCGCCCCACCAGGCGAGCGCCTGAATCGAACGGTCCTGCACCCAGGCGAGCAGGAGCAGCAGTCCGAGAATCGCCATCACGAAGATGGAGACGATCACGAGGGTTGGGATATCGAGCGGCATCGGGCCCCTTTTTTACGATGCCCACCCTGAGCCCCGCCCCTTGCGAAATTCCTTACCGGACATTTGCAATGTTAACCGTCGGCCTGTTGCACCGTCGAACGCTCGCGCAAGGTTTTTGAAGCTTGTCGGGGATCGTTCAAGTTTGAGGAGAATCCATGGAGCGATTTTCAGGAGCTATCAGTTGCTGCTTTCGCCCAAGCGCCATCGTTCCCGCACCCGCGTTTTTCACGCGCCCCGGGCATTCTTCCCTCACAGCCCTCGCTTCATTCAGAAAGCGAGGGGGCCGGAGCGCCGCTACGGCGCATCGGGCCTTCCGTTTGCCTCTCTTTCGAGAGGCGGGC
>JAJPHK010000146.1 GCA_021325315.1 Alphaproteobacteria bacterium
GCGAGCTCGTCGCGCCAGATGATGATCGCCTGGAAGGTGAGCGGGCTTTCGCACAGCCCCGCGATCATCGCCTCGCGGCCGGCCTCGATGCGCTTCGCGATCGCGATCTCGCCTTCGCGCGACAAGAGCTCGACCGAGCCCATCTCGCGGAGATACATGCGAACGGGATCGTCCGTGCGCTCGCCGGGGACGGATTTCTTGGTGGTTGCGAGCGACTTGGAGCCGCCGACCTCGACGAGATCGGTGCCGGTCTCGTCGTCGTCATCGTCATCTTCCTCTTCCTCGGCTTCTTCCGCCTCGACGACGTTGATGCCCATTTCGTTCAGCATCGCGAGCACATCCTCGATCTTCTCGGACGTGACTTCTTCCGAAGGCATCACTTCGTTGAGCTGGTCGTAGGTGACGTAGCCGCGCTTCTTCGCGCTGCGGATCATCTTCTTGACGGCGGCGTCGGAAAGATCGAGGAGCGGCCCGGATTCGTCGCCATCGGGCGCGGAGGCGGCTTCTTCTTTCTGTTGCTTGGCAAGCGCCGCCTGATCCTTCGGCGAGGCGGAAGCGCCGGTCGCGGCGCCCACGGCTTCCGCCGCGCGGCGGATCGCTTCGACGCCCATCTGCGTGCGGCGCGGATCGTCGGCGGGGATCGCCGGCTTCGCGGCGGGCGTGACGGCCGCAGCAGGCTTCGCGCCTTTCACCGGTGCGGCAGGTGCGGGGGCCGCTTTCGCGGCAGGCGCGGGCTTGGCGGGCGCGGCTTTTGCTGGCGCTTTCGTTTCGGCTTTCTGCACGGGCGCGATCGGCGCGCTCTTGCCGTGATCCTTCGCCTTCGCTTCGGATTTCAATGGCTTCTTCTCGGCGGGCTTTGCCGGCGCGGCTTTCGCGGCGGGCTTCCTCTCCGGCGCGGGCTCAGGCTTGCCGCCAACGAGCGCGCGGAAAAATTTCGAGACCATGCCGCCTTTCGCGGGCTGAGCCTCGGGCTTCTTGGCAGCCGGCGCCGCCTGGCGGCTGTCTTTCTTTGCAGGAGCGCGCTTGGCAGCGGAGGCTTTTGCGCTCGCGGGCTTCTTGGCAGAACCCGCCTTGATCTTTGCTTTGGAACTCACCGAAAAATCCTGTCTCTCGTCGTCGCCACTTAGGGGAGTTAACTCCCTCTACCCTATGCGGGATGAATCACATCCCTGCCCTATACCGATTCGGCCTTAACCGGGCCCTTACATGGTACGGACCGCACGGCCCGAAGGCTCGCCGAACCCTTCAATGAGGGCCTCGGTCCCCTCAAGCACGGCAAGACGCTTCTTCACGTCCTGCACCCACGCAAAATTGGTGTCATTAAGGTCGTTGCCGAGCGCCGTCTCGGCCTCTCGCAACTCCCTAGATAGCGCACGCATTTTTTGATGCAAGGTCAGGATTTGATGCCACCAGGCGGCGACGTCCTGGGGTGCCGTTTCGCGACCAATTTCCCAGTCCCCTTTATGCGAAATGGCACGTTCCATGCGTGTCACGAGTTCCGTGGCCCCCGCCTCCTGAAGCCTTGTTTTTAAAGCCTCGGTATCGCTGGCGTGGCCGGAAGCCGCGGCGGCCAGGATGGCCTTCCGCAAGGCTTCCGCATCCCGATGAACAAAATCGAGCTCGACAAATTCCTCGGCATGCTCGTGGAGCAGCCAGGGATGGTTCATCACGGCAAGCAAGATTAATGCCTCTCGCGGCGGGATTGCCGAGTGATTGCCGCGCACGATCGGGCTTGCGGCAAGCTGTCCGCTCCTGGGGGTGAGCGCCATTTTGGGCGACGGAAAGCGGGAGCCGCCGCGCTCAAAACGCCCGCGCCGATATTGCGGGTCGAAACGAGTGCGCGGCGCGAAGCGGGGCTCGGCGGGCGCGAGCAATTTCGAGAGCCGCGCCCTGAGATCGTCGCGGTAGTAACGGCGCACGGTCTCGTCCGTGATCGAGCGCACGACCTCAGAAAGCCGCGCCTCCAGCGCCGCACGGCGCTCGGGCGTATCGAGACGCGCATTTTCGATTTCGCGCAGCCACAGCATTTCCGAAAGCGGCTTCGCGCCCGCCAAAATTTCGCGCATCGCCTCCGCGCCGCCCGCGCGAATGAGATCGTCCGGATCTTGTCCTTCGGGGAGAAGCGCGAACAGCAAGCTCTGTCCGGGTTTCAAAAGCGGCAGCGCGAGCTCCGCCGCGCGATAGGCCGCGCGCTGTCCGGCCTTGTCGCCGTCGAAGCAAAGAACCGGCTCCGACTGCATTCGCCAGAGAAGCGCGAGTTGATCTTCGGTGAGCGCGGTGCCGAGGGGCGCGACCGTGCCCTCGAAGCCCGCCGACACCATCGCGATCACGTCGACATAACCTTCGACGACGATCAGCGGCGCGTTCTTCTGCGTCGCGGCCCGCGCGCTCGCGCCGTTATAGAGCAGCCAGCCTTTGTGAAAGAGCGTCGTCTCCGGCGAGTTCAGATATTTCGCCTGTGCGTCTTGCGCGAGCGCCCGCCCGCCGAAGCCGACGACGCGGCCTTTGAAGTCGGCGATCGGAAACATCACGCGCTCGCGGAAGCGGTCATAAGGAACGGGAATATCGTCACCGGAAATGATGAGTCCCGTCTCGATCATGTCCTCGTTCGAGACGCCCTTGCCGCCGAGAAATTCCTTCAGCGCAAAACGCTCCGCCGGTGCGTAGCCGATGCGGAAGCGCGCCTGCATTTCCGGCGACATGCCGCGGTCGGCGAGATAGCCGCGCGCCTTCGCACCGGTGCGCGCCTGCAGATTTTCCTCGAAGAATTTCGCCGCGAGCTCCGCCACTTCATAAAGCGTCTTGCGTTTCGCCTCGCGCCGCTCTTCTTCCGGGCCCGCGACGGGGATCGGCACGCCGGCCAGGGCGGCGCAGCGCTCCACCGCCTCGCGGAACGAAACGCCTTCGGTCAGCATCAAAAAATCGAAGATCGAGCCGTTTTTCCCCGACGAGAAATCGAACCACATCCCCTTCTGGTCGTTCACAAAAAAGGATGGCGTCTTCTCGGGATTAAACGGCGACAGGCCCTTCCATTCGCGCCCCGCTTTCTTGAGCTGGACGCGCTTGCGCACGACGTCCGAGACCGGCAGCCGGGCGCGAATTTCATCGAGAAAGGCCTGCGAAAAGCGCATACAACGATTTAGGCGGCAAATGCGGCTGCCGCCAGTCCTTTCGGCTGAACGCTTGATAGTGAAACGGCTTTGTTCCGGCGGAAGCAGGATTCTCCCGCTATCCACAAGCCGCCGCTCAGGCCTGCTTGCCCCAGATCACCAGCGACCAGGCCCGCTCGTGCAGGTAATAGAGAACGATCTTGGTCAGGACTTCGGTGACCGCGATTGAGCCCGCGAAAGTGGCGTTGCCGGTGATGACATAGCTCACCAGAAAAGTATCGACGCTGCCGGTAGCGCGCCAGCTGATCGCCTTCGCGGCGGAACGAGCGTGGGTCTCGTATCCGCGTGCAAGCCGGCGGACGGCGGACATCATGGCGCCGGCTTCCGGGCTTCGGCGCCGTTCCCGGCCGGGGCCGGCACCCCGCGCAGATGCAGGCCGCATTCCTTCTGGCTTTCGTTTTCCCACCACCAGCGGCCGGCGCGCTCCGGCTCGCCCGGCGCGACCGCGCGCGTGCAAGGCGCGCAGCCGATCGAGAGAAAGCCGCTGTCATGCAGCACGTTATAGGGGATCGCGTTTTCGCGCACGTAGCTCACGGCGCGCTCGCGCGTCCAGTCGAACAGCGGATTGATTTTGATCAGATTGCGCTCAGCATCGAAAGCGGCCGCGGGCGTATCCGCGCGGCCCGGTGACTGACCCGCGCGCAAGCCCGTGATCCAGGCCGCCGCGTCCTTTAGGGCGCGGCCGAGCGGCTCGACTTTGCGCACATGGCAGCAGGCGTGGCGCGCTTGGAGCGAGGTGCGGAAGCCGCCGAAGCCCTGCTGTTCGACGAGAGATTCCGCCGCTTCCTGCCGGGGGAAATAGGCGCGGATGCGAACGCCGTAGCGCCGCTCGGTCTCGACCCAGACGTCGTAGGTTTCGGGAAACAGCCGCCCGGTATCGAGCGAAACGACGTCGATCGGGAGATCCTGCGATAAAATCGCGTGCGCGATCGCCTGATCCTCAAGCCCGAAGCTCGTCGTGAATACGAGCCGGCCGAAAATCTGTGCCCGCGCGGCGGCAACGCGGCCGGCGAGATCGAGCGTGGCAAGATAGGCGGAAAGAATTTCGGAGAAGGCTTGCTGGTCGGGATGCTTTGTCATGTCCCGACGCTAGCACAAAAATTACACTTATCAAGAGTGAATATAAATAGATTACAAAAAATATTTGTTATTATAGAATAACAACAATATAATATGTAATTTATAGCTTCTCCATGAATTCCGCCATCCGCTTGCGCATAGCGGCGTCCGGCAACCGGCCCAGGCCTGCGCCCAGATTGTCTTTCATATGCGCGGCGTCCTCGGTGCCTGGGATGACCGCATTCACCGCCTCGTGCGAAATCATGAACTTCAGGAAAAACTGCGCCCAGCTTTTCGCGTCGAA
>JAJPHK010000143.1 GCA_021325315.1 Alphaproteobacteria bacterium
CTTTGCACGTTCGAGATCGAGCAGGCCGGCGCCGCTCTCCGCCTCACGGTGACGCATGAAAGCGATATGCCGAAATCGAAGGTCCTCGAACGCGTCGGCATGGGCTGGCCGATGGTGCTGTCGAATCTGAAGAGCCTGTTGGAGACCGGCGCGGCGCTCGACATCCCGCTGTCGCAGACGCCCTGTCATCGGGACGAGGCGCCGCAGAACGCCAAGCGGAGTACCGAGGAGAGCGTCTATGTCTGATCGTTTTGTGTACGTGACCTACATCCGTACCACGCCCGAGAAGCTCTGGGAGGCGTTGCTGAAGCCGGAGTTCACCAAGATCTACTGGTTCGGCGTCACCATGCAGAGCGAATGGAAAAAGGGCGCCGGCTGGAAAATGATCTTCGACGACGGCCGCGTCGCCGATACCGGCGAAATTCTGGAGATCGAAAAGCCGAAACGCCTCGTCATCAAATGGCGGAACGAATTTATGCCGGAGCTGAAAGCCGAGGGCTATTCCCGCTGCACAATCGAGCTTGAGCCCGTCGCCGATTCCGTGAAGCTCACGGTCCTGCACGAAATCGACAAGACCGGCTCCGTATTCATCGAGAAAGTCGCCGGCGGCTGGCCGAAGATTCTCGCAAGCCTGAAGAGTATGCTCGAGACCGGGAAGCCCCTCGCGGAGATCGCTTCAACCCCGCGGTAGTGCGTTTTAGCGCCGCCCCCTCCCTTATCCCTCCCCCGCGCCGAAGTCGGATTTATCCGACTTCGGCATTTCCAAGTGCCGAACTCGGGCAAGCCCGAGTTCAGTGGGGGGTAGGGGAAGCGAGCGCAGCGAGCGGTGGGGCTGCCATGCACCCCGTGCACCGTGACGGAAAGCGCGAAATGCCTTAAAGTCCCCGCCAAATCCCGACAACCGAGTGGCGAGGAACGCGATGTACACGGAGCTTGGATTATTCATCGGCGGCAAGTGGTCGAACGGCGCAGGCCGCAAGGCGGAAGCGGTCGTCAATCCCGCGAACGAAAAGACGCTCGCGGAGCTCCCGCATGCGAGCAAGGCCGATCTCGACGAGGCGCTTGAAGCCGCCAAGAAAGGCTTCGAGGTCTGGCGCAAGACCGATAGCTGGGCGCGCGGCCGCGTCATGGCGAAAGCCGCCGACATCATTCGCGAGCGCGCCGAGCATATCGCGAAGATCCTCACCCAGGAGCAGGGCAAGCCTTTTGCCGAGGCCAAGATCGAAGTGGGCGCCGCCGCCGACGTTATCCAGTGGATGGCGGAAGAAGGAAAACGCGCGTATGGCCGCGTGATCCCGTCGCGCCTTCCCGGCACCCGCACCTTCACGACGCAGGAGCCGGTCGGCATTGTCGCCGCGTTCACGCCGTGGAACTTTCCGGCAATTACGCCCGCGCGCAAGATCGCGGGCGCGCTCGGCGCGGGCTGCTCGCTCATTCTGAAAGCTTCGGAAGAAGTGCCAGGCACGGCCGTGGAACTCGCGAAAGCTTTCGCCGACGCCGGTCTGCCTGAGGGCGTGCTGAATCTTGTGTTCGGCGTGCCGGCGGAAGTCTCCGAGCATCTTTTGTCGAAGCCGGAAATCCGGAAAATTTCCTTCACCGGCTCCATTCCGGTCGGCAAGCATCTCGCGAAGCTCGCCGCCGGCGGCATGAAGCGCGCGACCATGGAATTGGGCGGCCATTCGCCGGTGATCGTGTTCGATGACGTCGATCCGGAAAAAACCGCCGACTTCGCCGCGGCCGGTAAATTCCGTAACGCGGGCCAGGTTTGCATTTCGCCGACGCGTTTCTTCGTGCAGGAGAATTCCTATAAGAAATTCGCCGAGCGCTTCACCGAGAAGGCGAAATCCTTGAAGCTCGGTGACGGGCTCGACAAGGACACGAAAATGGGCCCCTTGGCGAATGCGCGCCGGCTCGATGCAATGGCGAACATCGTCGCTGACTGTCAGAGCCGCGGCGCCAAGGTCAGAACCGGCGGTTCGCGCCACGGCAACCAGGGCTATTTCTTCGAGCCTACCGTCGTTACCGACATCCAGGACGACTCGAAGCTGATGACCCAGGAGCCGTTCGGCCCGGTCGCGCCGATCATTCCGTTCAAGACCTTTGATGAGGTGGTGGCGCGCGCGAATTCGCTCGAATTCGGGCTCGCGGCCTATGCGTTCACCACGAGCACCAAGACCGCGAACGCGATTTCCGACGCGCTTCAGTCGGGTATGGTGGGCGTAAATACCTTCACGATCTCCATGGCCGAAACGCCCTTCGGCGGTATCAAAGAGAGCGGTTACGGCCACGAAGGCTCGGTGGAGGGGCTCGAGGCTTATACGAACAAGAAGTTCGTAGCGCAGGCGTAAATTCACTGTCATGCCCGGCCTTGTGCCGGGCATCCACGCCTTAACAAAGGCACGTCAGAAAAGACGTGGATGGCATTCGAACTCGGGCATGCCCGAGTTCGATATTTTTAATAGCCCAAGTCGGGTAAACCCGACTTGGGGCGACAAGCCCGGCCATGACACTTAATGTTGTTTATTTCAAGCGGATGAAACCTGTGCTCTGCGCGGGATTTTTGATCGGCCTTCGTATTCCGCCACTTTATACTGGGCGGCGATGCGGTTTCACGCTGACCTGCATATCCATTCCAAACATTCGCGCGCAACGAGCCGCGACCTCGATCTTGAGCATCTTGCTTGGTGGGCGGGCAGAAAGGGTGTTGCCGTGGTCGGCACCGGCGATTTCGTCCATCCCGCATGGCGCGCGGAAATTAAAGAGAAGCTCGTTCCCGCCGAGCCCGGCCTGTTTCGTCTGAAGCCCGAGATCGAGGAAGCGATTCTCGCGCAGCTCCCCGCCGCGTGCCGCACGCCCGTGCGTTTCCAGCTCTCGGTGGAGATATCTACGATCTACAAGAAGGGCGAGAAGACGCGGAAGATCCATCACCTCATCTACGCACCCGATTTCGCGACGATGGACAGGATCGCCGGTCGGCTCGGGCGGATCGGCAACATCGCTTCTGACGGCCGTCCGATCCTCGGCCTCGATTCGCGCGATCTTCTCGAGATAGCACTCGAATCTCATCCCGATTCCTATTTCGTGCCCGCGCATATCTGGACGCCTTGGTTCGCGGCTCTCGGCTCGCAGTCGGGCTTCGACTCGATCGAGGAATGCTACGGCGATCTTGCGGGCGAGATTTTCGCGGTCGAGACCGGGCTCTCGTCCGATCCGCCGATGAACTGGCGGCTCTCTATGCTCGACCGCTACCGGCTCGTATCGAATTCCGATGCGCATTCGCCCGGCAAGGTCGGCCGCGAGGCGACGACCTTCGACTGCGAGATGAACTATTTCGCGATCCGCGGCGCGCTCAAAACAGGCCGCGGCTATGTCGGCACCGTCGAATTTTTCCCGGAGGAGGGGAAATACCATCTCGACGGTCACCGCAAATGCGAAGTGCGCCTTGACCCGAAGGAAACCAAATCGCTCGGCGGTCGCTGCCCGGTTTGCGGCGAGCCGATGACGATCGGCGTCCTGCACCGGGTCGAGGCGCTCGCCGACCGGAATGAAACCGAAGCAAAGCCGCCTGCGACCGCGGGCGAGGTTTCCAATCTCGTGTCGCTTCCCGAAATCCTGTCGGAACTCGTCTCAAGCGGCCCCGCGTCGAAGAAAGTCGCGGAGCAATACGAGCGCACGATAGCTTCCCTCGGCCCGGAGCTTCCGGTGTTGCAGGAGCTGCCGGTCGAGGACATCGCGCGCTCCGGCTCCTCGCTTCTCGCCGAAGCGGTAACAAGGCTTCGCGCAGGTCAAGTGATCCGCGAGGCGGGCTATGACGGCGAATATGGTGTGATCCGCCTGTTTGAAGAATCGGAGCTGAAACGACGCACGATGGGCGCCGCGTTGTTCGACGCACCGCCTATGCAGAGAAAGGCAGATAAGCAAACACGTCATTCCGGAGCGCATGCAAAGCATGCGAGCCCGGAATCCAGAAACGCTGCCATGTCCGGCCAATCGTCCGCTTCTGATCCGTGCGCGGACGATGTGGGCATCCTCGCCGGTCTCGACGCCGACCAGCGCCAGGCCGCCGAAGCCTCGGACAGCGTGCTTCTAATCCTCGCCGGTCCCGGTTCGGGCAAGACGCGCACGCTCACGCACCGGATTGCGCATTTGATCGCCGAGTGCGCCCTGCCTCCCGAAAGCTGCCTCGCCGTTACTTTCACGCGCCGGGCCGCGTCGGAAATGCGCGAGCGGCTCGCACAGCTTTTGCCGCCGGGCACGAAGCCGGTCGCAGTTCACACCTTCCATTCGCTCGGACTAGAAATCCTGCGCGCGCACCCGGAAGTCGCGGGACTTGCGCGGGACTTCCGCGTCGCAGCCGAGGCCGAGCGCGGGGCGCTGCTCGTAGAAGCGCTGGCGATTCCGGCGCCACGCGCCGAAAGCCTCTTGCGGGCGATTTCAAAAGCAAAGCGAACGCAAACCGTGCCGGAAGGCGAGGTGGCGAAAGCGCTATCCGTCTATCGCGAAGCGCTCGAAGCTCGCGGCTGGATCGACTTCGATGATCTCGTCACTCTCGCGATACGTGCGCTGGAATCCGATGCGACGCTCGCGGATTTCTACCGCGACCGTTTCCGCTCGATTTCTGTCGACGAATTCCAGGACATCGACGAGGAGCAGTACCGGCTCGTCCGCCTGCTTGCCTCCGAGAACAATCTTTGCGTGATCGGCGATCCGAACCAGGCGATCTACGGCTTCCGTGGCGCCGATGCGTCCGCCTTCGAGCGCTTCCGGCACGATTATCCCGGCGCTGTCACGGTTCAGCTCAAACGCAATTATCGCTCCTCCGGCACGATCGTTTTGGCTTCCTCGCAAATGATCAGCGCGCAAGAAGGTGAGACTATCGCCGAGCTCGTGCGCGGCATGCACGAGAAGATCGAAATCCACGCGGCGCCCACCGAGCGGGCGGAAGCTGAATTCGTCGTGCAGACGATCGAACGCCTGATCGGCGGACACAACTTTTTCTCGATCGACAGCAGGCGTGCGACCGGCAGGCCGGACGCGGGCCTCGGCTTCTCCGATTTCGCGGTCCTTTACCGTACCGACGCGCAGTCAGCTCCGCTTGTCGAAGCGCTCGCGCGCTCGGGGATTCCTTTCAAGAAGCATTCCCATGCGCCGCTTGCCGCCGATCCTGCGGTTCGAGCCTTGCTCGCGGCAATGGACCGCATGCGGGACGAAAAACAGTCCTTGCCCGCAAGCCTGCGCGCCGCCGCGGAAAAATGCCGCGAGCAGGATCCGGCCTTCCCGCCCGGCGCATTTGATGTTGCGCTTGATCGCCTGCTTGCGCTCTCCGAGTCTTGCGCACACGACCCGGCGCATTTCCGCGACACGCTTTCGCTCGCGGCCGAAGTCGATCTTTACGATCCGCGTGCCGACCGCGTTTCGCTGCTCACTTTACACGCCGCCAAGGGCCTTGAATTTCCCGTTGTCTTTATCGTCGGCCTTGAGGACGGGATTCTCCCTCTCCATTGGGGCTCGCTGGATGACACGGCCGCCGCCGAGGAGCGGCGCCTGTTTTATGTCGGCATGACCCGGGCGAAGGACCGGCTCATCCTGAGCCGTGCCTTGAAGCGTCTCATCCGCGGCCGCTTGAACGCGCAGAATCCCTCGCCGTTCCTGAGCCGGATCGAGGAGGAGCTGGTGAGGCATCAGGCCGCGCAGACCGGCCGAAAGCAGCCGGAAGACCGGCAGCTCAAGCTTTTTTGAGCCGGGATATGGCCGGAATCCGGCTTTTTCCGCACCGCAGGATTTAGCCCCTTCAGGGGTTTAAATGACCGAAAGGCGCCCTTACGGCCCTCTACCGCCAACCGAAACGAGCTATTTCTGTGTTCGAGCCCGCCGCTTGTTCTGTCGCCGCGTTTCCTTCGCCGCTTCTCGCCGGTAAACATCCGGCATGGATGAGGCAAGCGATGAAGCGCTCATGCTTCGCATCGCGCGCGGCGATGAGCGTGCCTTTCGTGCGCTTGCGCCCCGCTATGCGACGCGCGCCGTCGCCCTCGCACGGCGCATTTGCGGCAATCCCGCCGATGCCGAGGAGGTCGTGCAGGAAGCTTTTCTGCGCGTCTGGGTCAACGCTCCCCGCTGGCGGCCGGAAGCGCTCTTCCGCACCTGGTTTTACCGCATTGTGTTCAATCTCGCGCTCAACCGAACCCGCCGCGCTCCTTTCGCGCCGCTCGAAGCCGCGGGCGATCCTCCCGACCCCGCGCCGCCGGCGGATCAGGTCATGGAACGTGCGGAGCAAGACCGGCTTATTGCAAGCGCGATCGCAGAGCTTCCCGCGCGACAACGGAGCGCGATCGCGCTCACTTATGGTGACGAGCTTTCGAATGCCGAAGCGGCCGCTATTCTCGGCACGTCCGCTTCGGCCTTCGAGACTTTGCTCGTGCGCGCCCGCCGCGCGCTGCGGGTCAAATTGAGGATGGATGATGGGGATTAAGGAGACCGGAACATGAATCGCACCAGCGATTTTTTGGACGAAATCATCGCCCGGCATATGCATCGCGACGGCGCAGCCGACGAAGCAACGGCCGCGCGCGTACTGAAATCGCTTGACGGCCCGCTGCCGCGCCAGCGTCACTCGTTGTTCGATCATTGGCCGTCGCTTCTCTTGACGCGAGATTTCGCGCCGGCTTGGCCGCGGCTTGCCGCGCTCTGCGGCGTCACGCTGATCGGTTGCATGGTCGGCTTCATGACGCCGAATCTGAGCGTGCGCAAATCGAGTGCAATGGTCATCGCTGAAGTCGACGGTAGCTCGCTTGTCTTCGATTCCGATCCGATCACAGGAGTGCGGCCATGAGTTCGCACATGAGCGCCGTGACGCCGGAAATATTGCAGGAGGGGCGCCGCGCGAAGCGTCTCACGCTGATTTCGGTTGCGCTCAATCTCTTCTTCGTCGCGATCGCGGCGACGTGGGTTGCGCGCTCCTATTTCGCGCCGTCTTCGGTCGTTACGGTCACGATCGACAGAAGCGCCGGCGCACGGATCGAGCGAATCGCGCAGACGCTTCCGCCCGCCGATGCCGAGATCATGCGCGCGGCCTATCGCGACAATGCAGCCACGCTCGATGCCTCGCGCGCCGAGGTCGACCGCGCGGTTGCCGAAATCAAGGAGAGCTTTCGCGCCCAGCCTTACAACATCGAGGTGACGCGCAAGGCCATGGCCGACGCGCGTATGAAGCATCAGCGCTTCATCGCGCTTCTGCATGAGGAGATTGCGGCGGCTGCGGCGAAAATGTCTCCCGCGGGCCGCGCGAAACTCGCGGAATATTCCTCCGCGCGTGTTACCATCAAGCCCGATCGCTGAATCGGCGGATGGACGCGGAACGTGACAGAGGGGGATGAGACGCGCAGCAACGCTTCGCCATTTGGCGGCAAGGCGATATTGCCCTGTGTCCTCGCGCTTTCCATGAGCCTGTCCGGTTGTTTCCTCCCCAATGTCGGCCGTCCTGACGCCGTGCCCGATGTTCCCGAGGCCTATCGCGAGGCATCAAAGGGAAAATCCGATGCGGCTTTGCCGCAGCTCGACTGGTGGCGCGGATTTAAATCGCCCGAGCTCACCGCGCTGATCGAGGAAGCGCAGACCGCCAATCTCGACATCGCCGCGGCCACGGCACGGATCACGCAGGCGGATGCGCAGGCGAGAATCGCGGGCGCAGCGCTTCTTCCCATGGTCGATGGGAATGCCGACTTTACGCATTCGCGGCGCTCGCTCACCACGAGCGGCGGCACGAGCAATACCGGCATCGGCCGCCGCGAAGGGAATCTGTACTCGCTCTCGCTCTCCGCGAGTTACGAAGTCGATTTCTGGGGAAAGAACCGCGCCCTGCTCGAAGCCGCGCGCGACTCCGCGGTGGCAAGCCGTTACGCCCGCGAAGTGATCGCGCTTTCGACCGTCGCGAGCGTCGCGAACACGTATTTCCTGGTACTCGCTTCGCAGGATCGCCTGAACAACGCGCGCGAAAATGTACGCGCCGCCACGCGCATTCTTGATCTCATTCGCGAGCGGCTGCAGGCGGGAACGACGAGCGGACTGGAAGTGGCGCAACAGGAAGCGCTGGTCGCCCAGCAGCGTGCGCTCATTCCCACCTACACGCAGACGGTGGAGCAGAATAAAGCGGTGCTCGCAGTACTCGTCGGACGCCCGCCCGAGCGGGTGAACATCCGTGGCGGCTCGGCGCGGAAAATCGCCATCCCGCGCGTGACGCCGGGGTTGCCGTCGGAGTTGCTCACGCAACGTCCCGACATTCGCGAAGCGGAAGCCAATCTCGCGGGGGCCGATGCGAATGTGTACGCGGCGCGGGCTGCCTTTCTGCCGAGCATCCAGCTCACCGGACAGGATGGCTGGCAGAGCGCGATTCTCAGGAGTCTCATTCGCCCGGAGTCGGCGTTCTTCTCGCTTGCCGCTAGCATCACGCAGCCTATTTTCGACGCTGGCACTTTGCTCGGCAATCTTGAGCAGCAGAAAGGGCGGCAGGAAGAGCTGCTGCAGACCTACCGCAAGACCGTCATCCAGGCCTTCTCCGACGTCGATCAGGCGCTGATCGCGGTAAAGCAGCAAACCGAATTCGAGCGCTTGCAAACGAGAGTCGTCGAAGCCTCCCGCCGCGCCTTCGAGATTTCGGAGACGCGATTGCGCGAGGGAACCGTCGATCTCGTCACGGTCCTGCAGACGCAACAAACCCTGTACCAGGCGGTCGACGCGCTCGTGCAGGCGCGGCTTGCACGGCTGCAAGCGATCGTTAGCCTTTATCAGGCACTGGGAGGCGGCTGGCCGCCCACCAACGCGGAAATCGCCGCGGCGACGGGCGGCTATGTATGGAGCGGCATCCCCGTGCCGGCGCCCAAAGAATGACCAAAGACCGCCGTTACATCGCCTATGGGCTGTTCGCGCTGGTTCTTATCGCCGTCGCCGCCGCACTTTATTTGCAGGCTGGCGGTGACGAGCAAGCACGCCGCGGCCGCCGTGGCGGCGCGAACGGGCCGGTGCCGGTCCTGGTGGCCGACGCGCAAACCATGGACGTGCCCGTTTATCTCGACGGCGTCGGCACCACGAAGGCCTTGAACACCGTCACCGTGCTGCCGCAGGTCGACGGCAAGCTGATCAAAGTCTTGTTCAGTGAGGGCCAGGACGTGCCGAAGGGTTATGTGCTGGCCGAAATCGATCCCGCCACCTATCAGGCGGCCTACGATCAGGCGGTCGCGAAAAAAGCGCAGGACGAAGCGCAGCTCGCGAACGCCAAGATCGACCTTGAGCGCTACATTAAACTCGCGAGCACCAATGCCGTAACCACCCAGCAGCGCGACACGCAGAAGGCTCTTGTCGAGCAACTGACCGCGCAAGTGAAGCAGGATCAGGCGGCGATCGAGAGCGCCGCGACGACGCTCGGCTACACAAAGATCGTCGCACCGATCGCCGGCCGGACCGGCATCCGCAATGTCGACGAGGGCAATATCGTGCGCGCTTCCGACACGACTGGCATTGTCACGCTCACGCAAATTCAGCCGATCTCCGTCATCTTCACGCTGCCGCAGCAGGAGCTCCCGCGCGTGAACAAGGCATTCGCCGCGGGGCCGCTCACGGTCGAAAGCCTGGCGGCTGACAACGTTACGGTCACCGACCGCGGCCAACTCAAGGTCGTCGATAACCAGGTCGACCAGACAACTGGCACGGTGAAGCTGAAGGCGGAATTTCCGAATCCGAATTTGCAGCTTTGGCCGGGACAATTCGTGAACGTGCAATTGCTGATTGACACGCTGAAGAACGCCACCGTCGTGCCGACTGCCGCCGTGCAGCGCGGGCCGCAGGGCACGTTCGTTTACGTCGTGAACGGCGACAAGGTCGCGATGCGGAACGTGACCGTCACCCAGCAAGACGATACGCGCGCCGTGATCGCGACCGGCGTCAACACCGGCGACAAGGTCGTGACCTCCGGCTTCGCACAGCTCACCGACGGGTCGGCGATCACGATAGGCAATGCAAGCGCGGCTGCGCCCGAAAACACGGATACGGGGGAAAAGAAGAAACGGGGAGAAGGAAAGCGCAAGCGCTCGGAGAAGCAGTAACGTGAATGTCTCCGCACCATTCATTCGCCGGCCGATCGCAACCTCGCTTCTCGGCTTCGCCGTGCTCTTGAGCGGCATCCTCGGCTATTCGTGGCTTTCGGTCTCCGCGTTGCCGCAGGTCGACTTCCCCACAATCCAGGTCACGACTCAGCTTCCGGGCGCCAATCCCGATACGGTCGCTTCGCTCATCACCGCGCCCTTAGAGCGGCAATTCGGACAGATCCCGGCGCTCTCCAGCATGATCTCGTCGAGTTCGTTCGGGATCTCGCAGATCACGTTGCAGTTCGATCTCGACCGTGACATCGACGGAGCCGCGCAGGATGTGCAGGCCGCGATTAATGCCGCGGGCTCCTCATTGCCGAGAAATCTGCCGTATCCACCGACTTACTCCAAAGTGAATCCCGCCGACACGGCGGTGATCACCGTCGCGCTTACGTCCGACACCGTTTCGATCCGCGCCATGAGCGATCTCGCCGACACGCTGCTCGCGCAGCGTCTCGCGGAAGTGAACGGCGTCGGCCATGTTTCGGTGCAGGGCGGCGTGCGGCCTGCGATTCGGATCCAGGCCGACCTTTCGCGGCTCGCCGCCTACGGGCTCGGCTTGCAGGACGTGCTCACGGCGATTCAGGGCGCGAATGTCGCCGGGCCCAAAGGCTCTCTCGACGGCCGGCATCAGGCCTACGCCATCGGCGCGAACGACCAGATTACGCAGGCGAGCGACTACAGGGACGTGGTCGTTACGTACAAGAACGGCGCGCCGGTGTTGCTCAAGGACGTCGCCAATATCGTCGACGGGTTGGAGAACGAAAAGGTCGCCGCCTGGTACCAGGGCAAGCCCGCAGTGGTGATCGACATTCAGCGCCAGCCCGGCGCGAACGTGATCGACACGGTGGAGCGCATCAAGCGGGAATTTCCGCGGCTGCAGCGCGCGATGCCCGCGGGTGTGAAGCTCACGGTCGTTTCCGACCGCACCGACACGATCCGCGCTTCGGTGCGCGATGTGCAATTCACGCTCGTGCTTTCGGTGTTCCTCGTCGTGCTTGTTGTGCTGATTTTCCTCCGCACCATTCGCGCAACGATCATCGCGGGCGTGGCGCTGCCGTTGTCGCTGATCGCGACCTTCGGCGTCATGTGGTTCTGCGGTTTCTCCCTCGACAATTTGTCGCTGATGGCGCTCACGATCGGCACCGGCTTCGTCGTGGACGACGCGATCGTCATGATCGAAAACATCGTCCGCCACATGGAGGAGGGCGAAAACCCCTTCCAGGCCGCGCTTTCCGGCGCACGTGAAATTGGTTTCACCGTAATTTCGCTGACGGTTTCGCTGATCGCGGTCTTCATCCCGCTTCTGTTCATGACCGGCCTCGTTGGCCGCATGTTCCGCGAATTCGCGCTGACGCTCACGATTGCGGTTGTCGTCTCGGCGATCGTTTCGCTCACGCTCACGCCGATGATGTGCAGCCGGATTTTGCGGCACGTGCCCGAGCGGGGAAGAAACCCGTTCGCGGAGAGGCTGAATGTCTTTGTCGATCGGACAGTGCAAGCTTATGGCACGAGCTTGCAATGGGTGCTCGCGCATCAGCGCAAGACGCTGATTACGACCTTCGCCACGCTCGCCGCGACGGTCCTGCTTTATATCGTGATCCCCAAGGGTTTCCTGCCGCAGCAGGATACGGGGCTGATTTCCGCTGTGACCGAAGCAGGGCCTGAGGTCTCCTTCGTCGAAATGCAGCGGCTGCAGGGCTTGGTGACGAACGCTGTTTCGCGCGACCCGGACGTCACCAATGTCGTCTCGGTCGTCGGCGTGAGCCCCGTGAACCCGACGCCGAACGCGGGCAAGCTCACGATCACGCTCCGCCCGCGCAACGAGCGAAGCGCGGTCGCGGGCGAAATCGTCGATCGCCTGAAACAGGGCGTCGCCGAAATTCCCGGCATCGTCGTTTATTTCCAGCCGGTGCAGGACATCCAGATCTCGACGCGCTCGTCGCGCGCTCAGTACCAGTACACGCTCGCAAGCACGGATGCGGACGAGGTGAATACGTGGTCGAAGAAACTTCTCGACCGGCTGCGCAGCTCGCCCATCCTGCGCGAGGTCGCCTCGGAATCGCAGGACGGCGGCCTGCGCACGAACGTCGTCGTCGACCGCGAAACCGCCGGCCGCCTCGGCGTTTCGATGCAGGCGATCAACGACACGCTGAACAGCGCCTTCGGCCAGCGGCAGATTTCGACGATCTACGCCCAGGCGAACCAGTACCGGGTCGTCCTGGAAGCGCTGCCGCGTTTTCAGGCCGATTCGAACAGTCTTTCGAAACTCTATGTCCCCGGCGCGAATAATGCGCAGGTGCCGCTCTCGGCAGTTGCGACGATCGAGCGAACGACGGCGCCCTTGGCGATCGCGCACCAGGCGCAATTTCCGTCGGTGACGCTGAGCTTCAATCTCGCGCCCGACGCTTCGCTGGGCGACGCGGTCAGCGTGATTTCGCGGGCGCAGCGCGAGATCGGCATGCCAAATTCCGTGATCGGCACGTATTCCGGAGACGCGGCGGAATTCGCGAAATCGTTGCAAGGCGAGCCGTGGCTGATCCTCGCCGCCGTCGTCACCATCTACATCGTGCTTGGCGTTCTCTACGAAAGCGCGATTCACCCGCTCACAATTCTGTCGACGCTGCCTTCAGCGGGCGTCGGCGCGCTCCTCGCGCTGATGGCGCTCGGCTATGACCTTTCCATCATCGCGCTGATCGGCATCGTGCTTCTGATGGGCATCGTGAAGAAGAACGCGATCATGATGATCGACTTTGCGCTCGAGGCCGAACGAGAAGAAGGCTTGAACGCGCGCGATTCGATCGTGAAGGCGAGTCTTCTCCGCTTCCGCCCGATCATGATGACGACGCTCGCCGCGCTTTTTGGCGCGCTGCCCCTGGCGCTCGAAAGCGGCACAGGCTCCGAGCTCAGGAATCCGCTCGGCGTCACCATCATCGGCGGGCTCCTGCTCTCGCAACTGCTTACGCTCTATACGACGCCCGTAATTTATCTCGCCATGGAGCGCGTGAAGGACCGCCTCGCCTGGCTCACGCCAAAGCCCCCGGAAAAGCGCGCCAAGCCCAAGCCGCGGCCGAAATACCCGCCGCAGGCCGCGGAGTAGGCGATGAATTTCTCCGCGCCCTTTATCCGCAGGCCCATCGGCACCTCGCTTCTCGCAATCGGGCTGATGTTGGTGGGCGCGGTCGCCTACGATTTTCTGCCGGTGGCGAGCCTGCCTTCGGTCGAATTTCCGACGATTCGCGTCTCCGCGAACCGCCCCGGAGCCGATCCTGAAACCATGGCGGCGACGGTCGCCGCACCCCTCGAGCGGCGCCTCGGCGAGATCGCGGGCGTCACCGAAATGACCTCGACGAGCGCGCTCGGGGTGAGCAACATCACCATCCAGTTTGATCTGAGCCGCAGCATCGACGGGGCTGCGCGCGATGTGCAATCGGCGCTGAACGCGGCGCTGACCGATTTGCCGAGCGACCTTCCGACCTTGCCTATCTTCCGCAAGGTGAATCCGTCCGCAGCGCCAATCCTTATCTTGGCGCTCACGTCAAAAACGATGACGGCGAGTGCAATCTATGACGTAGCCGATTCGGTGATCGCGCAGCGCATGTCGCAGGTCGAGGGCGTCGCTGAAGTCACCGTGTCGGGCGCCGATCAGCCCGCGATTCGGCTCCGCGTCGATCCCACGCAGCTCGCGGCAATGGGCGTCTCGCCCGACGATGTGCGCACCGCCGTGGTCGCCACGAATGCGCTCGGCCCCGTGGGCAATATCGACGGCGGCTGGCTCGGCGAATCGCTCGCCACCAACGACCAGCTCCGCACCGTCGAGGGCTATAAGACGCTTATCGTGAAAACGGTGAACGGGAACGTCATCCGCCTTTCCGACGTCGCCGATATCCAGAATGCGACCCGGAACAGCCGCTCCGACGCACGCTTCAACAAGGATCCCGCGGTGCTCCTGATCGTGACGAAGCAGGCAAACGCAAATGTGATCGAAACCGTCGACGGCATCCTGAAGCTTTTGCCGGAACTCCGGCGCTGGATTCCGGCGAGCGTCGAGATTTCCGTGCTCTCGGATCGCACCCAGACGATTCGCGCGAGCGTGCATGAGATGCAATGGACGCTCGCGGGCACGATCGTGCTCGTCATGATCGTCGTGTTTGTGTTCCTGCGGCGCCTTTCGGGTACGGTGGCGGCGGGCGTCACGGTTCCGCTTTCGCTTGCGGGCACCTGCGGGTTGATGTGGCTCGCAGGCTTCTCGATCGACAATCTTTCGCTGATGGCGCTCGCGGTTTCGGTCGGCTTTGTCGTCGACGACGCGATCGTGATGATCGAAAACTGCTTCCGCAATCTCGAAAGGGGGAAATCGCCGTTGCGCTCCGCCTTCGAGGGTGCGAAGCAAATCGGCTTCACGGTGGTTTCGATTTCCGTGTCGCTGATCGCGGCGTTTATTCCTCTCCTGCTGATGGGCGGGATCGTAGGCCGCCTTTTCCGCGAATTCTCGGTGACGCTCGCCTTCGCTATTTTGGTTTCGACCGTGGTGTCGCTTTCCGTGACGCCGATGATCTGTGCCTATTTTGTGCGCGAGGCGCCGAGCCCTGATGCCACGCGCTTTGACCGGCTGGTCGAAGCCGTATTCGGCGGCATTCTTCGCTTTTACGAGCGGACGCTCGCCGTCGTCATTCGCTTCCACACGCTCACGCTCTTCGCTGTGCTCGCAACCGTTGCGCTTACGGTGCTGCTTTATGTGAAAACCCCAAAAGGGTTCGTCCCGCAGGACGATACCGGGCTCATTTTCGGCGGCACGCAGGCCTCGACCGACATTTCCTTCAAGGCGATGAAAGACCTGCAGCAGAAGGCACTCGACATCGTACTCGCCGATCCCGCGATCAAAGGCGTCGGCTCCTCGATCGGCACGTCGAATTTCAACCCCTCCGCCAATCAGGGCCGGATGTTCATCAGTCTGAAGCCCTTGGCCGAACGCGAATATCAAACGACCGCGGATGTCATCAATCGCCTGCGCGGCAGGCTCTCGCACATCCCCGGCCTGCGTGTCTTTCTCTTCCCGGCGTCCGACGTTCGCGTCGGCGGCCGGCAAAGCCAGTCGAACTATCAGTTCACGGTGTGGGATGCGGATTTCGACGAGTTGAAAGAGTGGTTCCCGAAAATTTACGAGCGCATCAAGAAAGTGCCGGGTCTCGTTGATGTCACCACCGACCGCGAGCAGGGCGGCTTGCAGGCCAATGTCGTGATCGACCGTCTTGCGGCCGCGCGCCTCAATGTTCCGATCGCGAATATCGACAACGCGCTCAATAATGCCTTCTCGCAACGGCAAATTTCGCGCATTTACGGCGCGCGCAACCAGTATCAGGTGATCCTGGAGGTCGGGCCGCAATTCCAGACCGACCCCTCCGACCTCGACCAGATCTACGTGAACTCCGCAGTCCGCGCGCAAGTGCCGCTCTCGGCGGTCGCGAGAATCGAGCGTTCGTTAAGCCCGCTCGTCGTCAATCACCAGAAGCAGTTTCCCGCAGTCACGATCAGCTTCGACGCCGCGCCTGGCGTTTCCCTGGAGGAGGCATCCGGCAATATCGAACAAGCAGTGAGGGAGCTGCATCCGCCGGATTCCCTGCATGCAGAATTCGCGGGCAACGCGCTTGCCGCCGCGCGCGTCGCGAGCGCGCAGCCCTTGCTCATTCTCGCCGCGCTGATCGCGGTCTATATTGTGCTCGGCGTACTCTACGAGAGCCTCGCGCATCCGCTCACGATTATTTCGACGCTCCCCTCGGCGGGGCTCGGCGCATTGCTTGCGCTCCTTGTCACGGGCTCGGAGCTCACGATCATCGCCTTTATCGGAATTATCTTGCTGATTGGCATCGTGAAGAAGAACGGCATTATGCTTGTCGATTTCGCGCTCGAAGGCGAGCGCAAGCGCGGCCTCTCGCCGGAGCAGGCGATCTTCGAGGCCTGCATCGAGCGCTTCCGGCCGATCATGATGACGACGCTTGCCGCGATCCTGGGCGCAATCCCGCTGATTGTCGCAAGCGGACCGGGCTCCGAACTTCGGCGTCCGCTCGGCATCACCATCGTGGGCGGCCTGATCGTGTCGCAGGCCCTTACGCTCTACACGACGCCGGTGATTTATTTGCTCCTGGACCGGCTGCATCGCCGCCTCGGCGGCGCCGCGCACCTCCGGAATCCGCGGCGCAATCTTGGCGGCACAGAACCGCAGCCCGCACGCTAGCTCAATCCAGTCATTCCGGATCGCCGCTGTCGCGGTGTCCGGAATGACAGAAATTTTCGCTAGTGCCCCCCGAGCGCCGCCTCGATGTTGCGCACCATGTGCACGAGCCGCGGGCCGATATCCTTCTCCAGCCGCTCGCGCGTGAGCTGAAAGGCCGGCGCGCCGCAGTTAAAGGCAAAGACGCCGGAGCCGTCGGCAAGCACGAGCGGAACGCCGGCCGCGCACACATCCGATTGCCAGTCGCCGACCGAAATCGTGAAACCGCGCTTCTGATAGTCGTTCACCCCGCGCTCAATGCCTTTCTTCAGGATCGGCCAGCCGCTGCCCGCGCGTTTCGCGATATGCGCCATCAGCCATTCGCGCTCGTCTTCGGGCACGCCAGCCAAGAGCGCACGGCCCATCGCCGTGGTCGCGATCGGAATGCGCGCACCGAGATCGAGCCTGAGCATGGACGAAGTCTTGCCGCGCGCCTGCTCGATATAGATGAGGTCGAGCCTATCGCGGCTGCCGAGCGCGACGGATGCGCCCGTGTAGTCCGCGAGCTCCTGCATGTAAGGCCGGGCGATCTGCCGGATGCGCATGCTGGTAAGCGCTGCGTAGCCGATCGAGAGCGCGCCCGGCGCGAGCGCGTATTTTGAAAGCCGCTCAATATGCGTGAGATAGCCGAGCTTGGTGAGCGTGTAGGTGAGGCGCGAAACCGTCGCCTTCGGCAGGCCCGCGCGCGTCGCGATTTCCTGGTTGCCGAGGAGATGGTCGTTCGAATTGAAGGCGCGTAACACGTCGAGGCCGCGCGCGAGCGCGATCACGAATTTGCGGTCATGTTCGGGAGCCTTTTGCTTCCCGTTGTGCCGCCCACCCGTTTCCCATCGTTCGTAAATCGACACAGCCACAACCGGCGAGAAAGGCCCC
>JAJPHK010000062.1 GCA_021325315.1 Alphaproteobacteria bacterium
CAGGACACGGTCGTCAACCGGCGCATGGCGTTCGAACACTATTTCGGACCGAACGCGAAGAAGCCGATCTAATCAGGCTACGAACTCGCGAGGCACCATTCCGTGAATTACGGAGTGGTGCCTTGCGTTACCGAGACGATCCGCAAGGGGGAGCGGCATGAACGTCCAGGGCGTTCTTCATACGATCGACGGCATCAGCACATGGGTCGGCAAAGCCTTTTCCTGGCTCATGATGATCCTGATGACCGTCGTCTGCATCGAGGTCTTCAAGCGATACATCTTGAACGCGCCGACGGCGTGGATCTTCGATGCCGAAAACATGCTGTACGGCACCTGCTTCATGCTGTGCGGCGCCTATACGCTGGCGCAAAACGCGCATGTACGCGGCGATTTTCTCTATAGCTCGATGCGTCCGCGCACGCAGGCGCTGCTCGACCTCGTGCTCTACATCGTCTTCTTTATTCCCGGCATTGCGGCGCTGATCTATTCCGGCTGGATCTTCGCGCACGAATCCTGGTCGATCAACGAACATTCGACCGTCACCGCCGACGGTCCGCCGGTCTGGCAGTTCAAATTCATGATCCCGCTCGCCGGCGCGCTGGTCATGGTTCAAGGCGTCGCCGAGATCGTCCGCTGCGTCATCTGCCTGCGAACCGGCGAATGGCCGGAACGCCTGAAAGACGTTGCCGAGACGGACGTCATCGAAGAACAGCTCGCGCACAGCGAATTTGTCGATGAAGAGTCCCGCAAAATTGCGATCGAGCGCGCCAAACAAATCGACGAAGCCGCCCGCCAGCGCGGCATGGGTGGAGACCTTCAAAAATGAGCGACCCCGCACTCGGGCTATTGATGCTTTGCCTCATCGTGGTCGTGATTATGATGGGGTTCCCGACGGCCTTCACCCTGATGGGCCTCGGCATGTTCTTCGGCTACATCGCCTTTCACGTGCCCGGCCAGGCGTTCACGGAGAACCAGGTCTTTGACCTGATGGTCCAGCGAACTTACGGCGCGATGACCAACGACGTTCTGGTATCGATCCCGCTTTTCGTGCTCATGGGATATGTGATGGAGCGCGGGGCGCTGGTCGATAAGATGTTCTATTCGATCCAGCTTGCTTTCCGGAACGTGCCGGCCTCGCTCGCGGTCGCGACTTTGCTCGTCTGCACATTCTGGGGCATCGCCTCCGGCCTTGTTGGCGCGGTCGTCGTGCTGATGGGCGTGATCGCCTTCAATCCGATGCTGCGCGCAGGCTACGACGTGCGGCTCGCCTCCGGTGTCATCACCGCGGGCGGCACGCTCGGCATCCTGATCCCGCCCTCGGTCATGATCATCGTCTATGCGGCGGTCGCCGGACAATCCGTCGTGAAGCTTTACGCGGCCGCGATGTTCCCCGGCTTCTTCCTTTCGCTTCTCTATCTCATTTATATCGTCGGCTGGGCGATGTTGAACCCGAAGATCGCGCCGCCGCTGCCGCAGGCACAAAGGCAAGTACCCGTCTCGGATTGGCTGCGGAAATTCCAGGCGGCTTATTCGCCAAATGTTTTCGCCGGACTTGCCGCCGCGCTGGTCTCGCCTTCGCGCGCGTTCGAAATCGAAACCGGCAAGGGCCGCGTGACGTACTGGACCTTGCTTTCGAGCTTCGCCTATTCGCTGGTGCCGTTCCTGCTCGTCGCCGGCACGCTCGCGCTGACTTGGTGGTATGTCGTGATTCACCCGCAAGTTGGCCCCGAAGCGGCGGTCGAAGGCGTGCAGCAGCTGGGAACGCCCGGCCTCGCGCAAAAACCGCCGACCGAGTCCGATCTCGGCCCGCCCCCGAGCTTCTATTGGTCGTTCGGGGTGATCGTGCTGCTCGCCGCGATTTGGCAGGTCCGCTATTACTTGCGGCTCGATGCCGAGCGGCTCGAAGTGATCAAGCTGCTTTCGACCTCGATCATGCCGCTCGGGATTCTGACCGTCGTCGTGCTCGCGGTCATCCTGTTCGGCATCACGACCGCGACCGAATCCGCCGGCGTCGGCGCAGCAGGAGCGTTTTTGCTCGCTTTTCAGGCAAAAACACTCGACTGGAAGCGTACGAAGGAAGCCGTATTCCTGACCGCGAAAACCACCGCGATGGTGTGCTGGCTGTTCGTGGGTTCGGCGCTTTTTTCCGGCGTCTTCGCCATTCTCGGCGGGCAGGCGCTGGTCGAGCAATGGGTGCTCTCGCTCAACATGACACCCATCCAATTCATGATCCTCTCGCAGGCGATCATCTTCATTCTCGGCTGGCCGCTGGAATGGACCGAGATCATCGTGATTTTCGTCCCGATCTTCCTGCCGCTGCTCAAACACTTCAACATCGACCCGATCCTGTGGGGCACGCTGGTGTTCGTGAATTTGCAAGCAGCCTTCCTGTCGCCGCCGGTTGCAATGTCGGCGTTTTATCTGAAGGGCGTGGCACCGAGACACGTCACGCTGAACCAAATTTTCTCCGGCATGATGCCCTACATGCTGATCGTCATTCTCTGCATGATCATCATGTATTTCTGGCCGGGAATGACGCTCTGGCTGCCGAATTATCTCTACGGCGTCTGACGCCTTTATCTTTTGGGATGCGGCGCGCTGAAGGGCGCCGCATCCCGGGCCGTCCAGTCGAGCGCCATTATCCCCGCGCCCGCGCTGTTCGCGCGTCCGGGCATTCTTTCCCCACAGCCCTCGGATTTTTTCGCGAATGGCGTAAACGCCAAGCGCGTTAATACGAGGGGGCCGGAGCACCGCTTGGCGCACGGGCCTTCCGTTCGTTGCCTCTCTTTCTCGAGAGGCGCGCTTCGCAGCGCTCCAGCACGGCGATTTCTCGGCCCGGGCCGCGCTTTTCGTGAGGCCGAAACCTCTCCGTCAGCGAGCTCCTCGCGCCGGCTCGTAGTGGCCGGAGGCGGGGTCCCGTGGCCGTCCCGGTGCTCCGCTTGCGAAGCGGAACAGCAGGCGCCGGACCTTTCCCCGCACCGATGACGCCTCATGAGCGCGCTCCTCGACGGGAAAGGGTGATAGGAATATAATCAATATAGCAAAAGCTGTCAAGCGGCGGCACGGACGTGCAGTGTCTCAGTTTGACTTTTTTGTCATTACCGGGCCGTCGCGCCCGGCGAGCGGAACGCGAGCCGTGGCGCGGACGAGACCCGGTAATCCATAAGACTGACCGTGTATGCCGAGCTCCATCATGGATCACCGGGTCTCGCAGCGTCGTCCGCTCGCTCCGCTCGCGGGACGCTGCGGCCCGGTGATGACGGCAAACTGAGACACTGCCCACGGACGCCCGCGTTTCAGTGCGTTTTCTGCCGCAAATCCAGGAATGTCGCGATTGCGCCGCGCGGCTTTCCGTTTTCGTCGAGAAGCGGCGTCGCCGACATCAAGACCGTCGCGCGCGCCCCGCCGGGCAGCGCCATTTCGCATTCGAAGCCTCTGACAAATTCGCCCTTTGCCGCACGCTGCAAGGGTTGCGCGTCCGGGTTTAATTCGGCGTCGTCCTTGAAGAGCCGCAGCGAGCCCGTAAACGGCCGCGGCCGATTGGCTTCCTCGCCATGCATGCCGAGAAGCTGCGCTCCGTAACGATTGATGAGGATTTCGCCCTTGCGATTGTCTTTTATCAGCAAGACTCCTACCGGCAGCATATCGAGAAGCGTCTCCAGGCTTTCCACGCGGTCCCGAAGCTCGTTTGTAAGCTCGCCGATACGCGCTTCGGCCTTCACAATCTTCGTGACGTCCACGAACGTAATCACCACGCCCGCGATTATGTTGTCGACCGTGCGATACGGCAGTATGCGCATGATGTAGCGCGCGTCGTTGTAATTGCTCCCGACCTGCCGCTCGATGGTGGAAAGCGTGCGCAGCACGCGCTCGGCGTCCTCTTGCACCGTATCGGCGTCGAATCGCGCACGAACATGCGAGATCGGCCGTCCGGTATCGCTTTCGACCAGGCGAAACAGGTCCTTCGCCGCCGGCGTGAAGCTCTTCACCGTAAGATCGCGGTCGAGGAACACGGTCGCAATCTGCGTACTCTCCAACAGGTTCGCAATGTCGCTGTTGGCGCGGGAGAGCTCCTCGACGCGCGCATTCAGTTCGGAATTGACGGTTTGCAGTTCCTCGTTGATCGATTGCAGTTCTTCCTTGGAAGTCTCCAGCTCCTCGTTCGCCGATTGCAGCTCCTCGTTCATCGACGAGAGTTCTTCGTTGCCGGATTTCAGCTCCTCGTTCGAACTTTCCAGCTCCTCCGTCATCGTCTGCAGCCGCTCTTTCGCCGCCCGCAGCTCCATCTCGAGCTGGCGCATGTTGGCGCTCTCGACATCCTCGACCGTCTCGCCTTCCTGCTCCGCCGACGCTTTGATGCCGCCGACATCCTGGAATACGACAAGATAGAACTGGTCCTGCGAAGTCTTGGGCCGCAGCGGTTGCACAATCAGGTCGACGGTCTGCTGGCCGCCATTGGTGCCGACCGCGATATTTCCCTGGATCGACACTTGCCCCGTGCTCACGGATTTATGCACGGCGGCGCGCAAATCTGGACGCAATCCCCTGCGTGCCATGCTGAAAATATCCGTTTTCGGCGCGCCGGGCGCGAGCTCCAGATACTTTCCGGTGCGTCCCGACGCGTGCAGCATGTCGCCATTCGCATCGATGATGACGTAAGCCGGCGAATAGCGATCGAGCACCTGCCGCTCCGCAAGGCTTTGGATGCTCTCATGCTCGATTGCCGGCCGCAGCGCGGGCGCAATCTTGCGGCCGGAATGATCGGACGCTGTGAGCGGAAATTCCGGCAGCCGTTTTTCCATCTGGGGGCGGCGCTGGAAAATCCGGTGATTCTTGTCGACGTTGGAAAAGAGACGCGGGTGCCGGGTTACGTTCTCCGACGTGCCGAGAAAAAGATAACCGCCGTCGTTCAACGCGTAGTGGAAAAGCGGAACAAGCCGGCTCTGCAATTCCGGCGTCAAATAAATCAGCAAGTTTCGGCAGCAAACGAGATCAAGCTTGGAAAACGGCGCATCGTGCAAGAGATTATGCGCGGAGAACAGACAGATTTCCCGCAGCTCGCTTGCGATCCGGTAGGTGCCGTCCTCGCGTACGAAATAGCGCTCGAGCCACTTCGCTGGGACATCTCTTGCAATCGCGGACGAGAACCGTCCGGTTCGAGCGACTTGCAGCGCTTCCTCGTCGATGTCGCTCGCGAAGATTTGCAGCTTTGGCGCATTGTGTCCCTTCGGCATGTGTTCGCGCAGCAAAATCGCGATCGAATAGGCTTCTTCGCCCGTTGAGCAACCCGCCACCCAAACGCGAACGGTATCGTCCGCGCCCTTGCCTTCGAACAGCTTCGGGATCACTTCTTTTTCCAAAGCGTCGAACGCCCGCTTGTCGCGGAAAAAATTTGTGACGCCGATCAGGAGATCCTGCAACAGTGCGTCGAGTTCTTGCGGATCCTTGCGCAAACGCGCGATGTACTCGGGCACATTGTCGAGCTGCAGCACCTGCATGCGCCTCTGCACGCGCCGTGCGACTGTCTTGTCCTTGTAACCGCTGAAATCGTGGCCGGTGCGCGCGTGCAGAAGCGCGCAGATCTGCGTCAGGGAATTGGCCGCTTCGTTTAGGACGCCGTCCGGGCCCTTTTTTCCGTCGACCTCCGTCAGGTAGGTGAAATATTCGAAAATTTTCGAAGGAATTTTCTCGGCCGGCAGTACAAAATCGACGAGACCGGTGCTGACCGCGCTTCGCATCATCCCGTCATACTCGGCGCCTTCCTGCGCGATTGTGAGGCCGCCATGTTCTTTCACCGCCCGCAACCCGAGCGTTCCGTCGCTGCCTGTCCCCGACAGGATCACGCAGGCTGCGTTTTCCCGCCGCGCTTCCGCCAGGGAAATAAAGAAGTTGTCGATCGGGGTGCGATAGCCGCGTTGTTCGGCAGGCTTCGAAGTATGCAGCCGGCCGTCGGCAATCAGAAGGGTCGCATCCGGCGGAATAACGTAAATGTGGTTGGCCTCGATGTCGGTCGCGCCGCTGACTTCCGTGACGGGAATCTGGCTGTCGCGCGCCAGTATTTTGTACAGCATGCTTTCATAATCCGGCGCGAGGTGCTGGACGACCACATATGCTATACCCGAATCCGAAGGGATCGAAGGAATAAGGTGCTTCAAGGCGTCGATGCCGCCTGCCGACGCCCCGATCCCGACAACGGGCGGCCAGGCCCTTGTCACCTGTTCGGCGCTGTTTTCCCCATTGCCGCTTTGGCGGCTGTTATTGCCCGCCTTGGGCCGATTGCCTTTCACCGGCCCCGGCTTGGCTTTCTTCTTCGGCAAGGCCGTCTCCGTTTCTCCGCTGTGACGGACCAACCCGTCCGTCCGGCAAAACTGCGCCCGGAAGTATAAGCGTGGCCACATAGCTGCGATAGGACAGCAGGTTACCGTTTTCGACGGTAATACCGGCTCTTTTGGCCGCTCAGCGATGCGCCAGCCGCCGTGCTCAGGCAGACGTTGGCTCATCTGGAGGAACCTGCGCCTATACCACTCGTTCCACTGGCATAGACCTAATTCACATCGCCGCGAAGCTGTTTCGGGTGGCGTATCGTCTCTTTCTTGTCCCCTCCGGTCGCGATTATGATGTTCGCAAGCGTCCCCGCCGCGGAGGATGTCAATGCCGCAATACTACTTCAATTTGATTCACGACGGCGAAGTCATCACGGACGATGAAGGCACATGCCTGCGGGACGACACCGCCGCGAAAGAACACGCGGCGCAAGTCGCGCGGGAATTAATTTTGCACAACGAGGCACGGAAGCGGCATTGGGTGGTCGAGGTCTGCAACGAAAGCGGGCAAAAAAAAATCGCAACGATTCCTCTATATACTGTCGATCGTGCGCTGATGCAGCTCCCGCCCGAAATAAGAAAAATCATCGAACGTACGTCGGAGCTCTGGCGGCAGCATTTGCAAGTGTTGGCAAGCGTCCAAACGGCGATAAGGCAGTCGCGCGCCACGCGCGCACGGACGCGGCGAAAGCCCTACTTGATCACCAAGGACGGAGAGCTGGTTTGACGGAGGCGGGTGGATGACAAAAATCGACATTTCGAAGATTGCATCAGACAATTATCTGCTCGCCGCCCTCGCGCTCCCCGACTTCTCGCTCGTTTTGCCGCATTTAAAAGTAAGCAAGCTCGAACAGGGCGTGACGCTCGCCGAACAGGAGTCGTTTGTCGAGACGGTTTACTTCCCGATCGAGGGAATGGTTTCCCTTGTCGCTGCGATGGACACGGGCGAGGCGATCGAGCTTGCGACTGCGGGGCAAGAGGCGGCGATCGGGCTTCCCGAAGCGCTCGGCCGGCGGCCCGCGGTCGCGCGCGCGGTCGTTCAAGTGCCGGGCATCGCCCTCTCCATTCCAGCCGATGTTGTCAGGCAGATCGCGTCCCAAAGCGCGCGTCTTCGCGAGCTCGCCGATTGCTACGAGCAGGCCCTATTCGCACAACTCGCGCAAACCGCCGCCTGCAACGCGCTGCATTCGCTGGATCATCGGCTTGCGCGCTGGCTGTTGCAAACCAGCGATCGGGTCAACACCAGGTCGCTTGTGCTGACCCAGGAGTTCGTCGCGCAGATGCTGGGGGTGAGCCGTACGACAGTCACGCTGCTTGCCGGCAGACTTCAGCAAAGCGGCATTATCCGTTACAGCCGCGGTCATATCGAAATCCTCGACCGCGCACGGCTCGAGGCCGCTTCTTGCGAGTGCTATCGCACGATCAACCGCCGCGTCGCGGAAACCTATCGCCTCTGCAATATTCACCGCCG
>JAJPHK010000202.1 GCA_021325315.1 Alphaproteobacteria bacterium
GACTACTATTACGGCCCATACGGATACTACGATCCGTACTATGGGGACTGCTGGCGTGATTATTATGGGCGGCTGATCTGCCGCTAAAGATCGCACCAGTATATAAAGTGCATGTGAGCCGCCGGGGCATGCCCCCGGCGGTTTCGTCTTGGGCGCTCCGAATTTTCCCGAAGCGTGCTAGAGACCGCGCATGGATACTTCTTCTTCCGGCGCAGACAGCTACCGTTTCCGGCCGCGACTTATCGGCGGCGAGCACGTTTTCTCGCTGACGCCGGACGCACTCGAGTTCGAAGCATCCAATCGCCTACAGCGAGTTGCGTACCGCGACATCGTTCGCATCCGTCTGAGCTATCGGCCCGCGAACATGACATTCCACCGCTTTGTCACGGAGATTTGGCCGCGCGCCGGAAAGAAGCTCACGATCGTGTCCGTGTCGGCAAGCGGCCCATTCAATTTCGAAAACAAGAGCGCGGCGTATCGCGCATTTCTCATGGAGTTTTTTCGACGCGTGGAAGCCGTACAGCCCACGCTTGAAATCGAAGCAGGCATGGCACGGTGGCGTTGGCTGCCTGCGGCGATTTTCGGTGCCGCAACGATCGTGGCGCTCGTCTATGTGCTCGTGAGAGCGCTCATCAATGCACAGTTTAGTTTTTTCGCCTTTTGTCTAGCATTTGGCGCGCTGTTCATCGCACAAATCGGCGCCATGCTTTTGCGTAACCGTCCTCGCAGTTGCAAAATCGATTCGATTCCGGCGCAAGTTCTGCCGTCTTAGGCGCGGATTCCATCGCTTTGCATGAAGTTCCATGACGAAATGACGCACTTCAATTTTTGCAGTGCGAATTTCGAACGGCTTTGATCGACGCAATTTCGTACGCCGTTACCGTTCTTTATTTGTGACGAATTTCTTCAAGGCCATTCCGGTTGCGGCAAAAAAGGCTCATGATCCTTGTGGGGCAGATTTCTTTTGGCTATCTGCGAAGTCGTTTGGCTGCGCGGTTCCGACCTTGTGGCCGACAAAAATATCAGGGGGACGTCAGACCATGTGGAATCAACATTACGACCCGTTGAACAGCCAGGTGCTGTCAACGATCGCAGCGGCGATGCCCGTTGTGACACTGCTTGTATTGATCGCATCGAATAAAGTGAAGGCGCACATTGCCGCGGTGATCGCGCTGATTGTCGCGAACTTGATCGCGATCTTCATCTTCACCATGCCCGCGGGTATGTCGATCCGCGCGTCGATCCTCGGCGCGGTGACCGGCTTCTTCCCGATCGGCTGGATCGTGCTGAGCGTCATCTATCTGTACCGTTTGACGGTGGAGAAAGGCGTGTTCGAAACGCTGCAAAACACGATCGGCGGCGTGACCAGTGACCGCCGCTTGCAGCTCCTCCTGATCGCGTTCTCGTTCGGCGCGTTCTTCGAGGGCGCTTCCGGCTTCGGTACGCCGGTCGCCGTCACCGGCGCGATCCTGATCGGTCTCGGGTTTTCGCCGCTCGCGGCGTCGGGCCTGTCGCTGATTGCGAACACCGCCCCGGTCGCCTACGGCGCGCTCGGTACGCCGATCGCGGGCCTTGCGAGCGTGACCGGCCTCGACCCATTCGCGCTCGGCGCGATGGTCGGCCGTCAGCTTCCGTTCTTCTCGCTGATCGTGCCGTTCTGGGTCGTGTGGGCCTTCGCAGGCTGGAGGGGAATGAAGGAAGTATGGCCCGCGATTCTGGTCACGGGCGTTTCCTTCGCGATCCCGCAATACCTTATCTCCAACTTCATCAATCCGTGGATCGTCGATATCGGCGCTTCGCTGATTTCGATGGCCTGCCTGATCCTGTTCCTCAAGGTCTGGCAGCCGCGGGAAGTCTGGACTTCCGCGGCACTCCGCGTGCACGACGACTCCGGCAAGGGCCGGGCAGCACCGAAAGCGCAGAAGAAGCCGACTTCGGGCGAAGTCTGGTATTCGTTGATGCCGTGGATCATCGTCTGCGTCATTCTGCTGGTTTGGGGCACCAACTGGTTCAAGGGGCAGGTCAATCCATGGGCGACCTGGAACTATGCGGTTCCCGATCTTGATAAGATGATCATGAAGGTGCCGCCGATCGCGGCGAAGCCTACGCCGGAAGCCGCCGTGTTCTCGTTCACGTGGCTCTCCTACACCGGTTCGGGCATGCTGATCGCAGCGATCATCTCCGGCCTGCTCATGGGCTTCTCGCCCGTGGGGCTCGTGAGATCCTATCTCAACACAATCCGCATCTGTGCCTATTCGCTGCTCACGATCTGCGCGATGCTCGCGATCGGCACGCTTACCCGTCTCTCCGGCATTGACGCGACCCTCGGTCTCGCCTTCGCCGCGACGGGCGTCTTGTATCCGTTCTTCGGAACGCTCCTCGGCTGGTTGGGCGTCGCGCTGACGGGCTCGGACACGGCGTCGAACATCCTGTTCGGCAACCTGCAGCGGATCACGTCGGAGCAGCTGGGCATGTCGCCGATCCTGATGGCCGCCGCGAACTCCTCGGGCGGCGTCATGGGCAAGATGATCGACGCGCAGTCGATCGTTGTGGCGTCGACCGCAACCAACTGGTTCGGACACGAAGGCACCATTCTGCGTTTCGTGTTCAAGCACTCGATCGTCCTCGCGTGCTTGGTTGGTATCCTGGTGATGCTGCAAGCCTACGTCTTCCCGTGGATGATCGTGCCGATGAAGTAAATCGGCGATCCGTTTCAACACAAAACCCCGCAGGGCGACCTGCGGGGTTATTTTTCGGCGAGGTCTTTCGGTGTCACAAAATATTTGAGCGTGCCGCCTCCCGGCACGGTCTCTTTCCAATGATCGATGTCAAAATCGAGCACCGCGAAAGCGCAGGTGGGAAATTTCTCGTACATCGCCCGCATCTCGCGCTTGCCGCCGTTGCCGGCAAGGATCAGGGCGAGCCGCGCGAGGCCCGGGTTGTGCCCGATCAGCATCGCAGATTTGTATTTCGCCGGGAGCGAATGCACGGCCGAAAGGAGTGTCGCCTCGGACGCGCCGTAGAGGCGCGGATCGATGGACGCTTCGACGGAAGGAAGTTGCGGCTGCATGATCTTCCAGGTCTCGACCGTGCGGCTTGCCGGAGAGACTGCGGCGAAGGCGGGGGCAAGGCCTTCTCGTGCGATAAAGCCGCCGATCGAGCAGGCGTTCCGGCAGCCGCGATCCGCCAGCGCCCGGTCGAAATCGGGGCCATTCCCCGCGGGCTCCGCTTTGGCATGGCGTAGAAGCAGCAGGCGGCGCATGGCAATTTCTCGTCGATACGTCTAGGGAAACGGCGAACGGCCGGTCGAAAAAGCGCGCCGCACAGCGTAGCATGTACCTTTTAACGATACCGCGATGAACGAATCATCCGACCACACCTTTTATGCCGCGACGGCCGCGCCTGTAGACCCTCGGCCGGCGCTAACGCAGGACATCGAAGCCGATGTCTGCGTGGTCGGCGGGGGCTTTGCCGGTCTGTGGGCGGCGCGCGCGCTCGCATCGCGGGGAAAGGATGTCGTTCTCCTCGAAGCGGACCGGATCGCCGGCGGCGCTTCGGGACAGAATGGCGGTTTCGTTTCGGCGGGATATGCCGCGTCGCTCTCGAAAATCATCGCGCGCGTCGGCCTCGATCATGCGCGCGAACTTTACCGGCTCTCGCGCGACGGGGTTGAAATCGTGCGCGCGGCAATTGCCACCGATATGCGGGCGGCGGAAGTGCATCCGGGGCGCTTGCATGTTCTGCGTACGAACGACGAGTTCGGCCTTTCCGATTACGCCGAAATGCTGTCGCGCGATTTCAGCCATGACCTGGAGCTTTGGCGCAAGCCGCGCGTGCGCGCGACGCTCGCCTCCGATCGGTATTTCCAGGCGCTGCACGAGACCGATGCGTTTCATCTCAATCCGCTCTATCTCGCGCGGCTGCTCGCTGCCGAAATCGAGGACCATGGCGGGCGGATTTTCGAAGGAAGCCGTGTCGCCGGCGCCGATATCAGCGGCCTACGCAAATCGCTCGTCACCGAAAAGGGCCGCGTGCGGGCCTTTAACGTTGTGCTTGCGGGAAGCTCCGGCGTGGGCGCTGCCTTTCCGTGGCTCGCGCAAACCGTTCTGCCGATTCGCACTCACGTCGCGGTAACCGCGCCGCTTGGCGAGCGCTTGCGGCAGGCGATCAAGTATGAAGGCACCATCGCCGACACGAGGCGTGCGGGCGACTATTATCATCTCGCCGGTGAGCGATTGCTGTGGGGCGGGCGCATCTCCGCGCGCGCCCAGCCGCCGCGCCGGCTCGAGCGGCTGATGGCGAAGGACATCGCGCGCGTTTATCCGCAGTTGAAAGACGCGCCGATCGAATATGCGTGGTCGGGCGTGATGGGCTACGCAGTTCACCTGATGCCGCAGATCGGCATGGCGGCGCCTGGCGTCTGGGTATCGTCCGCGTTCGGGGGGCAGGGGCTCAACACGACCGCGATGGCCGGCGAACTGATTGCGTCAGCGATCGCCGAACATGACGATCGCTGGCGGCTATTCGTTCCGTTCGGCCTTGTGTGGAGCGGCGGCAGGGCAGGGCGTGCGATCGCGCAAGTCACCTACTGGGGCATGCAATGCGCGGACTGGCTCGACGAAGTGCAATCGCGCGCCGCCGAGCGCGACGAGGTTGCAATCAGCGAGGGACTTGCACCCGGTATTGCAGCAGATGTGGCGCGACGGACCAAGCGGCGATTCATGGAGAGCTCCATCGGACGCGCGAGCATCGCCACGATCCACGCGCTGCGGCGCACGGCGGTAGCCGCGGCGCAGCCCTTCATCTGGACAGGGCGTAAGATCCACGCAGGCGCGCTCGCGCTCGGGCGTGTGCTTGTGCAGATCATTTGGTTCATCGCAGGGGTGATCGGATTTATCGCGCGTGCGGTCGGTAAAGCCATGGAGGCGATCGCGGCGGCGATCGCGATGATCGGGCGGGCGATCGGACGTGCATGCGCTTATTTTTGGCGGAGAATTCTTGCACCCACGGCGATCCGGCTCTGGCAACGAGGAAAAGCACTTGCCGTTCGTATTGGGAAAGCGGCCGCGGCCAACTCCGCTCGATTTTGGAGGCAAGTCGCTGTTCCTGCGGGCATTCGGATAAAGGTCAAGGGACGGAAAGCATTTGAACAGGGCCGCAAGCAATCCATCGCCTTCGGACAATGGAGCGCGAAACAGCCCGGCATCGTCTGGAATCGGGCGCTTGTTCCGGCGGCGCGGAGCGCGGCGGAGAAATCGCGCGCGATCCGGCAGCAATGGGTTGAGGCCCGCAAGAAACGAGCCGAGAAGCGCCATGCGGCCGAAAAAACGATAACCGAAGACACGTCTCAGGAAGCATCGCCAAGGGCCGAGCAGGGAGACGAGCCGGCAGGTGCCGCAGACGGCGAAAAGCAAAAGAAAAAGAAGCGGAAAGCTACCGAGAAAAAAGACTCGATCGAGGCCTGAAAAGAAAATTCCACATGCAAGAATCCTATTTTTCGTTCCTGGTGATCGGGATCGCGTTCCTGCTTGCGGGCTTCGTCAAGGGCATGGTCGGCATGGGCTTGCCGACAGTCGCGATGGGGCTGCTCGGCCTGGTGATGACGCCTGCGCAGGGCGCGGCGATCCTCGTCATCCCTTCGATCATTACGAACACCTGGCAGCTGCTCGCGGGCCCGGCGTTTCTGCCGCTCCTGAAGCGCTTGTGGCCGCTGCTTCTGTTCAGTTGCCTCGGCGTGTGGTCGGGCTTCGGATTGATGAGTCCCGACAAGGCCGATTTCGCGACGATTGCGCTCGGCACGGTGCTCGCGCTCTATTCATTGGTCAGCCTGACGAAGCTGCGCTTTTCCGTGCCGAAGCGCGCCGAAATCTGGCTTTCGCCGGTCATGGGCTACATCACCGGGGTGATCGCGGCTGCGACCGGCATCTTCGTCGTGCCGGGCATCATGTATGTGCAGGCGATGAATCTGAACCGCGACGATTTCATTCAGGCGCTCGGCCTGATTTTCTCGATTTCGGTATTCGCGCTCTCGATCAATTTGTTCCGGGACGGCATGTTGCAGTTTTCGATTCTGCCGCTCTCGCTGCTCGCGTTGATTGCCGCCGCCGTCGGCATGATCGCGGGCACCTGGCTGCGCCGCCGCACGCATCCCGAAACTTTCCGGAAGGTCTTTTTTGTCGGGCTACTGCTGCTTGGCGCGCATCTCGCCTTGCATAAGTTGCTCTAGCCTAGCGGCCCTCGCGCCGTGCGAGAAAGGCGAGCCGCTCGAACAGATGCACGTCCTGCTCGTTTTTCAGAAGTGCGCCGTGAAGCGGGGGAATGAGCTTCTTCGGGTCGCGTTCGCGCAGCATTTCCGGCGAGACATCCTCGACCATTAGGAGCTTCAGCCAGTCGAGCAGCTCGGAAGTAGAAGGCTTTTTCTTCAAGCCCGGCACTTCGCGGATCTCGTAAAACATCTTCAGCGCTTCCGAGACGAGCCGCCGCTTGATGCCGGGAAAGTGAACTTCCACGATCGCCTTCATCGTCTCTTCGTCGGGAAAGCGGATGTAATGAAAGAAGCAGCGGCGGAGGAAGGCGTCCGGCAGCTCTTTTTCGTTGTTGGAGGTAATGATGACGATCGGACGCTGCTTCGCCTTGATCGTCTCCGCGGTTTCGTAAACATGAAACTCCATGCGGTCGAGCTCGAGCAGGAGATCGTTCGGGAATTCGATGTCCGCCTTGTCGATTTCGTCGATGAGCAGGACGGGCCGCTGCTGCGAGATGAAAGCCTCCCACAATTTCCCTCGCCGGATGTAGTTCTTGATGTCGGAGACGCGCGGGTCCCCGAGCTGACTGTCGCGCAAACGCGAAACCGCGTCGTATTCGTAAAGCCCCTGCAGCGCCTTGGTGGTGGATTTGATATGCCACTCGATCAGGGGCGCGCCGACCGCCTTCGCGATTTCAGCCGCGAGCACGGTCTTGCCGGTGCCCGGCTCGCCCTTGATGAGCAGCGGACGCTCCAGGGAGATCGCGGCATTCACCGCGACCTTCAGATCGGTATCGGCGACGTAGTCTTTCGTTCCTTCAAAACGCATAGCGGCTCCTTCTTGCGCGCGCACCCTATGGGCTCGTGCCGCCGCCAGCAAGAAGAGAAGGAATTCCGCGAATTTCTTCGATCCACCCGGCAAAGTTTGCCGGAGCGGGCTTGTTTCTGCCGGGCTCGGGGCTTTTTGCGAATTGCAAAAACCGATGAATTTCAATGCCTTATCGCTTGCGCCGGGTGGCACACGGCTTGCGATGGTGGCGTCGGCGGCGTGCGCCCGATTGACGGAGCGCACCCAGATGGAGAAGTGCCATGGGTATCTTTAATGCATTGACGACGGCGGTCGGCGGTTTGCAGGCGCAGTCTTTCGCCCTCCAGAATATTTCCGGCAACATCGCGAACTCCCAGACGACAGGTTTCAAACGAACCGATACGAGCTTTGCGAATCTCGTCGCGGATTCGACATCCGCGCAGCAAGTGTCCGGCGGCGTGCAGGCGCTGTCGCGCCCGACCAACACGGTGCAGGGCGATATCCAGGCCGCTTCCGTCTCGACCTTCATGGCGATCAATGGCGACGGTTACTTCGCCGTACAGAAACCGTCCGGCTTCCCGGATAACCAGCCTGTTTTCGCCGGCAACGAGCTTTATACGCGCCGCGGCGATTTTCAGATGGATAAAGACGGTTATCTGGTGAACGGCACAGGTTATTATCTCGAAGGATTGCCGATCGACCCATCCACCGGCAACGTCACCGGATCCGTGCCGCAGGTGCTGAAAATCACGAATGACTTCCTGCCGGCGCAAGAGACGACGATTATCAATTATCGCGCGAACCTCGCGGCGACACCGACGACCCAGCAGTCGGCGGCGGGCGGCAGTGAACTGCTTAACCCCGCCGATTACAGTGCCGGCGGCGATCCGAGGGTTTCGGGCGACGGTGTCGTGCTAGGGGCGGACAAATCGACCTTTGAGGCACAGTCCATTACGGGCGGCTCGATCACGGTTTATGACGCGCAAGGCAATCCGGTGGACGTACAGCTTCGCTGGGCGAAGCTTGACTCGATTGCGAACGGCGGCACCGACACATGGGAATTGTTCTATCAGTCGAACACCAACCCAAGCGCCACCGGCGTTGCCTGGACCAACGCTGGCACCACTTTCACATTCAACGCCAGCGGCCAGATGAATCCGCAGGTTCCGAACCTTACACTCACGAATCTCACCGTCGATAATCATACAGTCGGCGACGTTGTGATGAATTTCGGCGGCAACGGCATTACCCAGTTCGCCGATCAGAACGGCGTCGCGCAGGTCGGCACGCTGAATCAGAACGGCTTTGCCGCCGGCCAGCTCAACGGTATCTCGGTGAGCGACAAGGGACGTATCGTCGCGAGCTATTCGAACGGCCGCACGCTCGACATCGCGGAAATTCCGCTGGTCTCCTTCAACGGCGACAACGGCTTGCAGGCGCTCGACGGCGGCGCGTTCCAGGCGACCGACGAATCAGGCCCGCCGCTCTTCGGCGCATCCGGCAAGATCGCGGCGCAATCGCTCGAGGGATCGAACACCGACATTTCGGACGAATTCACGAAGCTTATCGTCACGCAGCAGGCCTATGCTGCGAATACCAAGATCGTGACGACGGCGAACGACATGCTGCAAGAAACGATCGCGATGCTGCGCTAAGCGGCGAAATTGTAAGGGTTTACGCCCATGGGGCTTAACACCGCGATCTCCTCGGCGCTGTCGGGATTGCAGGCGACGCAAACGGGTCTTTCAATCGTCGCCAACAATGTCGCGAACGTCAACACGCCCGGTTATGTGCGCAGGTCGCCGCTCCTGTCGTCGACGATCGCGGGCGGAAACGGCGTTCTGGTGCTCGGCGTCGGGCGCGAGCTCGATCTCCTCGTGCAGACGCAGCTTCGGATCCAAGCGGCGGGCGCGAACTATGCAAGCACGCTGAACAGCTATTATTCGCGGCTGGTGCAAACCTATGGCACGCCCGGCGGCAACGATGCGCTCGATACGCTGTTCAATAACTTCACGTCTTCGCTCAACACGCTGACCGCAAGCCCCGATTCTACCGCCGCGCAAGGCGACGCGCTCAATCAGGCGCAGGTGCTGGCACAGCATCTCAACGCGATGTCGGCGGAAGTGCAGCAGCTTCGCTCGCAAGCGGAGAGCGGCATTTCGGATGCGGTCAACCGTGTCAACCAGCTCTTGCAGGACATCGCCAACGTTTCGAATCAGATCACCGCATCTGCCGGCCGGCAGGATGCTCCCTCCGCGGCGCTTTTGGATCAGCGCGACGCCGACATCACCGAATTGTCCGGCTTGATGGATATTCGCATCACGTCGCAGGGTAACGGCCAGATTTCGATTTTCACGACGTCCGGCGTGAGCCTCTATGACGGGCAGCCCGCAAAACTTAGTTTCGACGCCAAGACGGCGCTTAATGCTTCCTCCGTCTACAGCACCGATCCGGCCAAGCGCACGGTCGGCACGATCTCGCTGACCAGCCCGAATGGCTCGCAAGTTGATCTGATCGCAAACAACTCGATCCGCTCGGGAAAGATCGCCGCGCTCATCAATATGCGCGACGTGACACTCGTCAAGGCGCAAAACCAGCTGGACGAGATGGCGAGTGCAATGGCGCTCGCGCTGTCCAACCGCACGGTGCCGGGCAGCACGGTCACCGGCCCGCCGGACGGCTTTAGCGTCGATCTCACTGGCCTGAAAAACGGCAACAAGATATCGCTCGCTTACACCGACAATACGACCGGCACGCAGCACAAGGTCACGATCGTTCGCGTCGACGATCCGTCGGTGCTGCCGCTCGACAACAGCGTCACGAGCGATCCGAACGACCAGGTGATCGGAGTCGATTTCTCCGGCGGCATGGCCTCGGTTGTCACGCAGCTCAATACGGCGCTCAGCGGCGCCAATATCACCTTCTCGAATCCATCGGGTAATGTGCTGCAAGTGGTCGATGACGGCGCGACCAATGACAGCGATATCGATGCGCTGAGGGCGTCGGTCACGACCGATACGCTGAATTCGGGGGATGTGACGCTGCCGTTCTTCACCGACGGTTCGAGCACCTATACCGACGCGATCACCGCCGGCGGCAGCCAGAAAACCGGCTTCTCGGCGCGCATTGCCGTCAATCCCGCGCTGCTTTCCGATCCTTCGGCGCTCGTGCTCTTCTCAAACAGCACCAATATTGGCGATTCGACACGGCCGGATTTCATCAATCAGCAGCTCACCGCCGCCGCGCAACTGTTCGATCCGTCTGCCGGGATCGGAACGGCGCAGGGTCCGTATTCCGGCACGGTCGCCGATTATATCCAGCAGATTATCAGCCGCCAGGGCGCCGATGCCGCGAACGCGTCGCAGCTCAACGACGGGCAACAGGTGGTACTGAACGCGCTGCAAACGCGGTTTAACGACGCTTCGGGCGTCAATATCGATACCGAGATGCAGAATCTTATCGTGCTGCAAAACGCCTATGGAGCGAATGCCCGGGTGCTCACCGCCATCAAGCAAATGTTCGACATGCTCTTGCAGATTGGAGGCTGATCATGCCCTCGATTTCCGGCCTCACCAGTAGCGCGATGATGAAGGCGCAACTGCTCGTCACGATGCAAAAGCAGATGAACGATCTGTCGCTGCAGCTTTCGACCGGAAAAATCGCGCAGGGCTACGATGGCCTCGGCATCGACCGCGGGCTCGATGTCAATGTGCGCGCCGCGATGTCGCGGCTCACCTCGTACGAAGACGTGATCACGACGGTGAGCACGCGCGTGCAGTTGCAAAATACGTCGCTCGAACGCCTGAATACGATCGCACAGGACATGCGCTCGAACACGCTGCCGCCGTTCGATTTCACGCTTATCAATAACGGCCAGACGAACACGCAGATTCAGGCGAGAGGCAGCCTCGATGAGGCGGTGAGCCTCCTCAACCAGCGTGCGGGCAACACCTATTTGTTTTCCGGCGCCGCGACCGATACGCCGGCCATGGACACGTCCGATCACATTCTGGACGGAAACGGCTCGGCCGCCGGATTGAAGCAAGTGATCGCCGAGCGGCAGCAGGCGGACCAGGGCGCCGACAATCGGGGGCGATTGGACGCGCCTTCGGCCACGGGCGACGTCGTGACGCTTTCCGAGACGAATTCCGGCCCGTTCGGCTTCAAGATCGCAAGCGCCACCACCGACATCTCCGGTGCGACGGTCACAGGGCCCACAGGAAGTCCGCCCTCGCTCTCGATCGATTTCAACGGAACCAATCCGCCCGACGGCGCGACCGTTTCCGTTCGCCTCAATTTGCCGGACGGCACCTCTACTAACATTACGCTCAAAGCCACGACGCAAGTCCCGCCACCGGCGGGAACTTTTGCCATCGGCGCTACGGCCGCGGATACCGCGGCGAATCTCGCAAGCGCGCTTGACGGTGCAATTCAGACGTCAGCGCAGACCGACCTCGCGGCGGCTTCCGCGATCCAGGCCTCGAACGAATTTTTCGACACCGACGCGGGTCATCCGGCGCAGCGCGTTGCCGGCACCGGCCCGTTCTATAACGCCACCAGTTTGCGGGACGCGACCGCTACGGACACCGTCAAATGGTACACTGGCGACGACGCGACGGACGATCCGCTCGGCACCATGACCGCGCGCGTCGACGACGCGATCACGGTGAAATACGGCATACGCGGCAACGAGGAAGCCCTCCGGAACGTCGTGAAAAATTTCGCGACGCTTGCGGCGGTGAGCTTCTCAAGCAGCGATCCGAACGCTGACGCCCGCTATACGGCGCTCGCGACCAAGGTCGGGAATAGTCTCGCCCCGAACTTGTCGACACAGCAAATTTCGGCGATTCAAACTCAAATCGCCGGCGCCAGCCTTTCCGCCAACGCGGCGAAAACCCGTATCGGCGACAAAAAGCCGATCCTGCAAGGCGTGATGGACGACATCGAAAACGCCGATCCGAACGAGACTGGCGTGAAGCTCCTCGCGCTGCAGACGCAGGTCCAGGCGATGTTGCAGACGACGGCACTGCTTTCGAAGCTCACCCTCGTCAACTTTATGTCGTAGCGAAACGGCCCTCTCAAAAAGCAAAACGCGCGCCCCGTGGCGCGCGTTTTTGTTTGAGAGCGCGTTTCGATCAGGCGGCTGCGTTCGCGCGCAGGCCGGCCGCGATTTCGCGGTTGATGTTGATCAGAACGCCAAGGCGCTCGGGGTTCGGCTCGGTCGCGGTTTCGATCATACGCGAGCGATTGAGCACGAACATCGCGAGGCTCGTGACATTTTTCTTGATTTCGGGCGGGAGCTGATTTTCGGCGCTGGCCAGCGCGTCGGCGAAGACGAGCCAAAGGCGTCGATTATAACGGACCGCCGAAATAATATTCAGATTTCCGGTAACTTCGCCGTCCTTGACGGCTTGCAGCTTGGAAGCCGCACGCATCAAGAGCTGGGCTTCGAGTTCGCGGGCATTACCCGTTTCTTGTGCGTTCTTGGCGTAGGTGTGAGCCGGATTGGCCATGCGACAGTAATTCCTCTTCGTAGCGCAGTAGCTGCTGCGCTTCCTTCAACGCTTTGTAAAAAGAACCGGTTAATATCTGATTATTCATACGGTCGAGGTAAGGGAGTGTGGAGGGCGCGGCCAGCATGACGTCCTTCACCAGGCTGAAATAGAGCTCGTGGTGCTGCTTGGGGTTGCGGGAGAGATACATCAACTGCACCGCGAGATAGATCTTCTTGCAGGGCGTGTCGGCAGTCTCGGCCGTCAGAATGTCCTTCTCGCGCAGGATCGGCGCGTCGCCTTCGATGATGAGGCGGGTGCGCTGGTCGTCATTGGTGATGACGCTTTCCCCGACGATGATGCGCTCGCCCGGTTTCAGCTCAACCTTGAGGCCCATTGGCTGCTCCTTCCGAATCACATCGCGGCCATCTTGACCGTAAACGCGGTCTTTTAAAGCGGCCTAAAAAAGAAAACGGCGGGGTTTGACCCCCGCCGTATCCTTGGATATTTCCGATCAGCCTTATCCGAACAGCCGGAGAACCTGCTGGTTCGCCTGGTTGGACAGCGACAGTGCGACCGTGGAAATCTGCTGACGGGTCTGCAACGCCGTCAAGTTCGCAGCTTCCTCGTTCGAGTCGGCCAGCGTCAGGTTATCCGCACCGACCTGCAGCGTGTTGATGATGTTCTTGGTGAAATCCTGACGAGTCTGAACGACCGTCAAGCTTGCACCAAGTTTAGCACCTTGCGAACGCAACGTATCGGTGGCCGCCGAAACGGCGGTGAGCGACGTATTGATATCGGTATTCCCCACCCAGTTATTGCTAGCAGCCGCGATGTTGAGAGCGCCCGCCGTCGTGTCGGTGAAACCGTTGATCGTCACCGAAGACGTGCCGGTTTCGTTGAAGTTGACCTTGAGATTGTCGCCGTTCAGCAGGTTAATGCCGTTGAACCCCGAGTCCTTGGCCAGCTGGTCGATCTGCGTGAGCAGGTCGTCGAACTGGGTGGCGAGGTCCGCACGAGTCGTCGTATTCGAGGTCTGAAGGGCCTGGTTCGCAAGCGCCTTCGCGGAGTCCACAAGCTTCTGAATGGCGGTGATGCCCTGGTTCGCGGCCTGCACCGTCTGCACGGCGTTCGATTCAGCATCCAGAAGATTGCTGAGGTCCGAAGCGCGGCCCTGCAGGCTTTGCGCCGTGAAGAAGCTGTTCGGATTGTCGAGCGCCGAGTTGACCTTCTTGCCCGTCGCGAGACGGGTCGAGGTCTGCGTGAACAGATCGGCCGTGTTCTGGAGTGCGAGCAGATTCTGACGCACGCCAGCGGAGAGAGTAATATTACCCATAGTTCAGTCCTTTCCTAGGATAGACACACAAATGGATCTCCGTCCTGGAGATCGAGAATCCGGATTTGACACGGGAAAAACTAATGGCTGGTTACGCCGGCGCCGTTATTCCAGGCTGTGATGCCGTACGGAAATCATCGTAAATAGCAGAGTTTCCGCGCGTTTCTTCCTGGGCGACCGTAAAGGTTATCGAGCCGTTAACGTGCCGGCAGCCGGCGCCGGAAAAGAAAACGGCCCCGACGCGAAACCGGCGGGGCCGCTGCAACAATGGGAAAGAATCAGCGATCAGCTCGAGCGGCTGACCATCACCGGACGGGTCGCCGTCTTGGCGGGCGTCGTACGGCCGTTGGCGTGATATCCGCGCGGGTCCTGGCGGCGGCTCGCTTCTTCCGCGGCGCCGCGGATCAGGCCTTCGGCCACGGACTGAGCGGTTGCAAGGACGCGCAGATTGCGGCTCAGGATTTCGCGGAAGGAATCGTGCGCGGCGCGCATCTCCTCGACGAGTTCCGGCAGCGTTTCCTTGATGAACTTCGCGTTCAGCTTCATCGTTTCGATGTCGCGGACGTAAATCGAAGCCAGATTGGTTTTTTCCGGCGTCAGCTCGGCGGCGGCACTAAGCTTGCCCGCACGCACAAGCCGTGTTTCGTCCTCGAATACCTGGACGAGCGCGACCATGGTTTCGCCGATATGATTAAGCAACGCCTCCGCCGCCGCTTTGGTCGTGATGGGAGGGTGTTTTGAAGCGGGTTGGGCGGTCATTGGTGACTCTCCTGCAGAGATACAAGTTGCCGTTCGATCGCTTGGGCCACGCCGACACCGCCGGACTGCGCGACGGATTTCGCGTATTGCTCGGTGAGCATCGAGCGCCACGGGCCGTTGCCGGCGCCGCTGCCGAAGGGGCCGTCATCGTCGAGGCCCTCGAACATATTCTCGAACATGTTGGTTAAAAAAACCGTTTCAAAATCCTGAGCGACGGTATGGATCTTGTTCTTGCCGGAGTCGGCGGGAACCTGATGGGCAAGCGCACGGTCCATGGGAACCGGCGAGAAGCCGACACTCAGGCCAACCGGGGCGGTCATCACATCACCTCGATCTCGGCCTGGATCGCGCCGGTGGCCTTGATCGCCTGCAGGATCGAGATCAAATCGCGCGGGCCGACGCCCAGCGCATTCAGTCCGTCGACAAGATCGGAAAGCGACACGCCTTCCTGCACGACGCCGAGCTTGGTGCCTTCCTCCTGCACGCCGATCCTTGTCCGCGGCACGACCTTGGTGCGGCCGCGGGAGAACGGCCCCGGCTGACTCACGACCGGCGTCTCGGAGATGCTGACGGTAAGGTTCCCTTGCGCGACCGCAACGGTCGCAACCCGCACATCGCGCCCCATCACGACGATGCCGGAGCGCTCGTCGATCACGACCTTGGCGGTAAGGTCCGGCTCGATCTGCAGCGGCTCGATTTCGGTCAAGAGCTGCACGATGTTGCCGGAATATTTCTGCGGAACCGCGAGCATGATGGTGCCGCGGTCCACCGGCTCCGCGGCGGGCGCGCCAAGGAAATCGTTGATCGAGCCGGCGATGCGCTTCGCGGTGGTAAGGTCCGGGTTCCGGAGCGCGAGCCGGATGTTGTTCATGCGGTTGATCGCGAAATCGATCTCGCGCTCGACCAGCGCGCCGTTCGAGATGCGGCCGACAGTCGGCACGCCGCGAACGATCTTCGCGGCATCGCCTTCGGCCTGAAAGCCCGCGACTGCAACGGTCCCTTGCGCGACCGCGTAGACGTTGCCGTCCGCGCCCATCAGCGGTGTGACGAGCAGCGTGCCGCCCTGCAAGCTCTTCGCGTCGCCGAGAGCCGATACCACGACGTCGAGCCGGGTCCCCTGCGTGGCGAAAGCCTGAAGATTTCCCGTTACCATCACGGCCGCGACGTTCCCCGTGCGCAATTGCGCGCCGCGGATGTTGACGCCGAGGCGCTCGAGCATCGCGGTGAGGCTCTGCTTGGTGAAGGGGATGTTATTGAGCGTGTCGCCGGTGCCGTTCAGGCCGACCACGAGGCCGTAGCCGATGAGCTGGTTGTCGCGCACGCCCTCGACGTCGACGAGATCTTTGATGCGGGACGCGGCCTGCGCGGCTCCGAGGCAAATCGCCATCGCGAGCGCGGCGAGCGCCCAGGCAGCAATGGTCTTGGTCACCTTGTTCATCGACATTGCTCCCCAGCTTGGTCGATGGATGGACTCGGACAGGGGAATGCGAGCCGCGTGCCAACAGCGGCCGGAATCAAGCGATTGATTTTGCTGCTTGTTTTTCCGAGGCGCGTCCGGCGCATCCGGCGCATTCTGCCGACCCGGCAGATCCTGCCGGGCTCGTTTACGGTCGCTTAACCATGGGAACCCATTATCTGAGCCATTCGCGGGGATCATCTCGCGGGCTCGGGGGAGCAAATCGATGCGAGTTCAGGCGACCGCCAAATCGGGGGTGTCAACAGCCGGGGCTGCCCGGCGTACAACCGGCACCGGCTTTACGGTAGGGAACGATAATACGCCCAGCCAGGTCTCGGCCCCGGCCTCCACCGGGGCTTTGAATTCGATCGACGCGCTGCTCGCGCTGCAAAGCGTAGAGGACGCCGTTGAGCGCCGCCGCCGTTTCGCACGGCGGGGCGTGAAAGCGCTCGATATGCTTGATGCGCTGAAGCTCGAAATTCTTGAAGGACGCATGGACATCGCGACCCTTACGCGTCTTGAAGCCATGCTTGGTGAGCTGACGGAGCGAAGCGGAGAGAGTCGGCTCGACGAAACGCTCGACGCCATCGGCGTGCGCGTGGCGGTGGAACTAGCCAAACGCAGGGCGCAATAGAATTTCCCATATAAAGCTTTTGGCATATCAGCGAACGGGCGCTTCTGACAAAGCCGTCACATTTTCGCATCGCAACCCCCATATTGGGATTTCGCTGATTCCGCCCGTTGACCCGAAGCGGCAGCCCGCTATAAGCGCGGCCAAGAGAAGGCCAGCAGAACGGCCTCGATAAAAACAATACCGGGAAAAATGAGGGCGTTTGTAATGTTGGTAGCAGACCAGGAATACCGGCCTTCCGAATCCGAGCCGTTCATGAACGATCGGCAAAAAGAGTATTTCCGGCAGAAGCTTCTGCGCTGGAAGGAAGAAATCTTGCGCGAAAGCCGCGAGACGATCGAGAATCTGCAAAAGGAAAACGAGAATCATCCGGATTTTGCCGATCGCGCCTCGAACGAAACCGACCGCTCGATCGAATTGCGTGCACGCGACCGCCAGCGCAAGCTGATCGCCAAGATCGACGCCGCGCTCCAGCGCATCGAGGACGGGACCTACGGCTACTGCGAGGAGACCGGCGAGCCGATTTCGCTCAAGCGTCTCGAAGCGCGGCCGATCGCGACACTTTCCATCGACGCGCAGGAGCGCCACGAGCGGAAAGAGAAAGTCTATCGCGACGAGTAGCGCCTTTGGCTCCGACCCTCATCCTGAGGTGCGAGCGAAGCGATCCTTGAAAGATGAGGCTTGTGCGTCGTAGATGGACCCTTCGAGACGCCGCGCTTACGCGCGGCTCCTCAGGGTGAGGAAACGAAGACTACTTCGCCACAAACACTGTCTTGATATTCACAAATTCGCGGATGCCGAACTGCGAGAGCTCGCGGCCGTAGCCGCTGTCCTTGACGCCGCCGAAGGGGAGGCGCGGGTCGGAGCGCACCGAATCGTTCACGAACACACAGCCCGCTTCGATTTCCTCCGCCGCGATCTGTTCGGCGCGGGCGATGTCCTTGCCGATCACGGCGCCGCCGAGCCCGAACTGGGAGTCGTTCGCGATTTTGATCGCATCGCGCTCGTCTTCGGCCGTGATGATCGCGGCAACAGGCCCGAACAGTTCCTCGTCATAAGCGGGCATGCCTTTCTTGACGTTGGTCAGCACCGTCGGCGGATAGAAAGCACCTTCACCCTTCGGAATCTCGCCGCCGCATAAAACCTTGGCGCCTTTGTGAATACTGGTTTCGACCTGTTTGTGAAGATCGTCGCGCAAATCTTTCCGAGCCATCGGGCCGACTTGCGTTCCTTCCGCCATCGGGTCGCCGACCTTGACGGCCTGCATCTTTTTTACGAGCGCTTCCTCGAACTTGGCGCGAGTTTTTTCCGTAACGATGAAACGTTTGGCGGCGATGCAGCTCTGGCCGGAGTTGACGAGACGGCCCTTGGCCGCGATCGCGGCCGCCTGCTCGATATCGGCGTCGTCCATGATAACGTAGGCGTCGCTGCCGCCGAGCTCGAGCACCGTCTTCTTCAGGCATTCGCCCGCCTTCGCGGCGACCGCGCGGCCGGCAGGGGTTGAGCCGGTGAGCGTCACGGCGCGGATGAGCGGATGCTCGATCACGGCGTTTACATCCTTGCTGCCGATCATGAGCGTGCGGAAGAGGTTTTCCGGGAAGCCGGCGTCCTTGAAAATCTGTTCAATCGCAAGGGCGCAGCCGGGGACGTTCGAGGCATGCTTCAAGACGCCAGCGTTCCCCGCCATCAGTCCCGGCGCTGCGAAGCGAAAGACCTGCCAGAACGGGAAATTCCAGGGCATTACGGCGAGGATGACGCCAAGCGGCTGAAAGGTGACGAAGCTGCGCCTGGCGTCGCTTGCGATCTCCTCCGTGGCGAGAAATTTTTCCGCGTGCTCGGCGAAATAGTCGCAGGCGGTGGCGCATTTCTCCACCTCGGCAATGCCGTCCTTGAAGGGCTTGCCCATCTCCTCGGCCATCAGCCGCGCGTATTCCCGGGATTTGTCGCGCAGGATTTGTCCTGCCTTTCGCAACGGCATCGCACGGTCGCGAAAGGAGGTCCTGCGCCAGTCGAGAAACGCCGCGTGCGCTTTCTCAATGATCCTGCTCACTTCCGCACGCTGGGTTTCGTCATAGGACGCGACAGGGGTGCCGCTCGCGGGATTGATCGACTGGAATGTCATGGGAGCGCTCCTCGCAAACTAACGCCAAGCCTAACACAAAGTTTCGCGTATGATTGAGGAGTGGAGTAGGGGTAGCGTACTCATTTTTTCGGCGCGGCGAAAAAGAGCACGGCCCCGCGGGGGAGCAGCGGGGCCGTGCGGTGCCGGTCTCCGGGGAGCGGGAGCGGCACTTCAGGGTCGCGATCCGGTTTCGCGCCCTAGCTCATATTTTTGCGCATGGCCTTTTCGGAAAACCGGTACCCACTTTTCCGGGCCATGCCCGTTAGAACGGCAGGATCACGTCCGAGATCTGCTGCCCCCAGCGCGGCTGCTGCACGTCGGTGAGCTGGCCGCGCCCGCCATAGGCGATCCGCGCTTGCGCGATCTTGGAGGAGTCGAGCGTGTTGTCGTTCTCGATGTCTTCGGGCCGCACGATGCCGGCGACCTTGAGCTCCCTCATTTCGAAATTGACCCGGATTTCCTGCTTGCCCTCGATCACGAGATTGCCGTTCGGTAGCAACTGCGTGACGACGGCGGCGACGTTGGTCTTCAATTGCTCCGAGCGATTGACCGAGCCCTTGCCGTCGCTCGAAGCGGTGGAGTCGGCCGTGAGCAGACGCCCCGGAATCGGCGTGCTCGTCAGCGGCACTTTCTTCAGGCCGAACAAATTGGTGATGCCGGAGTCTTCCTTGTTGTCGCGGCTCCTCTGCGTTTCGTTCGCGACCGCGGCGCTGTCGGTGAAGTTCACCTTCACCGTGAGAATGTCGCCGACCTGGTGCGCGCGCTGGTCCTTGAAAAAGGCGCGCGAGCCGTTCCGCCACAGCGAGTTGGGATTGTAGGAGGCCGGAATCGGCTCCGGCATCGGCATCGTCACCGGCTTGTAGCCGCGCTGCGCCGCCGGATTGTCGACGGCGGAAAGCTTCGGCTCCTGGCCCACATTCGCGAGGCGATCGAGATAGGCGCAGCCGCCGCTCGTGCACATCACGAGAGCGATCGCACCGAGTTTCAGTAGATTACGAAGGGACATGGCTGCCTCACGACGAACAGGAGAGAACGGACTCATTTCATCGAACCGGTGGTTTCAAGCGCCGCTGAACGCGCGGATTTCATCGAGTGCACGACCACGTGCCCCGCTCCTTCGACCGTCGCCTGCACGGTGCGCTTTGACTGCGGATTCATCACCTGAATGACGTCGCCTTCGGTGCCGGATTCCATCGCTTTCGCGCGCAGCGACAGGACGACTCCCGGGCTGTCGAAGGTGAGCGTCACGGTGTCTCCGCGCGCGACGAGCTCGGGTTTCATCATTTCGGAGATGCGGATCGGCTGGCCCGCGCGCAGGTCGCGCCGTGCGGCGTGGCCGACGACGGCGGCGCTGTTCCTGATCGTGTCGGGGGTGATTTCGGCCTTCGGGCGGCGCTCCATCTGCACGTCTTCGTCGCGCACGATTTCGCCGCGGGTAAAGGCGCGGATCACGGTCGGGATTTCCACCGTCTCGTAGAGATAGCCGGAAACGCGTGCGGGTTTTTTGCGGATTGCGGCGCTGCCGGGCACGTCGAGGCTCGCGTCGAAGCGCTGCGAGCGCGGATCGTAGTTGAACTGCACGAGGCGAGGCGCCGCCGCCGCGTTCGGTTCGACCGAAAGCGGGCGTGCGCCGGAATCGAAAACGACCGCAACATTGGCTGAATCCTGGATGCCGATTTGCTTTGCCGCAGTTTCGGCGACTGCGCGCTCGATTTCCGTGACGGGAATGGTGCGGGTCGCGCGGGTCACCAAGACTTCGGAAATGCCGCGTGTGTCGAATACCAGTACGCCCGCGGTGCGCGCCGCTTCGATGATGCGGTAGACCTGGATCGTGCCGCTCGCGCCCAGCTCGGGCGCGCGGAAGACAGGCGTTTGCGCCGCATCGCCCAAATTCTCGATGAGGTCGCCGAGCCGAACGAATTCTCCTTCGACCGACGTGGAATCCTTGAGCGTCGGGATCGCGGCAGCTTTCGCTGCGCCTTCGGCCGGCGCCGAAATCGCGGCGAGGAGGAAGGCGGTGGCGAGGAGGGCGAAAAAGTTGCGCATGATCGTTCCTCCTCAGCGCAGCATCTGCACGGTCGTTTGCAGCATGTCGTCGGCTGCGCTCACGACTTTGGCGTTCATGGAATAGGCGCGCTGCGCCGTAATCAGATCGGAAATTTCCGTGACCGCGCTGACATTCGAGGCTTCCAGCTGGTTCTGCAGCAAATTCCCCATGCCGTCGGTGCCGGGGTTGCTCAGCTGCGGCGTGCCGGAGGCGTCGGTCTCGAGATAGAGATTGTCGCCGATCGCCTGCAGCCCAGTCTTGTTCATGAAGCGTGCGAGTTGGATTTGGCCGAGCACAGTGCTTTGCGATTGCCCCGGCAGGAGTGCCGAAACCTCGCCGGTCTGGCTGATCGAGATATTGGTCGCGTTTTGCGGAAAGGTGATCGCAGGATCGATGAGATAGCCTTCCGGCGTCACCAGGCGTCCCTGTTCGTCCATTTCGAACGAGCCCGCGCGCGTGTACGCCGTGCGGCTGTCCGGCAGGAGCACGCGGAAGAAGCCTTCGCCGCGGATCGCGACGTCAAGCTCTTTGCCGGTCGGCGTGAGATTGCCTTGCGTCATGACGCGCGGCGTGCCGGTCGTCTTGACGCCGGCGCCGATGTCGAGGCCGACCGGAAGCCTCGTGCCCTGGTTGGAGGTATTCGCGCCGACGCGGCGGAGGCTCTCGTACATCAGGTCAGAAAACTCCGCCCGCTGTTTCTTGTAGCCCGTCGTCTGCATATTCGCGATGTTGTTGGAGATGACCTGGACGTTCAGTTCCTGGGCCACCATTCCGGTCGCTGCTGTGTAGAGTGCGCGCATGTTCGTTCTCCCCTCGATGCGCTATGCAGTTGGAATCTGGGAAAGCTTGTCGATCGCGTCTTTCCGAAGATCGTCCGTCTTCGTCATCATGTTCGCGAGCGATTGGTAGGCGCGCATCACTTCCAGCATGCGCGACATCTCGACGATCGGGTTTACGTTCGATTTTTCGAGCGAACCCTGCACGATCGAGGTCGTCTCCTTCACGTTCTGCGGTGTCTGTCCGCCGGCGCTGTAAAGGCCGTTGCCCTCGCGGACGAGCGCGTTCTGGTCGTCGAAGCGCACGAGGCGAATCTTGCCGCGCTCGATCACCTGGTTCTGGTTGCCGTTGATCGCGGTGATCGTGCCTTCGCGCCCGAAGGTGATTGAGTTGTCCAGCTGGTCGAATTGCAGCGGTCCGTTCTGGCCGCGCACGCGATAGCCCTGCTGGGTCACGAGCTCGCCCTTGTCGTTCAGCGCGAACGAGCCGTTCCGCGTGTAGCGCTCGCCTTGCGGCGTATCGACGACGAAATAGCCTTCGCCGCGGATCGCAAGATCGAACGTACCGCCGGTTTGCTGCAGCGTGCCCTGAGAGAAATCCGTAACCGATCCGCTCTCGCGTACGAAGGAAACGCGCTGGTCGGCGGGCGAAGAGCGGTTGATGCGTGCCTTCGAGGAAAGAAACTCCTCGAAGGTGACGCCGTCTGCCTTGAAGCCGTTCGTGTCCATGTTCGCGAGGTTGTTCGCGATCACGTCCATCTCGCGATGCAACGCGATCTGCCGCGAGAGGCCGACATAGAGTGCGTTCTGCATGGGCTTAGCTCCCCTAATGCCCTTTGGGTCAGGCTCCCCAGCTTGACCCGCAGCGGCATCGCAGGAGTCGTGCCACTTCGCTTTTTCTCGATCTTTCAGAGGCTTAGGAAAAAACGCGGGGTCTGCGGCCCGGCACGATCGTCTGCCCCCGGCAAAGATCGCCCGGCAAAAATTGCCGCTTAAAGGCTTCGTTAACCATAGTTACCTAGCGTTTACGCCGGTTACGGCTTTCGGAGTCCGCCGGCCGCGGATTCGCGAAATGCAAACGAAGGATGGCTGGCATGGCGGAAGCGGCAGCGGCGGATGCGCCGGAAACCGAAGGCACGGAAGGCGCGAAGCGCGGCTTCATCGGAAATATCGTCGGCAAAATTCTCGGCCTCAACAAATTCATTCTGATTGGCGCCGCCGCGGCGCTCCTGCTCGTGATGGGGGGCTCCTACTTCTTCCTGACGGGCCATAAGGAACACGCCGCGGAAGCGCCGAAGACGCTCTTTTACGATCTTCCCGACATGACGGTGAATCTTTCCGCGTCGCCGGACCGGCCGCAATATTTGCGCGTCAAGGTGACGCTCGAAGTCGACAACGGACAGGTGATCGACGCGATCAGGCCGGTGATGCCGCGCGTGATCGACACCTTCCAGACGCATCTGCGCGAGCTGCGCATCACCGATCTCGAAGGCTCCGCCGGGCTGTTCCGGCTGCGCGACGAACTCACGCGCCGCGTGAATCTCGCGATCGCGCCAAACCGCGTGCGCGCCGTGCTGTTCCGCGAACTCGTCGTGCAATAGCGGAAGCAATCATGCCGACCGATCAAGAACTCGCCGACGAATGGGCAAAGATGGCCGAGGAGGACGGCGGCGGTTCCTCGTCCAACGGCAAGCCGAACGGCGACGACATGGCCGCCCAGTGGGCGGCGATGGTCGAGGAAGCGCCAGCCGACAATAAATCCAAGGGCGCAGACCGCGTTCTCAACCAAGACGAGATCGACGGGCTGTTAGGCTTCAGCCTCGACGAGCTCGCACTTTCCGATCATTCCGGCATTCGCGCCATCATCGACTCGGCGATGGTCTCGTACGAGCGTCTGCCGATGCTCGAAATCGTCTTCGACCGCCTGGTGCGGCTGATGACGACGAGCCTGCGCAATCTCACTTCGGACAACGTCGAAGTCTCGCTCGACCGTATCACGTCGGTGCGCTTCGGGGAGTATCTGAACTCGATTCCGCTGCCGACGATTCTCGCGGTGTTCAAGGCGGAGGAATGGGACAATTTCGGCTTGATGAGCGTCGACTCGAATTTGATCTATTCGATGATCGATGTGCTCTTGGGCGGACGCCGCGGCCAGAGCAAGACGCGCGTCGACGGACGCCCCTACACCACAATCGAGACCAATCTCGTCCGTCGCATGATCGAGGTTGTGCTCGCGGACGCGGAAGCCGCGTTCCGCCCGGTGTCGCCGGTTCGCTTCACGATCGACCGGCTGGAGACCAATCCGCGCTTCGCCGCGATCTCGCGCCCGACCAACGCCTCGATCCTCGTGCGGCTCCGGATCGATATGGAAGACCGCGGGGGCAATATCGAGCTTCTGCTTCCTTACGCCACGATCGAGCCGATCCGCGAGACGCTTCTGCAAGCCTTCATGGGCGATAAGTTCGGCCGCGACCCGATCTGGGAAGGCCATCTCGCGCACGAAATCTTTCAGGCGGAAGCCGAAGTGAACGCCGTGCTCTACGAGGGCCTGATGCCGCTCAAGCGGCTGATGAATTTGCAGGTCGGCGACACACTGATGCTGGAATTGAAACCCGACACGCTGGTGAAGGTCCGCTGCGGCGAAGTCGTGCTCACCGAAGGCCGCATGGGCCATGTCGGCGAGCGGATCGCCGTGAGCGTCGCGAGCCCGCTTCGCCGCCCGCGCACCACGATGTCGATGTTCGAAAACGCAGGCGCCATGAAAAGAACGGAGGCATGATCATGATCGCGAACAGTTACGGGCTGATGATCGAGGGCTTGGTCGCCGTGCTCCTGGTGCTCACAATCGGCTATTGCATGATCCTCAACCGCCGCCTGTCGCGGCTCCGCAACGACGAGAATTCGTTCAAGGGCACGATCGCGGAGCTCGTCGCCTCGACCGAAAGCGCCGAGCGTGCGATCGCGGGGCTGAAGCTAGCGGTGCGCGAAAGCGAGGAAATTCTCGCCGCGCGCCTCCGCTCTTCCGAACTGATCTGCGCCGACCTGCAGCGCGAATTGAAGCGCGGCGAGAGCGTGATCTCCCGCATCGTCCAGATTGCGCAAGCGGCGGACAGCGGTCGCGCCCGTCCCGGTGGAGAAGCGGAGCTCGCGCCCGCCGCGCAAGTTTTGAACGCGCCGGTCGCCCGTACCGAGGCGATCATCCGCCGCAAGGCGGCCGAGACGATGGCGGCGGCGCAGGCGCTCGCGAACCGCGCACGGCGGCGCGCGGACCAGGCGGCCTGATCTAAGGGCAGGGCATGGAATTGCGGCTCATTCCGGTGATGGCATTCGCGGCGGCGAGTCTGCTCGCCGTCAAGGTCGTTTCGATCGTGCAGTTCGACGGCCGTCTGCCGTTCGCGGCGGCCGTGAAGCCGGAAGAACATCCGCCCTTCAGCGAACAGGAACTTGCCGCGATCGACGAGACCGATCTCGACATCACCGGTTCGACGCCCGAGCCGAAAGGCAAGGAGAAAGAGGGCGAGAAGGAAAAAGAAAAACCCGCTGGCCCGATCCGCGGCGTTTCGACCACGCGGCCGCAAGAAGCGCCGCAGCTTTCCGGCGCGAAATTCGTCGCTGGCGGCGGCTCGCCCGCCGAGCGCGCGCTTTACGAGAAGCTCGGCGAACGCCGGCAGGAACTCGACAAGAAGCAGCGCGATCTCGAGCTTCGCGAAAATCTTCTGAAGGACGCAGAAGCTCGGCTGCAAACGCGGCTCGACGAGTTGAGGGATCTCGAGAACCGCCTGAACGGCAAGGGCGGGGAGCAGAGGGCGAAACTCCGGAACATCGTCATGATGTATGAGGGCATGAGCCCCAAGGAAGCCGCACGGATCTTCGACAAGCTCGACCAGACGGTGCTCGTCGATGTCGCGAGCGTCATGAACCCGAAGAAGCTCGCAGCGGTACTCGCGGTCATGAGCCCTGATGCGGCGCAGCGGCTTACGGTTGAGCTTGCGAAACGCACCGAGAACAACGAGCAGGGCTTGCCCGCCACCGACCTCAAAAAAATCGAAACGAAACCAGCGGGTTAGCGCCGAAAACCGGCGTCCCGCCGCGATTTTCGGGCGTAAGCCCGCATTAAGGACGTTTCGTTAGGGTTTTCGCCGGGTTGGCCCGTTCCGGGCCCGCGTAGCTTTGGACGAGTTCGAGTATCATGCGTAGCGTTTTCCGGGCGATCGGCTTCTCGGCGGCCTGCCTGCGCGCCCGGCGCGCTCTCCTTTATCCCTTGCTTGTCTTCCTGCTCGGCGTGAGCGCGATGACGGCCGCGCGCGCGAACGGCGTCACCGCCGAAGCCACCGGCTACACCGACAAGGGCTATGGCCGGCTCGTGCTTACCTTCTCGGAAGAGATCAAGACGAAGGTTCGGGTCGAGAACAACATCGTCATCATCGATTTCGGCAAGCCCGTGAATGTCGCGGTGAACAAGCTCGCCGACCGCTTGCCCGGCTATGTACAGCTCGTCCGGCGCGATCCCGACAACACCGCGATCCGGCTTGCGCTCGCTTCCAAGGTCACGGTGAACGTGATGGAGGCGGCGGAAAAACTCTTTGTCGACTTCCTGCCGGACGACTGGGTCGGCCTGCCGCCGGGGCTGCCCACCGAGGTCGTGGACGAGCTCGCCCGCCGCGCGCGCGAAGCCGAAAAGCAGGCGATGATGAACCGCACCGGTCCGCGCAAGATCTGGGCGCCGGTGAAGATGCGCTATGCGCTCGCCCCGACCTTCTCCCGCTTCAGCTTCGAGATGAGCGAGCCGGTGAAGGTCGTGAGCGAGCAGGACGGCCAGGAATTTCGCCTCACCTTCGATGCGCCGGTGAAGGTGGATTTCGGCGAGGTTTACGCGAAGCTGCCCGCGAGCGTCGTCGGGCTCCACGCGGATTATCAATCCGACATGACGGTCGTGAAGCTCGTGCTCACGCCCGGCGCGGAGCTTCGCACCTTCCAGGAAAACGCCGCTTTCGTCGTCGACGTGACGCCGGCGGAAAAGAAGGCCCCGCTCGATATCGAATCCGCCGCGAAAATATTGCAAGACGCGGCGAACCAGCCGGCCGAACCGCAGCCTACGCTTGCGAAGAAAGAGCTTGCGGCGCTCGCATTGGAAGCGGCGCAAGAACCTGCCGCGATGCCCGCGGCACCGAAGGCGCCTATGACCGTTCCCGCCGCGCCTGCGCCGCGCGCCGAGATGGCTGCATCTAAGCCCGCCACGCCGGAAAAGCCGGCGCCGAAATCCTCGAGCGAGCCCGTGTTCGTGACCGTCACGCGCCAGAACAGCGCGGTCACGATTTCGCTTCCCTTCGGGGAACAGGTGAGCGGCGCGATGTTCCGCCGGGGCGACTGGGCGTTCCTGGTGCTCGACACCGAGCGGAAAATCTATATCTCCGATATCGCGAACGAATCTTCGCACGTCGTCAAAAGTTTCGAGCAAACGAAGCTCTCCGGCGGCCAGCTCATCCGGTTCCGGATCGACGCGAACCGGCTCGCAAGTCTTGCCGCGGACGATAAAGGCTGGACGATCCAGGTCGGCAGCGCGGTGTCGAATCCGAGCCGTCCGATTCCGGCGCGGCGGGTCTTTGCGGGGCAGAACCGCGCCGGCATTTTCATTCCGCTCGCGGCGCCGGGCCGCGCCTATGAGATCAAGGATCCCGACATCGGCGATCATCTCGTGGTCATCACCGCGATGTCGCCGGTGCGCGGGCTCGTGCGCGGTCAGGATTTCGTCGATTTCGACGCTCTCCCGTCGGTGCATGGCGTCGTGCTTGCGCCGCGCGCCGACAATCTTACGGTCGAACTCACGCCCGAAGGCGTGACTGTGGCGCGGCCGGAAGGGCTGCAGGTCTCCAACATGGATAGCGTGCTGCCGTCCCTACCGGAGAAAGCGCGGGGCACGGCGGATACGGTTTCGGCGCTCGATCCGGATGTCTGGCAGGAAGAAAAGAAGGCCGACTATACCGACCGCGAGATGGAGCTCGCGCGCAGGCTGGCGGAAGCGCCGATCGCGAGCCGCGCGGAAGCGCGCATCGCGCTCGCGCGCTTTTATCTTGCGCGCGACCTCGCCTCGAATGCGATCGGCGTACTCGAAGCCGGTACCGACGGCGAAGCCAAATTCGGCTCGGAATCCTCCTATGCGCTCCTGCACGGGCTCGCGGAGCTTTCCATGCATCGGCCGGCGAAGGCGCTCTCCGACCTGAACAGCCCGGTGCTCGCGAAATCGCCGCAGGCGGCGCTTCTCCGGGCCGCCGCGCTCTCGGAGCTTACGCGCTGGGCGGAGGCGCGTGACCAATTCAATGCCGGCAGGAACGCGATCGCGACGCTGCCGATCGAGGTGCAGCGGCTCGTGCTCGCGAGCGGCATGCGCATCATGGTGTCGGCGAGCGATTTCGGCGCGGCGAGCGACATTCGCGGCCAGCTCGATCTTGTCGGGATTCCCGCCGATCTGAAGCCGACGGTGACGCTGTTTTCCGCGCGGCTCGCGCTCGGGCTCGGGCGCAGCGATCAGGCGGCCGCCGACTATGCGGAGCTTGCCGCCGGGCCCGAAAGCCCCGTGATGGCGGAAGCCCGCCTCAGGCTCGTCGAAATGCGCATGAACCGCGGCGGCCTCGACCGGCCGAAAGCGATCGAGGCGCTGGAGACGCTCTCCTTCGTCTGGCGCGGCGACGAGACCGAAGTCGAAACCATGCGGTTGCTGGCCAAGCTCTATGTCGGCGAAGCGCGCTATCGCGATGCGTTCAATCTTCTCGATGCGGCGCTCTTGGTGAAGCCGGAGAGCGAAACGACGCGCGGGTTCTATTCCGAGATGGCCACGATCTTCGAAGACCTGTTCCTCTCCGAACGCGCGAGCACGGTCGAGCCGGTCGAGGCGCTCGCGATCTATTACGATTTCTCCAAGCTCACGCCGATCGGCCGCCGCGGCGACGAATTGATCCGCCGTCTCGCCGACCGGCTCGTTTCAGTCGATCTTCTGGATCAGGCGGCCGAGCTTCTCGATTATCAGGTGAAGTACCGGCTCTCGGGAGTCGCGAAAGCGCAGGTCGCGGCCAAGCTCGCCTGGGTGCGGCTCCTGAACGGCAAGCCCGCGCAGGCGGTTCAGGCGCTCGCGGACACGCGCGTCGGAGATATTCCGCAGGAACTGCGCGAGCAGCGGCTTCTTCTCGAGGCGCGTGCCTTATCCGAGCTCGGCCGTTATAGCGCGGCCCTCGAGCTCGCGAGCGGCATGGAAGGCGCGGAAGCGGACCGGCTGCGCGGCGACATTCTGTGGGCGGCAAAGCGCTGGCGCGAGGCGGGCGAAGCCTTCGAGAAGCTCCTGGATACGCGCTGGCAGAAACCCGACCCTCTGGATGAGACCGAACGGCGCGACGTATTGCGCGCGGGGATCTCTTATGCGCTCGGCAGCGAGACGGTTGGGCTCACGCGGCTCCGCGACCGCTACGCCGCGAAAATGCCGGAAGGCGCGGAGCGAACGGCGCTCGGTATCATTGCGATGCCTTCGGGTAACGCGAAAAAGCTCGGCGATGTGGCGAAGACGTTGTCCGCGGTCGACAGCCTGAAGCTTTTTTTGAAGCTCTATCAGGCACGTTTCCCCGACAAGCCGTTGCCGGCGGAGCAGGCGTCCGCGGAAACGCATAAAGTTTCGGCGAGGTAAGCCCGCATTCCGCTCAATTCGTCATGGCCGGGACAAGGCCGGGCATGACGGCGGAAAGCCGGGAGCTAAGTCACGAAGCTCTGCACCAGCGAGCCCGCGATCAGGCTCCAGCCGTCGACCAGCACGAAGAAAATAAGCTTGAAGGGCAGAGAAATCATCGCGGGCGGCAGCATCATCATGCCCATGGACATGAGCACCGACGCGATCACGAGATCGATGACGAGAAACGGCACGAAGAGCAAAAATCCGATTTCGAACGCGCGGCGCAATTCCGAAATCATGAAGGCCGGCATCAGGACACGAAGCGGCACCGCGTTCGCATCGGCGGCAGGCTGCTCTTTCGCAAGATCCATGAACAGCGCCAGATCCTTCTCGCGCACATTCTTCACCATGAAATTGCGGAAGGGGACGGCGCCGCGCTCGAAAGCCTGCTGCGGCTGAATTTGGCCCGCCACCAAAGGCTGCACGCCTTGCTCATAGGCGGTCTGGAACGCGGGCCCCATCACGAAGGCAGTGAGAAACAGCGCGAGCGAAACGACGACCGTGTTCGGCGGCGCGGATTGCAGGCCGATCGCGCTCCGCAACAGCGAGAGCACGATCACGATGCGGGTGAAGGAGGTGACCATCACCAGAATCGCAGGCGCGATCGAGAGCACCGTGATCAGCGCGATGAGTTGAATTACGCGCTCGGTGAGGCCCGCTCCCTGGCCGAAATTGATGCTGATGTCCTGCGCAAAGGCAGGAGAGGCGAGCGCGAGCAGAATCGTTCCCGCAAATGCGCCGGCCAAGGCACAGCAAAGCCGGCGCGTTCGATTCATGCAGAGTCTTTTCCGCCGCTTGGTTTCAAGAGATTGGCCATCTCTTCTTCGAGACTCGAGAAAACGTCGCCCGCCTTATTGTCGGCTGCGGGCTCGGGTTCGGGCACGGACTTGGAGAGCTTCGGCTCTTCACGCCCGGAGAACAACGGCGAGCCCGAAGCGATACGCGGCTCAGGCGCGGGCCGCGCGTCCGCCGGCGCACGCAGCGCCGCCTCGAGGCGTTGCGCCATGTCGGAATATTGCGCTTGGCGCGACGATGGGGCAGGCGTTACACGCGGCTCGACGGCAGGCGCAGGCCGCGGCGCGGCCGTGCGCGGCGCAGGAGCGGCCGCCGCCGCTACGGGAGCCGGTGCGCGAACGGCGGGTGCGGGACGCTCTCGCGCCGGGCGAGGCGCCGGTTCTTCGTAATAGGGCTCGTCGAACGGTACGAGTGAGGGATCGTAGTCCGGTTCGATCGGTTCGATGGGCGCGCGCTGGGGCGCCGCGCGGGGCGGCACGACGGGCGCGGCCGCCGGCTGTGCGCGCACTACATTGGCTTCGACCACCACATCGGTCGGTCCGCCGATCATCAAAAGGTGCTCGACATTGTCACGGCGGATCAAAACGAGGCGCCGCCGCGCATCGACGACCGCCGAATCGAGCACCGCGAGCCGCGGCTGGCGGTTGCGAGCGCCGACCGCGGTGTTCGGGCGCGCCGAACTGAACTGGCGGATCAGCCAGGCGGTGAGCCCGATTAATGCCATGACGAGCACGAAGGCGATGACGAATTTCAGCGCCGAATTTTCAATACCCAGGAATTCACCCATCTTTGCTCCTCACCGCCGCGAAAACGGCGCGATGCGGGTAGGCAAAAAATGCCGCCCGTATGCCTAACAAACGGTTAACGCTTAAACCCGAATCCGCCAAAAACGCGGCGACTCCGGCATTTCCCCCAACGCGGTTCCATGCCGTTTGATCCCGTTAACCGCGCTTTAACTATAAACCCGGCAAGAATTGCCTACAAAGGCGCGCTGGGGAGCGACGGCCTTTGGGGAGCACTAGCATGGCCGTCAC
>JAJPHK010000117.1 GCA_021325315.1 Alphaproteobacteria bacterium
CTGATCAAGCCGCCTGATATTGCTTCGCCGTCTCGAGATCGACCGAGACGAGCTGCGACACGCCTTGCTCGGCCATCGTCACCCCGAAGAGCCGGTGCATCCGGGCCATCGTGATCGGGTTGTGGGTGATGACCACGAAGCGGGTCTTCGTGGTCTTGATCATCTCGTCGAGGAGGTCGCAGAAGCGCTCCACGTTCGAGTCGTCGAGCGGCGCATCCACCTCGTCCAGCACGCAGATCGGTGCCGGGTTCGTGAGGAATACCGCGAAAATGAGCGCCATGGCGGTGAGCGCCTGCTCGCCGCCCGAGAGAAGCGACAAGGTCTGCGGTTTCTTGCCCGGCGGCCGGGCGAGAATGTCGAGCCCGGCTTCCAGCGGGTCCTCGGAATCGGTGAGGATGAGTTCCGCCGTGCCGCCGCTGAACAGGCTCTTGAACAGCTTCTTGAAATGGCCGTTCACGGTCTCGAACGAGGCCGTGAGCCGCGCGCGGGCTTCCTTGTCGAGGGACGAAATGCCCTGCCGGAGCCGCTTGATCGCCTCGGTGAGGTCGTCGCGCTCGGCGACGAGGCCCTCGTGCTGCTTCTGGACTTCCTCGAGTTCCTCGTTCGCGCGCAGGTTCACGGCGCCGAGACGCTCGCGTTCGGCTTCGTAGCGATGCAATTTCGCTTCGACCGCGGCCGGATCCGGCTCGCCGTCGCCGTCCTGCTCGATGATTTCCTTGAGCCGCGCGGGATCCGGAATGCCGCCGAGAAGCTCGGTTACCTCGCGCGACAGCCCCGTGCGCCGCTCGCGCGCGCCTTCAAGCAACGCGCCCGCGCGCGCCGCTTCCTCGCGTGCGTTCGCCAGTTCGTCGAGCGCAACGCGGCCGGCTTTATCGGCTTCGGAAAGATTGTTCTCGGCTTCCGCCAGCTTGTCGGCGGCGGCGCGGCGTTCTTCTTCCGCCGCGGAGATTTGCGTAAGCAACGCTCTGCGCTGCTCGTCGAACGCCTTGGGCGCCTCGTCGAGCTTCGCGCGCTCCGTGCGCGTCTCGGTCAAACGCTCTTCCAGCGCTTGCACACGGCCGCGCGCGCCTTCCTCGCGCGAACGCCATTCGGTGCGCTCCGAGCCGATGAAGGAAAGCCGCTGCGCGCGCGCCGCGCGCTCGCGTTCGACGCCTTCGAGGTCGGCCTTCGCGGCGGAGAGCGCGGAGCGACGCTCGGCGAGTTGCACGCGCGCCGCTTCGAGTTCGGCTTCGAGTTTCTTGCCGTCGGGGAGCGCGGCGATCGCTTCCTCCGCCGCGGCCTTCGCGGCGGTCGCTTCGTCGCGGGCGGAAAGTAGATGCGTCCGCGCTTCGGAAGCCTTCGCCGCGCGCGCCGCGGCATGAAAAGCCGCGCGGGCTTCCTGCTCGGCGGTGTCGGCCGCGAGCACGTCGGCTTCGGCCTTTTTCACTTCTTCCTGCCGCCGCAGCACTTCCTTCCGGGCATTCTCGATCTCGCCGTCGAGTTCGGCGATGCGGTTCCTTGCGGCCAACCGCCGCGCCGCGGCGGTGGGCGCGTCGGGCTTCGCGACAAAGCCGTCCCAGCGCCATAGATCGCCTTCCTTCGAGACGAGCCGCTGGCCGGTAGCTAATCGTTGCGCGAGCCGCGCGCCTTCGTTCCTGTCGACGACGCCGATCTGTGCGAGCCGGCGCGCGAGCGCCGCAGGTGCGTTCACGAAGCCGGAGAGGGGAGAAGCGCCCTCTGGAAGCGCCGGATCGCCCGGCACGGGACCGGCGCCCGCCCAATGCATGGGAGAGGCCGAATCCATCGGCGCGTCGAGATCGTCGCCGAGCGCGGCGGCAAGCGCCGCTTCATAACCGGCTTCGACCTGGATCGTTTCGACAACCGGCGGCCACAGCTTCTTTTCCGCGACGCCATGAGCTTTCGCGAGCGCCTTCGCCTCGGTCTCCAGCCGGTGCAGATTGTGTTCGGCGGAGGTGAGCGGCTTCCTCACGAGTTGCAGCGCCTGCAGCGCCGCCGAGCGCGCGGCCTCCGCGCGCACCGCGCGATCGTCGATCGCAGCTAACGTCTCTTCCGTCATGACGGCTTCGCCGCCGCTGTCGAGCGATGCGATTTCCGCTTCCAGCTTCGCAAGACGCGCCGTCTGCTCGGCGATGGCGCGATCGAGCTGCTCGCGCCGCGCGGCATAAGCCGCCTGCGCAACGGTCGCTTCGCCGAAGGCCCTTTCGCTTGCCGCATGTTCCTGTTCGGCTTGTGCGAGCCGCGTACGCAGATGTTCTTCCCCGCCCTGATTGCTTTCCGCTTCGCTGTTGAGCGCCGCTTCCTCGCGGTCGAGCCGCGCGAGCACTTCGGCGGCGTCGGCTCCAAGGGAGCGCTCGCGCTCGAGATCCTGCGTGAGCTGCGCAATGCGCCGGTCGAGCTCCTCGACGCGCGCCTTCGCGCGCGATTCCTCACGGTCGAGCTCCGCGCGCGCGATGTTGAGCCGTTGCAGCCGGGCCGCGGCGGCGGCCTCCGCCTCGCGCAGCGGATTGATCTTTTCGTGCAGGATTGTCGAGAGCTTCACCGCCTCGGTTTCGATCTTCTGCTTCTCGGCGACCGCACGCTGCGAAAGATGCACCGCGCGCTCGGCTTCCGTCACCGCGTTCTCGGCGTTGCGCCATCTGAGCGCGAGCAGGATGCTCTGCTGGCGGCGGATGTCGTTCGCGACGTTCTTGTAGCGCGTGGTTTGACGCGCCTGTTTTTTCAGGCTCTCGATCTGGCTGTTCACTTGCACGATCACGTCTTCGAGCCGCTCGAGATTGTGCTCGGCGCCCTTGAGACGCGTTTCGGCCTCGTGCTTGCGCGCATGCAGGCCCGCGATGCCCGCCGCTTCTTCGAGAATGCGGCGGCGCGATTCCGGCTTCGCATTGATGATTTCGCCGATCTGCCCTTGCCGCACGAGCGCGGGCGAGCGCGCGCCGGAGGAGGCATCGGCAAAGAGAATATGGATGTCGCGCTGGCGCACCTCGCGCCCGTTGATGCGGTAGACGGAGCCCGCCTCGCGCTCGATGCGGCGAGAAATCTCGATCGTGTCGTCGTCGTTAAAGGCGGCGGGCGCCGTGCGGTCGGAATTGTCGAGGGTGAGCGATACCTCAGCGTTGTTGCGCGCCGGGCGATTGTTCGTGCCCGAAAAGATCACGTCATCCATGCCGGAGGCGCGCATGGCTTTGTAGGAGCTCTCGCCCATCACCCAGCGCAGCGCCTCGACGAGGTTCGATTTGCCGCAGCCGTTCGGGCCCACGACCCCGGTGAGGCCGGGCTCGATCACGAAGTCGGAGGGCTCGACAAACGACTTGAAGCCGAGGAGCCGGAGCTTGGTGAATTGCATGAGCCGCCTTTTAACGCACGGAATACTGCTGATTCGGTGAGCCGTTACATTGGCTTGGGCGGGCAGAGGGCGGCAAGCCTATTTTGGTATGCCGCCTGGGGAAAGCCTTGATTTTGCTTATCCCTTGACCATCGGGGCGATCGCTTTCTCGATCCCCTCCGGGGTCATCTCGCCCCGGAACACTTGCCCGTTGATGAAGATGGTCGGTGTGGAGTCGACCTTGAACTGTTCGTAGGCGCGCTTGCCGACGTCGCGGATTTCCCCCGCGAGCTTCTTGTCGGAAAGGCACTTGTCGAAGCTCTCTTCCGTGAATCCCGCTTGCTTCGCGATCATCAGGAGCTGTTTCGCGGCGTCCTTCGTGAACGCCCAGTTCTTCTGCTGGTCGAACAGCACGTCTACCATCGGGAAATATTTGTCGGCGGGCGCGCAGCGCGCGAGCATGAAGGCGCCGATATCGACCGGATCGCGCGGGAACTCGCGGAAGATGAAGCGCACCTTGCCGGTGTCGATGTAGTTCTTCTTCAGCACCGGATAGACCGTGGCGTGAAAATGCTCGCAATGCGGGCAGGTGAGCGAGGCGTATTCGACGATCGTGACCGGCGCCTTTTCGTCGCCCTGGATCTTGTCCCCGAGCGGGCCGGGCTTGGCGAGTTCCGCCATGTTGACGGCCTGGGCATGCGCCGCGCCGGAAACCGCGCCCGTGAGGAGGGCTGCGCCGAATACCGAGAATAGATGCCGCCGGGAAAAGCTCACCTGAACCTCCGCTGATGTATGCCGGGCCGGCAGTGTTCTAGCGATTGTGGCGGACGTGGGGAACGGAAAAATAGCGTCCTCACGAGCGTGTGACACGCCCCCGCACCAGAGCCCCGAGGCGGGCAAGCGACTGGCCGAGCGCCTCGTCCTCGAACGGGCCAATCTTTTCGGCAACGTCCGCGACCGCCGACGGTTCCGGTTCAAACGGCGGGGCGGGGGGCTTGTGGCGCCTCGTCACCGGCCCCTGCCGGATCGTCACGCGTCCGACGCAGCGCCAGCCGAAATAGCGGTTCACCCGTTCGATGATCGTCGCGGTCGAGTGCTGCAGCTCGAGGGCATAGGGGCCTTCCACGCGGATCGTGAGCGTGCCGATGCTGTTCTCGTCCTCGCGGCGCGGCCAGGTGAGGCGCAGGGGCTCCGAGCGGTGCGCGAGCTCCGGTCCGGCGATGTCTTCCCAATGCGTGACGATGTCGGTCGCGGCAAAGCCCTGGCGCTTGAACGCCTGCCCCATCGCCGAATTGACGAAGTCGGCGAGCGGCGAAGCGTCCTTTGTTTTTTTCGGGGGTGACGCGGCCATCGGGATTGCGCGGGAAGCCTATGTTAGAGACGCTGCCGACTATGAGCCGCAGCAGTCTTGCCGTCAAAGCGCCGGTTCGGGCGGAAATGCCCGATCCGAAGGCGCTTCTCGCCTGGTACGGCCGCCACCGCCGCGATCTCCCGTGGCGGGCGAAGGCGGGCGAGGCGGCGGACCCCTATCGCGTATGGCTCTCGGAAATCATGCTGCAGCAAACGCGGGTCGAAACCGTCGCGCGCTACTACGAAAAATTTCTCGCGAAATTTCCCGCCGTCGAGAAGCTCGCGAAAGCGCCGCTCGGCGACGTGCTGAAGGCCTGGGCGGGGCTCGGCTATTACGCGCGGGCGCGCAACCTGCATGCCTGCGCGCGTGTGGTCGCCAAAGAGCACGGCGGAAAATTCCCCGATACCGAGGAAGGGCTGCGTGAGCTTCCCGGCATCGGCGGCTACACGGCGGCGGCGATTGCCGCGATTGCGTTTGGGAAAAAAGCCGCGCCGATGGACGGCAATATCGAGCGTGTGATCGCTCGGCTGTTCAAGGTCGAGACCTCGCTGCCCGCCGCGAAGCCCGAGTTGCAGACGCTCGCGGCCTCGCTCGTGCCGGCGAAGCGCGCCGGCGATTTCGCGCAAGGCTTGATGGATTTGGGCTCCATGATCTGTACGCCGAAGAATCCGTCGTGCCTGTTGTGCCCCTGGAGCGATGTCTGCACCGCGCATCTTGCGGGCGAGCCGGAAAACTATCCGCGCCGCGTTCCGAAAGCGGAAGGAAAGCTGCGGCGCGGCGCGGCCTTTGTCGTGTTGCGCGCAGACGGCGCGGTGCTGCTTCGCCGCCGTCCGCGCCGGGGGCTTCTCGGCGGCATGAGCGAAGTGCCGACGACGGAGTGGAGCGCAATTTTCGACGAAAAAACGGCGCTGCAGTTTGCGCCGCACTTTGGTCCCTCACCCGGCTCGCCAGGGCTCGCCACCCTCTCCCCGCAATTGCGGGGAGAGGGAAGAGCGACGCGAAGCGGCGCGAAGGGTGAGGGGCAGTTACGCTGGCACC
>JAJPHK010000064.1 GCA_021325315.1 Alphaproteobacteria bacterium
AGATTCATCATGGATCACCGCAACTCGGGCCTGCCCGAGTTGCGTATTTTAAAGCTCAAGTCGGCAACAGCCGACTTGAGTGTCTCGCAGCGTCAGCCGTTCGCTCCGCTCACGGGACGCTGCGGCCCGGTGATGACGGAAAACTGAGACACTATCCAGAAGACAAGTTTAAGACTAGGCAGACCTCGCCCTCCCCGCTATCTTCCGCGCGCATTTGGAGCTCATCGATGGCCGATAAAGTCGTCCCGCACTTCCAGAACGACCTGGGCGTTCCCGTCATTCGCATTAACGCGCACGAATTCATGTGCGAGGGCGCGAGCCCCCCATACGACCATCCGCACGTCTATCTCGACATGGGCGACGCCGAGGAAATGGTCTGCCCTTACTGCTCCACGCTCTACAAGCTCGACCACTCGCTTGCGCCCGGCGCCTGCAATCCGCCGGAATGCGCGGTCGTCGAAAAAGCCGCTTAAGCATTGACGCTCCCCCGCTCGCGCAGCCTGATCGTCGCGGGCGCCGGGATCGGCGGCCTTTCGGCCGCCCTTGCGCTGGCCAAAGCCAATTACCGCGTCGTGGTGCTCGAACGCGCGCTTTCGCTCGGCGAAAGCGGCGCGGGCCTGCAGCTATCTCCGAATGCCACGCGCGCTTTGCGAGAGCTCGGCATCCTGGAGGCGATCCGTCCGCACGCGATCGAGCCACGCGCGCTCATTGTCGCGAAGGCGACAAGCGGCCGCGAATTGCTGCGTGCGGATTTAAGCGAAGCGGAAGCGCGTTACGGCGCGCCGTGGTTCGTGCTCGCGCGTTCTGACCTCCATCGCGCCCTCGTGCAGGCCGCAGAGGATACGGTTGATGTCGAAATCAAGACCGGCGCGGAATTCATCGATTTCGCCGACCACACGCGCGGGGTCACCGTATCCGTGCATATCGACAATCAGGACCGCGAAGAACTGGGTGCGGCCCTGATCGGCGCCGACGGCCTGCGTTCGAATGTGCGCACGCGATTGCACGGCAAAACAGCCCCGCGTTTTCATCGCCTCGCCGCCTGGCGCGCGCTGATCCCAACGCGGAACCTGCCGGCGGCGATGACTGAGCCGGTCGTGCGGCTGTGGTTCGCGGACGAAGGCCACGCCGTACAGTACCCGGTCGCAAACGGCGAGCGCATCAATCTTGTGCTTGTCTTTCCGGAAGCGCGCGAAGGCATCGACGGCGAGGAAAAGAAGCTCGATCAGCTCCCCGCCGTCTGCGCGAAATGGGCCACGCCCTTGCAGGATTTGCTCGCTGCCGCGCCTTCGTTCCGGCGCTTTGCGCTTTATGATCGCCCGCCGCTTGCGAACTGGGGAAAAAGCCACGCGACGCTACTCGGCGACGCCGCGCATCCCATGCTGCCCTTCATGGCGCAGGGCGCCGCCGCCGCGATTGAAGACGCGGTTTCGCTGGGGCGCCATCTGAGGAGTGCGGAAGACGTTGTGCCTGCGCTCCGCGCTTATGAAGCGGCACGCGCTCCGCGCACGGCAAGACTGCAAGCCGCCTCCATCGAAAACGGCCGCGCTTATCACGCGAGCGGGGCGAAGCGCTTCGCGCGCGATGTATTGCTGCCGCTGCTGGGCACACGCCTCATTGCGCGAAATGACTGGGTGTACCGGTATCGCGTTTAAATCTTGTCATTCCGGACGCCGCCGAAGTTGGGCTTGCCCGACTTCGGATTAAAAAAAGCAAGTCGGCAACAGCCGACTTGCTAAGCGGCGATCCGGAATCCAGATGCAAGCGCAGCGTCCCACTCTGGATTCCGGATTCGCGCTATCGCGCGCCCCGGAATGACAAAATCTCACCGCTCCGCCATTCCAAACACATCCATCAATTCATTGATCTTCCGCCGCTGATCCGCCTTGTCGCCGCTCGCGATCGCGTGCTCGACGCAATTGCCGACATGGTCGCGTAAAATCTCCTCTTCGGCGCGTTTCAGCGCTGCGCGCACCGCCAGGATCTGCGTGACGATATCGATGCAATAACGGTCTTCCTCGACCATGCGCGCGAGTCCGCGCACCTGGCCCTCGATCCGTCCCAATCTTTTCAGCACCAACGCCTTGGCTTGTTTCCGCATGGAGTCTATATACCCCCTAGGGGTATTAAGGACAAGCCATGGCACACGGCCACATGCATCATCATGACCACGCCCACAGCCTTGATCGGGATCAAATGGCCGTCGACCCTGTCTGCGGCATGCAGGTCGATCCGCACACGGCCAAGCACCGCGCGGACTATCACGGCCACACCTATTATTTCTGCAATCCGAAATGCCGCGAGAAATTCGTGGCGGAGCCGGAAAAATATCTGAGCCCGCAGGAAGCCGCGCCCGTGCCGGAAGACACCGAATACACCTGCCCGATGCATCCCGAGATTCGCCAGATCGGCCCCGGCGCCTGCCCGATTTGCGGCATGGCGCTCGAGCCCGTGATCGCGACCGCCGGGATAGGCCCGAACCCAGCGCTCCTCGACATGAAGCGGCGCTTCTGGATCGGGACATTACTTTCCATTCCCGTCGTCGCGCTCGAGATGGGCGGTCATCTTTTCGGCTGGCATCCGCTCACCCCCCAGACCTCGAACTGGGTTCAGCTCGCCTTTGCGACGCCCGTCGTGTTCTGGGCGGGCTGGCCGTTCTTCGAACGCGGCTGGAAATCTCTCGTCACGCGAAACCTGAACATGTTCACGCTGATCGCGCTCGGCATCGGCGTCGCATGGCTCTACAGCTTTGTGGCGACGGTTTGGCCCGCCCTCTTCCCGCCCGAGCTGCGCATGCATGGCGGCACGGTCGCGGTCTATTTCGAATCCGCCGCCGTCATCACCGTGCTCGTGCTCGTCGGGCAAGTGCTGGAGCTTTCCGCGCACGAGAAAACCTCCGGCGCCCTGCGCGCGCTTCTCGATCTCGCGCCAAAGACCGCCCGCAAGGTTTCTGCCAGCGGAGACGAGGAAGTGCCGCTCGATTCCGTGCAGGTCGGCGATCTCCTGCGCGTTCGCCCCGGCGACAAGGTTCCGGTCGACGGCGAAGTAACGGAAGGAAAATCGAACGTAGACGAAGCGCTCGTCACCGGCGAGCCGATGCCTGTCACGAAGGAAAAAGGCGCGAAGGTGATCGCCGGGACCATTAATCAGAGCGGCTCCTTCGTCATGCGCGCAGAAAAGGTCGGCGCCGAAACGCTGCTCTCGCAAATCGTGCAGATGGTCGCAGCGGCGCAGCGCTCGCGCGCGCCGATCCAGAAGCTCGCCGATCGCGTATCAAGCTGGTTCGTGCCCCTCGTGATCGCGATTGCGCTTCTCGCTTTCGCTGCTTGGGCGATCTTCGGCCCGGAGCCGCGCTTCACCTATGGCCTCGTCGCCGCGGTCACCGTGCTGATCATCGCCTGCCCCTGCGCGCTGGGCCTCGCCACGCCCATGTCGATCATGGTCGGCGTCGGCCGCGGCGCGGAAGCCGGCGTGCTGATCAAGAACGCCGAGGCTCTGGAGCGTATGGAAAAGGTCGACACGCTCGTCGTCGACAAGACCGGCACCCTCACCGAAGGCAAGCCGCGTGTGACCAGGATCGTCCCCGCCTCCGGGTTCGACGAAAGCAATCTCCTGAAACTTGCCGCCAGCATCGAGAGCGCGAGCGAACATCCGCTCGCCGACGCCATCGTCAAAGCCGCGAAGGAAAGGAACATCGCGCTCTCGCCCGCGCCCGACTTTCATTCGCCTTCCGGCAGAGGGGTCACTGGCACCGTAGAAGGCCGGAAAATCGCGCTCGGAAACGCCGAGTTCCTTAGGGAACTTGGCGTGGATACGTCCTCCCTCGCCGTTGAAGCTGACAGCCTCCGCAAGGACGGCGCCACGGCGATCTTCGCTGCCGTCGATCGAAAAGCGGCCGGAATTATCGCGATTGCCGACCCGATCAAGCCCTCCACGGAGCCCGCTTTAAAGGCTCTACGTGCGGGCAAGGTCCGCATCGTCATGCTGACCGGCGACAACCGTACCACCGCCCAGGCGATCGCAAACAGGCTCGGCATTCAGGAGGTCGAAGCCGAGGTACTGCCGGAGCAGAAAGGCAAGGTCGTCGAGAAATTCCGCCGCGAGGGCCGCGTGGTCGCTATGGCCGGCGACGGCGTGAACGATGCGCCTGCGCTCGCCGCCTCCGATGTCGGCATCGCCATGGGCACCGGCACCGATGTCGCGATCGAAAGCGCGGGCATCACGCTCTTGAAGGGCGATCTTTCGGGCATCGTGCGCGCCCGCAAGCTCTCCGCCGCTGCGATGGGCAATATCCGGCAGAACCTGTTCTTCGCTTTCATCTACAATGCGCTCGGCGTGCCGGTCGCTGCGGGGGTGCTGTATCCGTTTTTCGGCATCTTGCTCTCGCCCATCATCGGCGCAGCCGCCATGGCGCTCTCTTCCGTGAGCGTGATCGGCAATGCGCTCAGGCTGAGGTGGGTGAGACTCTGAACTCTCCGTCATTCCGGGGCGCGCGCAAAGTGCGCGAGCCCGGAATCCAGATGCATACGGTGCGCTTGTCTGGATTCCAGGTTCGCGAGCTTGCGCTCGCGCCCGGAATGACTGTTTAGAACACCATCACATATTTCAGAATCGAGATCACGCCGATGATGATGACGATCACACGGATGATCTGTTTCATCCGTCCGTCCACCGGCAGCATGTTCACGAGGTAAAGCACAAGGATAATTACAAGAAATGTGATCAAAATCCCGATCAAAGCCGAGGAAGCCATGCTTCATCTCCCGCGCTGACGACAAAATAGGTACTGGAATTCGCCCGCACCCACGCTATAACGCCGCGATATTGATCGAGTTCCATCGGCGAAACTGATTCGCCGAAAGCCGCGTTAAATCCTATTCATTAAAGATAATCACGGAGGCGGACATGGCCAGCAAAGCCAAATCGAGGAAAGCGAAAAAGCCGAAAGCCAAATCCCGACCCAAGGCGCGCAAGCGCTCCCATACGGCGAAGCGCGCAGCGAAAAAATCCACCGCGCCGAAGGGATTCTTCTCCAGTTTGTTCTCGTAAGCTTGCCTGAAAACAATACGCCCCTCGCCGGCCGAAAGCCGGGAGGGGCGAACTGCATTTGATATGGCCGCCGCTAGCGCGGACCCGGCGAGCCCTTGTACATCAAGCCGGCGATCGCGGAGATTGCGAACAGCAGGAGCGCGGCAAAGAATGCGATCTTCACGATCTCGATCGACACGGCCGTCACGCCGACGGATCCCAGAATGCCGGCGATCAAAGCGATGGCAAGGAAGACGATGGCCAGGATAAACATGGCGTTTCTCCTCTCAGCCGTCGATTTGGCGTCGAGGAAATAACGCAGGGCCGAAAATGAAGGTTCCTATTCGAGTTCGATGTCGCTCTTCACTTCGTAGCTCAGGTTCACGCCGCCTAGCGTGAGCACCACCTTGGCGGGCAGCTTTTCGTTACCCTTGAGCTTGCCGGAGTCGATCGCGCTACGCACCGCTTTTTCGATCTCGCGCTGCGAGGTGACACCGACGGTCTTCAAAAACTTGCGCATCGAATTGTTGAATTTGTCTTCGTTCATAGTGCTCTCCCTATCGGCTCGTCATGGCCGGGCTTGTCACTCAAGTCGGGTTTACCCGACTTGAGCTCTTAAGGCGTCGAACTCGGGCAAGCCCGAGTTCGAATGCCATCCACGCTTTCTTGAGGTCGAAAAGGCGTGGATGCCCGCAACAAGTGCGGGCATGACGTCGTCGTTACCCCAAAAACCAGGCCGCATAATAGGTGATCGCGGCCATCAGGGCCGAGGCCGGAATCGTCACAATCCACGCCACCACGATATTGCTCGCGATGTTCCAGCGCACCGCCGAGGTCCGCCGCACCGCGCCGACGCCCACAATCGAACCCGTGATCGTATGCGTGGTCGAGACCGGGATGCCGAGATAGGTCGCCATAAAGAGCGTGATCGAGCCCCCCGCCTCGGCGCAGAAGCCCTGCACGGGCGTCAATCGTGTGATTTTTGCGCCCATCGTTTTCACGATCCGCCAGCCGCCCGCGAGCGTGCCCAGCCCCATCATCGCCTGGCAGACGAGCACGACCCAGAACGGTACGTAAAATTTGTCGCCGATCATGCCTTGCGAGTACAGGAGCACCGCGATGATGCCCATGGTCTTCTGCGCGTCGTTTCCGCCATGGCCGAGCGAATAGAGCGAGGCCGAAAAGAATTGCAGCCGGCGGAAAAGATTATCGACAGAATACGGAGTCGAGCGAACGAACAGCCAGGACAGCGTGAACATCAGGAAAATCGCGAGAACGAAGCCGACAAGCGGCGAAAGCACGATCGCGGCGCTCGTCTTGATCACGCCCGGCCAGACGATCGCCGACCAGCCCGCTTTCGCGCAGCCCGCGCCAAGAAGTCCGCCCACCAGCGCGTGCGAGGACGACGACGGAATGCCGAGAAACCAGGTGATCAGATTCCACAAAATCGCGCCGATCAGCGCGCCGAAAATCACATGCGGGTCGACGACCGACGCCGAAATGATACCGATGCCGAGCGTCTCGGCGACATGCAGCCCGAAGAACAAAAACGCGATGAAGTTGAAGAATGCCGCCCAGGCGACGGCATATTGCGGCTTCAACACGCGCGTCGAGACGATGGTTGCGATCGAATTCGCGGCGTCATGCAGCCCGTTCAGGAAATCGAAAATCAGCGCGACGGCGATGAGCCCGACCAGAAACGGCAGGCTGATTGCAATGGCTTCCATGCCCTCGTTCCCGCGCCTTAGACGTGATCGATCACGATGCTCTGGATTTCGTTCGCGACGTCATCGAAGCGGTCGACGCACTTCTCCAGATGGTCATAAATCTCGTGCCCGACAAAAAACGCGATCGAATTCGTGCCTTGCTGCTGCTTGAACAGGTCTTTCAGACCGCTGTCATGGATGTCGTCGGCGGCGCCTTCGAGCTTGGTGATTTTCTCGGTGATTGCCGAGAGCCGTGCCGCGTTCTCACTGATTGAGCGCAAAAGCGGCACCGCCTCCTGCACGAGCCGCGCGCATTGCACGATATTGTCGGCCATGTCCTTCATCTGCGGCGTGAAGGCGCGCACTTCGAACAGCATGATGTTCTTCGCGGTCTTCTGCATCTGGTCGATTGCGTCGTCCATCGCGTTGGTGAGATCCTGAATGCCGTCACGGTCGAAGGGCGTAATAAAAGTGCGGCGGATCGTGGTCAGCACTTCGCGCGTGACGTCGTCGGCTTCGTGCTCGCGGTCGAGCACGATCTGGAAATTCTTTTGGAAATCCTCGCCGCCGTCGAGAAGCGCGCGCAGCGCCTCGGCCCCCGCAACGAGCGTGTTCGCGTGCTGGTCGAACAGCTCGAAGAAACGCCCTTCCTTCGGCATCAACAAACGCAGAAAACCCAGCATTCAGCCTCTCCCGGCCCTTTTTCACGGCCTTGTTATAATGGCCGGGAAGCTAGTCGTCCCCGCTTCCAGAGTCGAATATTTCGGAAGGGCTGCCCCCAGGGTCTTTTTGTGAAAAACCAAGGCTTTCACGGATTTTTTTGATGATTCGGATAACCGACCGCATCGCCATAGGCGAAAACGAGCTCGTCGAGAGCTTTATCCGCGCCTCCGGCCCCGGCGGGCAGAACGTGAATAAGGTGTCGAGCGCGGTGCAACTGCGTTTTGACGCACGCACCTCGCCTTCGCTGCCGAACGACGTCTCGATCCGCCTGCAGCGCCTCGCGGGAAGCCGCCTCACCCGCGAAGGCGTGATTGTGATCACCGCAAACCGCCACCGCAGCCAGGAAATGAATCGCGACGACGCGCGCGAACGGCTGTTCGAGATGATCCGCGAAGCGGCGAACCCGCCCGCTGTGCGGAAGGCAACGAAACCGACAAGGGCTTCGAAGAAGCGGCGGCTGGAGCGCAAAGTGCGGCGCGGGCTGATCAAGAAGCTGCGGTCGAAGCGCGATTTTGACTGATCGTGCTACCCAGGAATGCACGGTCCTTTCAAAACCTATGCCACAGTGACCGACGAGCAGCCTATCTTACCCGCTTCAACACAACTTCGGCCGTCCCGCCGCTTGAAGCGGCGGTCGTCCACTTCAGTTCGTCTCCCACGAGCGTGAACGGACGTTTCTGTTCAACGCCATTCCAATTCGGGAAGGTGCTGGTTTCAATCAGAAAGACGATGGTTTGATCCGCTTCATTGACAACGTACCTGCCGAAATGAGCGATCGATCCTTGCACGGCCGCCTTGTTCTCTTCGGCCGTGCCGGTCATACGGTTGTCGGACGCGAATTTGGGCCGGTCCCGTCTTGCGGTTAACAACAAATAGCGGCCATTGCTTTCAAAGCTCGCGAGTCCCGAAGGGTTGGGGCCGAACAACGGCACCCTGCTCCCGTCGGGACGGACAATGTCGACTGAAACATACGACCAGGTGCCGACGATCTGCTCTTTCAGCGTCTTCGGCTGTTCGGCCGCATTTCCTGCGGGCAGACCGATGCCCACAAACAGCGCCGCGGTCATTG
>JAJPHK010000113.1 GCA_021325315.1 Alphaproteobacteria bacterium
GAGCGCGTCGCGGTCGTAGGCCCCTCGGGCGCGGGCAAGAGCACGCTCTTTCATCTCCTCCTGCGCTATTACGATCCGGCGCAGGGAAGGATTTTGCTCGACGGCGTGAATTTGCGCGAGGCGGATCCCGCCGAAATCCGGAGGCGCATCGCGCTCGTGCCGCAGGAGCCGGTGATTTTCGCGGCGTCAGTCCGCGACAATATCCGTCTCGGGCGGCCGGAGGCGAGCGACGCGGAAGTGGAGAAAGCAGGCGCGCTCGCGCTCGTCGACGAATTCGTGCGCGGGATGAGCAAGGGCTACGATTCCGAGATCGGCGAACGCGGCGTCACGCTTTCCGGCGGACAGCGGCAGCGGATCGCAATCGCGCGGGCGATCCTGCGCGACGCACCTTTGCTGCTCCTCGACGAGGCCACTTCCGCGCTCGACGCCGAGAGCGAGCGGCTGGTGCAGCAGGCGTTGGAGCGCTCGATGCAAGGCCGCACGTCGCTCGTGATCGCGCACCGGCTCGCCACCGTGCAGAGCGCGGAGCGCATTCTGGTGATGGAACAGGGGCGGATTGTGGAGGAGGGTACGCACGCGAGCCTCGTCGCCAGAGGCGGGCTCTATGCACGGCTCGCGGAGTTGCAGTTCGGGGCGGCTACGGCGAAGTAAGCAGAGTCTATCAACTCATCATGCCCGGCTTTGTGCCGGGTATCCACGTCTTAACGGCGTATCAGCAAGAAAGGCGTGGATGGCACGCGAACTCGGGCTTGCCCGAGTTCGCTAGATTTAAAAAGCCCAAGTCGGGTAAACCCGACTTGGGTGACAAGCCCGGCCATGACGAAGGAGAAGTTATGGTTTCCATTCGCAACGATAGGTCGGCTTGCCCGAGATAGGGTTTTTGCCCTCGCCAATGCGGACGAATCCCTCGCGCTCGTAGAATCGCAGGGCGCGTGGGTTGGACTGGTTCACATCGAGGATGACGCTCTGCGGACAGATCCGTTTCGCCTCGTCGAGCAGGCGTTTCGCTGCGTCGCTTCCCCAGAATTTCGGATCGACGACGATCTGGTCGAGATAGCCGGATTCTTTGTTGATGACGACGAAGCCGATCTGCTCGCCGTCCGCCTCGGCGACGATCACTTCGTTGTTCGGCACAAGCTCCCTGGTCCAGCGGTCCCGCCACCAGCTCATGCGCGCGGAGAATTCGATCTCCGGCATCGCCGCATCCCAGGCGCGGCGCCAGAGGCCGAGCGCGGGCTCCAAATCTTCCGCGCGATAGGGGCGAAGCAGAAGTTCGCCCATCAGCGTTCCGTCAGCTTGAACTCGATCCTGCGGTTTCGCCGATAGGCATCCTCGTTCTTGCCCGGGTCGATCGGCTGGAATTCGCCGAAGCCGGCGGCCGCAAGATGCTCCGGCGAGAAGCCCTTCGAGATCAGGTATTGCACGACGGAGGTCGCGCGCGCCGAGGAAAGCTCCCAGTTCGACGGAAATTGCGCGGTGGCGATCGGCCGGATGTCGGTATGGCCGTCGATCCGGAGAATCCACGGGATGTCTTTCGGGATTTTTTGCTGAATCTCGGCGAGCGCCGAGGCGAGCTTGTCGAGCTCGGGGTAGCCTTCCGGCTTTAATTGCGCGGAGCCCGCGTCGAACAGGATTTCCGACTGGAACACGAAGCGGTCGCCGACGATGCGGATGTCCGGCCGGTTGCCCAAAATCTCACGCAAGCGGCCGAAAAATTCCGAGCGGTAGCGCGCAAGCTCCTGGACGCGCTGGGCGAGCGCCACGTTCAGGCGCTGGCTCAAATCGGTGATTTTTGTTTGGCTATCCTTGTTCTTCTTCTCGGAGGCATCGAGCGCCTCTTCCAGCGCCGCGAGCTGGCGGCGCAGCGCCGCGATCTGCAGGTTCAAGATCTCGATCTGCGAGGCGGCGCGCTGATTCAAGTCCTTTTGGTTTTCGAGATCGGCCGTCAGCGCCTTCGTGTCGGCGCTGCCGCCTTCGCCGCGCAGCTTGTCGCGCTCGGCTTCGGTGGTCTTCAGCGTGGCGCGGAGCGCGGCGAGCTGATCTTCCAATGACGAGGAGTTCGAGCGCTCGAGCGAAAGCAGCTCAGACAACTGCTTGAGTTGCGTCTGCAGGCGCGAGAGCGCCGATTCCTTGCCGGTGATTTCCTGCGTCAGGAAGAACTGCGCGACGACGAAAACCGTGAGCAGAAACGTGAAGACGAGAAGGAGCGTCGACAGCGCGTCGACGAAGCCCGGCCAGTAGTTGATCGCGCGTTCGCGCCCGCGCCGACCGAGCGCCATCAGCGCCTCTTTTCCGCCGCCGGCGCGGGGACGCGCGACAGGCGCTCAAGCAATTTGCGGATTTCGGTTTGCTGCTCGCCTTGGTCTTCCACCCAGTCGCGTACCATCTGCTGCTCCTGCCGCATGTGCTGCACGAGCATTTTCAGATGATCGGCAAGTTGCGCGGTCGCCTTGTACCCTTCTTGCGATCCATTCCGTTCGATCGCCTTTTCGAGCCGCTCGACCGCGGCGGTGAATTCCGCGAGCATCTTGGCGGAAGGTCCCGCGGCAATCTTTCCGTCCACGCTTTCGACGCCGAGATCGCGCACGGTGGTGGAGAGCCAGTCTTCCAGATCCGTATAGAAGCGGTTCTGCGCCTGCCCCGCCTGCAAATCGAGAAAGCCGAGGACAAGCGAGCCGGCGAGACCAAAGAGCGAGGACGAAAACGAAATGCCCATGCCGCTCAAGGGCGCGGCGAGGCCGTTCTTTAAATTCTCGAAGGTGGTCGCGGTTTCGCTGGAAATCTCGAGCGACTGAATGACCTTGCCGATCGAGCCCACAGTTTCGAGCAAGCCCCAGAAGGTGCCCAGGAGGCCGAGAAAGACCAGAAGGCCGGTGAGGTAACGGGCGATATCGCGCGATTCATCGAGCCGCGTGCCGATGGAATCGAGTATGCCGCGCATGGTGCTCTGCGAGATCGCCATGCGCCCCGTGCGGTCGCGCAACAGCGCCGCCATGGGCGCAAGCAAGACCGGCGGGCGGGCGACGGCGAGGCCGGGGTCGCCAATGCGGAAATTGTTGACCCAGCGCACCTCGGGAAAGAGCCGCAACACCTGGCGGGTCGCAAGCAGAATGCCGATCAGGAGCGCGCCGACGATCAGCCCGTTGAGGCCCGGATTGTGCAGAAACGACGTCCAGAGCTGGCGGTATAAAATGACCGCGATCAGTGCGCACAAAGTAAGAAACACCAGCATCCGGACGAGAAAAATCCGGGGCGACGAAATTTTCACAGGGCTATCAATTTTCCGCACCATGATCTGCCTCAAAAGTTTCGCCCCGCAAGCTTATCACTGAAATAAGTGACGGGAAGGCGCGGCGAAATCAGGGCGAGTCTCATCTTTCTGTCACCGGGCCGCAGTCTCGCGAGCGAAGCTCGCCGGGCGTGCGAGTTGCGCCATCAGGCGGCTTTGATGGCAGAAAGCAGTGACGCGTGGATGTATTCGTTGCCGGCGAGCACCGTGCCCTTTTCGAGCACTTGGGTATCGCCGTCGAGGTCGGTCACGAGGCCGCCTGCCTCGCGGACGAGCAGCATGCCGGCGGCAAGATCCCACGGCGAGAGCGCACGCTCCCAGAAGCCGTCGAAGCGTCCGGCGGCGACCCAGGCGAGATCGAGGGCGGCCGCGCCGGTGCGCCGCACACCCGCGACGCGGCCTTGCACAGCGGCAAGTTCCTTGCGGAATCGCTCGGCATTGCCGCGGCCGGAATGCGGAACGCCGCAGCAGACAACGCTATTCGAAAGGTCGCGGCGGCCCGCGACGCGCAGGCGGCGTTCGTTCAGAAATCCGCCCCGGCCGCGCTCGGCGACGAACATTTCATCCGCTACCGGATTGTAGACGAGGCCCGCGATCACGGCATTGTCCTTCATTGCCGCGATCGAAATCGCGAATTGCGGAATGCCGTGCAGGAAATTGGTGGTGCCGTCCAGAGGATCGACGATCCATGTTTGCGAGGCGTCGGCGCCTTTGACCTCGCCGCGCTCTTCCATGAGAAAGCCGAAGGCGGGCCGCGCTTTCGAGAGCTCCTTGAACAGTATCTCCTCGGCGCGGCGGTCGGCGGAGGAGACGAAATCCGAAGGTCCCTTGAGGGAGACCTGCAGATTTTCCACTTCCCCGAAATCGCGCACCAAGGAGCGCGCCGCCTTGCGGGCGGCGGCGATCATCACAGTGATGAGGGGGGAGCGGAGCATTTACTCCGCGCGTCGGACGTAAGTGGTCTCGTTGGTATCGACGACGATCTTCTCGCCGACGCCGATGAAGGGCGGCACGAGGACGCGGAGACCGTTTTCGAGCTTCGCCGGCTTGTAGGACGAGGCGGCGGTCTGGCCCTTCACGACCGCGTCGGCTTCGACGACTTCGAGCGTCACTTGCGTCGGTAGCCGAATGCCGATCGGTTTGTCCTCGTACATCTCCAGCGCGACGGTCATGCCGTCCTGCAAGAATGCGGCGCGATCCCCCACGAATTCGGTGTTGAGCTCGAGCTGCTCGTAGGTATCGGTATCCATGAAGACGAGATTGTCGTCCTGCTTGTAGAGGAACTGATAGTCCTTCACCTCGACGCGCGCCTGTTCCACGCGCTCGTCGGAGCCGAAGCGGTTGTTGAGCTTGCGGCCGTCGACGATATTCTTGAGCTCGACCTGATTGTAAGCGGGGCCCTTGCCCGGCTTCACGGCAACTGCCTTCACCGCGACCCACAGCCCGCCCTCATATTCGATCATCATGCCGGGGCGAATTTCGTTACCGTTAATTTTCATAGGTGTCCTTCAGGAAGAAGCGTCTTCAAGCGCGATCAGGTGCCAGTCCGGACCGTGACCCGTCAAGTGCGGGGCAGCGGCCCGCCGGTTTCCCATGCCTGGAGTATTTTTTGCGCGGTATCGCGCTCGCTTTCCGGAAGCTTCGAGAACATTTCGTCGAGCACGGGGCTCGAATCCCCGCGTGCGCGGGCATAAAGGTGCCAGGCCATTCCGTGGACGGGGTCTTTCGCGAAACCGCCCATGCCGTTTGCCAGGAGATAGGCGAGGCGGTTCTGGGCGATCGGATTGCCGAAAAGCGCTGCGAGCCGGAACCACTTGCCGCCCGCCGCCTCGTCCTTCGGCACGCCCCAGCCGTTGTAGACGGCGAAGGCATATTCGGTCATCGAGGGCGGGTGCCGCAGCATCGCCGCCCGCGCGAGCCAGCGCGCGGCTTCCGCAAGGTCCTTCGGAACGCCTTCGCCTTCCTTGTAGAGTGTCGCGAGCGCCTGCTGCGCGTCGGGCACGTCCTGCTCGGCGGCGACGCGAAACCATTTCGCGGCAACGGCGAAATCTTTCTGGAAAACCTGTCCTTCGAGATAGAGGAGCGCGAGATTGTAGGCGGCGGTCGCGTTTCCCTTTTCGGCCGCGGCCTTGAATTGCTGCGCGGCTTCCTCGCGGTTCGGAATCACGCCGCGGCCCTGCAAATAGAAGAGGCCGAGCGCCGCCATCGCCTCGCGGTCGCCGCGCTCGGCGGCCTGCCGGTACCAGTTGAAGGCGATCTCGTCGTCCTGCTTGACGCCCCAGCCGCCGGCATAGAGTTCGCCCAAAAGCGTCATTGCCTTCGGATCCTGCTCCTGCTCGACGCGGCGTTTCGCTTCATTGAAAGCGTAAAGATAGTAACCGCGCTGATAGGCGCCGTAGGCGAGATCGGGTGCAGGGGCCGGTTGTCCGGCGGGCAGCGCCGCTTCCTTCGGCGCGGGTTTCGATTTTTGCTGCGCCGGGCTGCCGCCCGGTGCGACGAGAAATCCGGCGGCAACCAGGCCAGCGATCGCAAGCCACATTCTCATCCGGCGCGCTCGAGTTCGAGATGGGCGGCTGCCTGGGCGAGCGCGCCGATCGGAGCCTCGCTCTGCCAGACCGCTTCATCCAGCGCGATAAAATCCGCTCCCGCATGAACGAGCGCGGGAATCTCCTCGATCGAGGCCGCGTAAGCGACGCAGGGCACCTCGAAAATCTCGGCCCACCATGCGACGCGTTCGACGATCGCTTCGAACGAAGGCCGTTTTCCTTTCGCGGGTTCGCCGAACATCACGTAATCTGCGCCTGCTTCTCCGGCTATCATCGCGTCGTGGCGTGAGGCGAGACCGCCCGCGCCCGCGATATATCGCGGCTTCAGCGATTTGAAGAGCGCCGGCTGTTCGGGAAAATTTGCAAGATGCGCGCCGTCGGCTTTCGTTTTCTCGACGAGATCGGCGCGGTCTTCGAGGAGAAGCACGGCCCCCGTTTTGCCAGTGACGGTCCAGAACGCTTCGGCGCTGGAAAGAACTTCGCGCTCTTCGATCTCGCCTGTGCGGAGAATGACGGAGGCGATGTCGGCTGTTTCGCAGGCTTCCGCGATCAAAGCGCTCGCGCGTTGTATTTCGCCGGAGGGCGAAAACAGAACCAGGCGCGGGTCGGGGATGTCGCGACGATTCATCTTCGATCGTTCGCGCAGGATGCTGGCAAAAGCGGGGCCTGCCCGGCGCGCGGCAGGCCCCGGAACTTTACGCGGCTTTCTTTTCGAGATCGGGCGACCAGCGGCCTTCGCAGGCAAGCCCGTTCATGCGGGCGCGATGGGCAAAGGCGCTTTGCGCGGCCTTCACGTTCTCGGTTTTACCGGACCACGCCTTTTGGGGCGCAGCCTGCAGTGCGCGGCCATAGGAGAAGGTGAGCTTCCACGGCAATCCGCCGATCTTGTTCATGGCATCGAGATGCGCCGTCGCTTCTTCGTCGCTCTGGCCGCCGGAGAGGAAGGCGATGCCGGGCACGGCGGCGGGGACGCAATTCTTGAGGAGGCGAACCGTCTTCTCGGCGACTTCCTGCACGGAAGCCTTCTTCGCGCTCTTCTTGCCGGGGATCGCCATGTTCGGCTTCAGGATCATGCCTTCGAGCGCGACGCGGTTGAAATAGAGTTCCTGAAAGGTCTCCTTCAGTACCCATTCGGTGACCTGATAGCAGCGATCGATATCGTGATCGCCGTCCATCAGCACCTCCGGTTCGACGATCGGAACGAGATTGTGTTCCTGGCAAAGCGCGGCGTAACGCGCCAGCGCATGCGCATTCGCGTGCACGGCGGTATGCGATGGAATGCCCGCTCCGATATCAATCACCGCGCGCCATTTCGCGAAGCGCGCGCCTTGCTCGTAGTATTTCGGCAGGCGGTCGGCGAGCTTGTCGAGGCCGACGGTGATCAGTTCGCCCGGGCAACCGGGGAGGGGTTTCGTCCCTTCATCGACCTTGATGCCGGGGATGGAACCTGCCTTCTTGATGATCTCGACCAAGGGCGTGCCGTTCTTGCACTTCTGCCAAATGGTCTCGTCGTAGAGGATCACGCCGGAGATGTGGTTCTTCATCGCGTCGGTCGCGCTGAAGAGGAGCTCGCGATAGTCGCGGCGGTTATCCTCGGTGCATTCCACCTTGATCGCGTCGAAGCGTTTTTTGATCGTGCCGGAGGATTCGTCGGCGGCGAGAATGCCTTTGCCGGGCTGAACCATGGCAACGGCAATTTTGTTCAGCTCAGTGAGGTTCATCAGACTCTCCCAAGTATTCTCGACTATTTTATCCGAAAGTTTGGCTATTTTATCCGCAAAGCCTCGACGCCGGGCAAGGGCTTTCCTTCCAGCCATTCCAGGAAAGCGCCGCCCGCGGTGGAAACATAACTGAACTGGTCGAGGACGCCCGCGTGCTGAAGGGCGGCGAGCGTATCGCCGCCGCCGGCGAAGGAACTCAAAAGCCCTTGGCCTGTGAGTTTCGCGACTTCGCGGGCGAGTGTCACAGTCCCCGCATCGAAGGGGGAGACTTCGAAAGCGCCCATCGGGCCGTTCCAGACAATGGTGCGGGTTCCGGCGAGCCGCGCCGCGTTAAGCGCGACCGATTGCAGGCCGATGTCCAGAATCATCTCATCGGGGCCGACGGCATCGATCATGACCGAGCGCGAGGGCGTGTTCGGCTCAAGCTTCTTCGCGACCGCGGCGTCGACGGGCAGCACGATGTCGCAATTCTTGGCCTTCGCCTCTTCGAGAATCTTTTTCGCGGTGTCGATCAGATCGGGCTCGCTCAGGGATTTGCCGATATTCTTGCCCTGGGCCGCGAGGAACGTGTTCGCCATGGCGCCGCCGATCACCAGAAGATCGACTTTCGCCAAGAGGTTCGACAAAAGCGCGAGCTTCGACGAAATCTTCGCGCCGCCGACGACAGCGGCGAGCGGCTTCACCGGCGAGGTGAGCGCACGGGTGAGCGCCGAGAGTTCCGCCTGCATGGCACGGCCGGCATAGGCTGGAAGTTTATGCGCGATGCCTTCGGTGGAAGCATGCGCGCGGTGGGCGGCGGAGAAGGCATCGTTGACATAAAGATCGCCGAGCTTCGCGAGCGCCGCGACGAATTCCGGATCGTTCTTCTCCTCGCCTTTATGGAAGCGGGTGTTTTCGAGAAGCAGCACGCAGCCGGGATTCAACGCCGCGACGGCTTTTTCGGCTTCCGGGCCGATGCAGTCCTTGGCGAATTGCACGGGCTTGCCGAGGAGGCCCGAGAGCACCGGGACGACCGGCGCAAGCGATTGCGATTCGTCGTGGCCCTTCGGTCGGCCGAAATGCGAAAGCAAAATCGCCTTGCCGCCTTTTTCGGTGACGGCGGCGATCGTCGGGATCACCGTGCGGATGCGCGTGTTGTCGGTGATGCGCCCACCTTCCATCGGGACGTTCAGGTCGACGCGGATGAGGACGCGTTTGTCTTTTACATCCGCCTGATCGAGCGTTCGAAAAGCCGTCATCGATCAGTCGAGCTTGCCCATCACGACGGCCGTGTCCGCCATGCGGTTGGAGAAGCCCCACTCGTTGTCGTACCAGGACATCACACGCACGAGCGTGCCGTCCATGACCTTGGTCTGATCCATGTGGAAGACCGACGAATGCGGATCGTGGTTGAAGTCGATCGAGACGTTCGGCTGCGTGGTGAAGCCGAGGATGCCCTTCAACTGCTGCTCGGAGGCGCGCTTGATCGCGGCATTCACTTCATCCTTGTCGGTCTTGCGCTTGGCGATGAACTTCAGGTCCACGACCGAGACGTTCGGCGTCGGCACGCGGATCGCGACACCATCGAGCTTGCCGGCGAGTTCCGGCAGCACGAGGCCGACCGCCTTCGCCGCGCCCGTCGAGGTCGGGATCATGGAGAGCGCCGCCGCGCGCGCGCGGTACATGTCCTTGTGCACCTGATCGAGCGAGGGCTGGTCGTTGGTGTAGGCGTGCACCGTGGTCATGAAACCTTTTTCGATGCCGATCGCGTCGTTGAGCACTTTCGCGACCGGCGCGAGGCAGTTCGTGGTGCAGGAAGCGTTCGAAACGACCTTGTGATCCTTGCCGAGCTTGTCGTGATTGACGCCATAGACCACGGTGAGATCGGCTCCTTCGGCGGGAGCCGAGACCAGCACGCGCTTCGCGCCGGCGGTGAGGTGGGCCGAGGCCTTCTCCTTCGAGGTGAAGATACCGGTGCATTCCATCGCAATGTCGACCTTGAGTTCCTTGTGCGGGAGCTCGGCCGGATTCTTGATCGCGGTCACCTTGATCGGCCCGCGGCCGACGTCGATCGTATCGCCGGAGACTTTCACGTCGTTCGGAAAGCGGCCGTGGACAGAGTCGAAGCGGAGGAGATGCGCGTTGGTTTCGACCGGCGCGAGATCGTTGATCGCGACGACCTCGATATCCTTGCGGCCGGACTCGATGATCGCGCGCAAGACGTTGCGGCCGATACGTCCGAAACCGTTGATAGCGACACGTACAGTCATGCTCTCTCCTTGCGCGGCGTTCCGCGCCCTTCTCCTAATGCAGCCGCGGCAGCCGCGACAATCGCTTCCGCAGTAATTCCAAAACGACGGTAAAGGTCTTTGTAAGGCGCGCTCGCGCCGAAACCGGTCATTCCAACGAAAATTCCGCCGGTGCCGATGATTTCGTCCCAGCCCATGCGGATCGCCGCCTCGCAGCCGATCTTTACCGGCGCGTCGCCGATGATCGAGGCGCGGTAGTTCGCGTCCTGCTCAAAGAAGAGATCGAGCGAGGGAGCCGAAACCACGCGCGTCGCGATGCCCTGTTTTTCGAGCTCGGCCTTCGCGGCCATGCAAAGCGATACTTCCGAGCCGGAAGCGAAGAGCGAGACTTGCGCCTTGCCTTTCGCGGGCGAAAGCTCGTAGGCGCCGCGCGCGGACAAGTTTTTCTCTTCAAACGCGGTGCGGAGCGCCGGCAAATTCTGGCGCGTGAGCGCGAGCACGCTCGGGCCTTCGGCGTTTTCGACCGCAAGCTGCCAGCATTCGGCGGTTTCGGTGAGATCGGCGGGGCGGAGCACCGTCAGATTCGGAATCGCGCGCAGCGCCGCGAGATGCTCGACCGGCTGATGCGTCGGGCCGTCTTCGCCGAGGCCGATGGAGTCGTGCGTCATGACATGGATCGCGCGAACGCCCATCAACGCCGCAAGCCGGATGGACGGGCGGCAGTAGTCGGAGAACACAAGGAACGTGCCCGAGAAGGGGATCACGCCGCCATGCAGCGCCATGCCGTTCATGGCGGCGGCCATGCCGTGTTCGCGGATGCCCCAGTGCAGGAACTGGCCCTTGTAATTGCCGGGGCAAATCACCGGCATCGATTTCGTCTTGGTGTTGTTGGAGCCGGTAAGATCGGCGGAGCCGCCAACCATTTCGGGCGCGGCGGCGACAATCGCGCCGAGCACTTCTTCCGACGCCTTGCGGGTCGCGACTTCCTTCGGGTTCTTTGCCGCGTTCTCCTTCACCGCGCGAACCGCGCCGGCGAAAGCGGGCGAGAGCTTTCCGGCGAGGCGGCGTTCGAACTCGGCGCGTTTGTCGGCGGGAAGCGCCTTCACGCGCTCGTTCCATTGCTTGCGCGCGTCAGCCGAGCGCGAGCCCGCCTTGCGCCATTCGGCAAGAATGTGGGCGGGGATTTCGAACGGCGGATGATTCCAGCCGAGCTTCTCGCGCGCGCCTTTAATTTCGTCGGCGCCGAGCGGCGAGCCGTGTGCGTCGGCGGTGCCCGCCTTCTTCGGCGCGCCGAAGCCGATCGTGGTGCGGCACGCAATCATCGTCGGCTTGTCGGATTTTTGCGCGCTCGCAATCGCCTTTTCGATCGCTTCCGGATCGTGGCCGTCGATGCGCATTGCATTCCAGCCTGACGCCTGGAAGCGCGCGACCTGGTCGGTTGAGTCTGCAAGCGAAAGGCTGCCGTCGATGGTGATGCGGTTGTCGTCGAACAGCACGATCAGCTTCGAAAGCTTCAAATGTCCCGCAAGCGAAATCGCCTCCTGGCTTACGCCTTCCATCAGGTCGCCGTCGGAGCAGAGCGCATAGGTGAAATGATTGACCGCGCCGTCGCCGAACTCGGCATTCATGATCCGCTCGGCGAGCGCCATGCCGACGGCATTACCGATGCCCTGACCCAGCGGGCCGGTGGTGGTTTCGACGCCTTCGGTGATGAAATTCTCGGGATGTCCCGGCGTCTTGGAATCGAGCTGGCGGAACCGCTTGATCTCCTCGATCGTCATCTTCGGATAGCCGGTGAGATAGAGGAGCGCGTACAAGAGCATCGAGCCGTGACCCGCGGACAGCACGAAACGGTCGCGGTCGGGCCACTTCGGATCGGCGGGATCGAATTTCAGGAACTTCGTGAAGAGCACCGTCGCGATGTCGGCGGCGCCCATCGGCAGGCCGGGATGGCCGGATTTCGCCGCCTCGACCGCGTCCATGGCTAAGGCGCGAATGGCGTTGGCCATACGGTCGTGGTTCGCGCGGGATGTCACTGGCTGTTTTCTCTCTCGGGGCCTCAAGTGGGTCGGCGAAGGCCGAGGCTAAATCCACAAGGCCATCTCGATCCCAGCGGGATCGAGGCCGCGGATGGATAACACGCAAGGCCCCGGAGTCAATGTTTGCAAGCCTTTCCGAGGGGTGAAATGCCACGACGATTTTGCATGTCTGGTCATAACTTCGCTCCTTCCGTTGACGCAGGATGTTAGCGGACCTTTACTAGCGAGTAGGAGTGAATCGACGTGAGTGCGATGGACGGGGCCCTGCAGCGGCTGGAAGCCGCCCTCGATGCGCTGGAATCGGCGGTCGGCCAGTCCGCGGCCGATAGCCGGCAGCGTGAGCAACTGGAGAGCCAGTTGCAGGCCTTCGGTCAGGACCGCGCTCGACTTTCGGCTGATCTCGAACGCGCGTGCGCGCGGGCCGAGGATCTTGAGGCGACGAACCAGGAAGTCTCCCGGCGACTTGAGCGGGCGGCCGAAACTATCCGCACCGTTCTGGCTTCGCAGGAACGCTGAATATGGCCCAGGTGAGCGTTACAATCGGCGGTCGGACCTACCGGATGGCATGCGACGACGGCCAGGAAGACCATCTGATCAGGCTCGCGCGCGAACTCGACGAAAAAATCGCGCGGCTGCGCGAGGCCTTCGGCGAAGTCGGCGACACTCGCCTCACGGTGATGGCTGCGATCACGATCTCGGACGACCTTTCCGAGTGCAAGCGCCGCATTCGCGGGCTTGAGCAGGAGATCGAAGGATTGAAGGAAGCGCGCATCGCGTCGGTCGAGCGTGTGGACGCGATCGAGCGCGAAAGCGCCCGCGGGCTCGAACAGGCCGCCGAGCGGATCGAGCGGCTCGCGCATGCGCTGAACGGCGGCGCGCCGGCGAAGCGCGCCGCGCAATAAATCGGGACTGGCAGCGCGCCTACAAGAAGCCTAGAGTGATCGGGCGAGGCTGCGCGGTTCGTCAGGAACTCTTAATTCCTGGGGCCTTATCGATCTCAACGGGAGCTGTCCCTGACCTTGCCCGTGGGCTCGGTCATTACGGCGCCCACCTACTTCGTAGGTTTCCCGGGATCGTTGCTTCCAACGGCCAATCGTGGCCTCGCGCCTTGAATTATTTTTTCGAGATTGTGATCCAGAATGCCTTCCGACATCGCCGAATTGAAACGCTCGCTCCGCAACGAAGCGCTCGCGCGCCGCGATGCGCTCGATGCGGACTATCGCCAGCGCGCCGCCGAGGCCATCGCCAATTTTCCGTTTCCCGTGCCGGTGCCGAAGGGTGCGATCGTTTCCGGCTTCTTTCCGATGAAGACCGAGCTCAGCCTGTTGCCGCTGATGCGTGCGCTTGAGAAGAACGGTGCGCAGATCGCGCTTCCGCGCATTGTCGGGCGCGGCCATCCGCTTTCCATGCGTGCGTGGAAATTCGGCGATCCGCTGGTGCCGGGACAGTGGGGCATTCGCGAGCCCGCGCCGGACGCGAAGGAAGTCGCGCCGGATATTTTGATGGTGCCGTTCGCCGCCTTCGACCGGCGCGGTTATCGCGTTGGCTATGGCGCGGGCTACTACGACATGACGATTGTCGGTCTGAAGGCGAAAAAGAACGTCGTGACTGTCGGTTTCGGCTTCGAAGCCCAGGAGATCGATCAATGTCCCGTCGAAGCGCATGACCAGAAGCTCGATTTCCTGATGACCGAGAAGGGCTTGCGCGTCGGCCAGCCGGAGCGCGTTTGATGCGCTTTTTGTTCCTTGGCGACGTGGTCGGGCGGCCGGGACGGGAGGCGGTGACGCGGCTCCTTCCCAAGCTGCGCGACGTATGGAAGCTCGATTTTGTCGCAATCAACGGCGAGAACGCGGCCGGCGGCTTCGGCATCACCGAGGCGATTTACGGAGAGCTCACCGATGCGGGCGTGGACGCGATCACGCTCGGCAATCATGCCTGGGATCAGCGCGAGGCGCTGGTCTTCATCGAACGTGCGCCGAAATTGATCCGCCCGCTCAACTATCCGCAGAAGGCGCCGGGCCGGGGCGCGGCGCTCTTCGAAGCGAAGAACGGTCAGCGTGTTCTCATCATCAATGCGATGGGACGCGTTTTCATGGACGACCTCGACGATCCGTTCAAGGCGGTGGAGCGGGAAATTTCGGCTTGCGGCTTAGGCGAAGGCTGCGATGCCGCGGTTTGCGATTTTCATGCCGAGGCGACGAGCGAGAAGCAATCGTTCGGCTATTATTTCGACGGGCGGTTTTCGCTCATCGTCGGCACACACACGCATGCGCCGACCTCGGATCACCGTGTGCTCCCCGGCGGCACGGCGTATGTCTCCGACATCGGCATGTGCGGCGACTACGACAGCGTGCTCGGCATGAACAAGGACGAGCCGATCCGCCGCTTTCTCACGAAAATTCCGTCGGGGCGTTTCGAGCCCGCGACCGGCGAAGGCACGCTTTGCGGTGTCGCGGTGGAGATCAATAGGGATGGATTGGCCGAGCGCATCGCCGCGGTGCGGCTCGGCGGCGTGCTGGAAGAGGCGAGACCCGCGTTCTGGGAATAAAGCTGGGGGAACTGCCGATGCGTTTTCTTGCTTTTCTGGCCGCCGCGCTTTTCATCACGCCTGTGCAAGCGCAGACGCTCAGCAAGAATCCGGCCGCTACCGGCGCGGTTACGCCCGACGACATGACCAAGCGGCTCGAAGAGACCGCCGAGCGCATCAAGAAGATAAGTCCCTCCGGCGCGCCACGCGCAGCGCAGTTCGATTTCGCCTGGGCGCAGGACGAGGACGAATACAAGGCGCTCGCGAAATATGCCGTCGTGCTGGTGAGCGTCGTCAGCAAGGACGAAAATGAGCTGCCGCTGAAACGCGTTTACATCCGCAACAAGTGGAATCACGAGACGGAGCTGGAGCGGATTTCGAGCGAACGCCGCGACGTACCGAAAGATTCGCTCACCTATTCCGTGATCGGCGCTTATCGCGAGGACAGCTTTTATCTCGCGCCGGCCGGGCTCATGAAAAGCGAAGGGGATGTGGTCGCCGATTTCGCCGCGAACAGAACCGGGTTCCGGCTTTATAATCTGCCCGGTGCGCCGCCCGATTTCATCGAGGCGGATCGGCATGCAATGCCCGCGAAGGACGCAAAGCCCGATCCGAAGGCGCTGAAAGCCATGCTGGAGCGGGAATATTCCGGCTTCAAGCTTCCGGCCGGGTTGCAGTAAACGCGGACGGCGACTTATAAGCCTCGCGCTTATCTCGCGGAGAACTCATGGCCGGGCATTCCCAGTTCAAGAATATCATGCACAAGAAAGGCCGCGCCGACGCGGCCCGCGCGAAGCTATTTTCCAAACTTGCGCGCGAAATCACGGTGGCGGCGAAATCCGGCCTGCCCGATCCCGCCATGAATCCGCGTCTGCGTGCGGCGGTGCTGGCCGCCCGCGCCGAAAACATGCCGAAGGACAATATCGAGCGCGCGATCAAGAAATCGCAGGGCGGCGAGGGCGAGAATTACGAGCAGATCCGCTACGAGGGCTATGCGCCGGGCGGTGTCGCGCTGATCGTGGAAGCGCTCACCGACAACCGAAACCGCACCGCGGGCGAAGTGCGCGCCTCCTTCACCAAGCACGGCGGTAGCCTCGCCGAGACGGGCGCCGTGTCGTTCATGTTCAACCATGTAGGCGTCGTGCAATACGACGCCGACAAGGCTTCGAACGACGCGATGCTGGAAGCCGCGATCGAGGCGGGCGCCGACGACGTGGTTTCCTCGGCGAGCGGCCACGAAATCATCGCGAGCTCCGATGCGCTGCACGAAGTCGCGAAGAAAATGGAAGCGAAGTTCGGCGAGCCGAAAAAATCCGGGCTCACCTGGCGGCCGCAAAACTACGTTTCGGTCGACGACGAGACCGGCGAAAAAATCCTGAAGCTGATCGAAGCCCTCGAAGATAATGACGACGTACAAAACGTCTACGCCAATTTCGAGATTTCCGACGCGCTGATGCAGAAGCTGAGCGCGTAAACGGGTGGACAAGGAACGCAAGTCGCGCCTGATCGGCTATCTGGCGCTCACAGTCACGATCCTGATCTGGAGCGCGTGGATCGTTTACACGCGCCAGGGCGTGACGCATGCGATGCCGCTTTCGGTATTGATCCTGGTGCGGATGCTGGTGCCGGCCGTGTTGCTCGCGCCGGTGATCTGGCGCACGGGGGTTCTCGGCGGCGGCCGCCCGCCAATTCCTCTGTTCCTGATCCTGAGCGCCGGCGTGCCGCACATCTGGCTTTCGGCGGTGGGTCTTACGCATGCGCCATCGTCCGACTACGCGGCGCTTGTGCCGGGCACGATGCCGGTGTTCGTAGCCGTGCTTGCAGCGCTCTTTTTCGGAGAGAAACTGGGCTGGCTGCGCACGCTGGGGCTTGTCTGCAGTTTTCTCGGCGTCATCGCCATCACATGGCGAAGTTTCAGCGCCGCCGATGCGAACGCCAATTTCGGCCATCTGGTCTTTCTGACGGCGGGATTGAATTACGCGGTGTTCACGCTCGCTTTTCGCAAGAGCGACTTCACGCCGATCGAATCAGCCGGCTTCGTTTCATTTTGGTCGCTGCTGATGGTGCTGCCGTTCGGCTTGATGCCGCTCATCGAACACGCGCGCGCCGGCTATGGCTGCGACATCGTCTTCCAGGCGGTTTTACAAGGCGTGCTGTCGAACCTTGTCGCTCTCGTCACCTATAGCGAAGGCGTGCGGCGGCTGGGGCCGTCGAAAGCGGCGGCATTCGCCGCGCTGGTTCCGGTGGTGGCGACGCTCTTGGCGATCCCGGTGCTTGGCGAATGGCCCGACTCATCGGCCGTCGCAGGCGTGATCCTTGCGAGCTTCGGTGTGTTGCTAGCGAGCGGCGTGCTCGCGTTCAGCGAAAAAAACGGTCGAATACCGGTAGGCTGACAACGCCGGCGAAGGCGATCACGCCGTAGCAAATCCAGCGATAGATTTCTTCCGAGGCGCGGCGAAACGAAAGCACGCCGGTGAGAAAAAACAGCGTGAAGGGAATGCCGAGCAAGATCACCAGCGCGAGCACTTCTTTTGTGTAGAGCCCTTCGACGAAATAATTGATGCAGGAAGCAACACCGAGCACGGCGAAGAACACGAACATGTTCGCGCGCGCGACCGGGGCTTTGAGCGCGCCGCCGAGCCAGTAGAGCGCAACCGGCGGCCCCGCGATTTGTGCAACGCCACTCGCGATCCCGGCCACGATGCCGACGCCAACCGTAATCGGGAGCCGCGGTTTTCCGTGATAGCGCCAGCCGCTCGCCAAAATCGGCACCGCGAACAGGACGAAGAAGCAGATGAACCAGCGCAGCCAGACCGGGTCGACGGCGAGCAGGAGATAGGTGCCGAGCGGCAGCGCCAGGAGCGCCGCAGCGGTCAACGGCGCCACATTCCGCCACTCGGATTTCGGAAAGGCCCTGATGCCATAGGGAACGCCGGTAAAGACGTCGATCAGGATGACGCTCGCGGCGGCGGCCTTGGGCTCATACAGCATGCTGATGAGCGGGATATAGATGAGCGAGGAGCCGAAGCCCGAAAAGCCGCGCGCCGCGCCAGCGGCGGCCGCAATCGCCACAGCCGGCCAAAACCGCCGTTCCGAGAGCAGCGCGGCAAAGGTGGAACTGTCCGGGAGGTCTATCATCGCGGGCGATTTGGAGCCTAAATCTCCTTGGGTTTTAGGGGCGATTCGCCGGGCGAAACAGTATGAGCCGGTCTATTCGCAGCATCGGACGGTCTATCCGCATCCTCGGGCTCGATCCGGGGCTTCGCCGCACCGGCTGGGGGATCGTCGACTGTGAGGGCAACCGGCTTACTTATGTAGCTTGCGGCTCTGTGGAGACGAGCGAACGCGAGAGCCTCGCGGCACGCCTTTCCGCGTTGCACGCGGGCCTGGCTGCAGTGATCGCGTCGCACGGGCCGCATGAGGCGGCGGTGGAGGAAACTTTTGTGAATGCGGATCCCCGCTCGGCCTTGAAACTGGGACAAGCGCGCGGGATCGTGCTCTTGGCCCCCGCGCAGGCGGGGCTTGTGGTGGCGGAATATGCGCCGAACCTCGTGAAGAAGTCGGTGGTGGGCGCCGGGCGGGCGGAGAAAGGGCAAGTGCGGAAGATGATCGCGGTATTGCTGCCGAAAGCCGCGCCGGAATCGGACGACGCGTGCGATGCGCTCGCGCTCGCGATCACACACGCGCATCATCGCAGCGCGCCGGCGATCCGGCTCGCGGCGGGAGGTCGGCGATGATCGGCAAGCTGCGCGGAGTGATCGACAGCTACGGCGAGGACACAGTGGTCGTGGACGTGCACGGCGTCGGCTATCTCGTGCATTGCTCGGCGCGCACGCTGCAATCGCTTCCCTCCCCGGGCGAGGCGGCGACCATCTCTATCGAGACGTGGGTGCGGGAGGATCAGATCCGGCTATACGGCTTCGCGAGCGACTTGGAGCGCGAGTGGTTCCGGATTCTCACCGGCGTGCAGGGCGTGGGCGCGAAGGTGGCGCTTGCGATTCTGGGCACGCTGAAGGTTTCAGATTTGGCGAATGCGATTGCACTCGGGGATAAAGCACAGATTTCGCGCACGCCCGGCGTCGGTCCGAAGCTCGCGCAGCGGATCGTGACGGAGCTGAAGGACAAGGCGCCGGCTTTCGCGAGCGTGGATCCCGCCGTGGTGAAATTGCAGGACGAGCTTTCCGAGCGGCGTGCCTCGACACCGGTAAGCGAAGCGGTCTCCGCGCTCATCAATCTCGGCTATGGGGAAATTCAGGCGAGTGCTGCGGTTGCCGCCGCCGTGCGGGCGGCGGGGGATAAAGCCAAGACGGAAGAGCTCATTCGGCACGGTTTGAAGGAGCTCGCGCGATGAGCCGCAGCGTCGTCTCGCCCGAACGCCGCGAGGAAGACCTCGCCGAGGGCTCGCTGCGGCCGCAGCAGCTCTCCGAATTCATCGGGCAGGAAAAAGCCTGCGCCAACCTGAAAGTGTTCATCGAAGCCGCGCGGGCGCGTAAGGAAGCGCTCGATCATGTGCTCCTGGTCGGCCCGCCGGGCCTCGGCAAGACCACTCTCGCGCAGATCATCGCGCGCGAGCTCGGTGTGAATTTCCGCGCCACTTCCGGCCCGGTGATCGCGAAAGCGGGCGATCTCGCCGCACTCCTCACCAACCTCGAAGACCGCGATGTGCTGTTCATTGATGAGATTCACCGCCTCAATCCTGCGATCGAGGAAGTGCTCTATCCCGCGATGGAGGATTACCAGCTCGATCTCATCATCGGCGAGGGGCCCGCGGCGCGTTCGGTGAAAATTGATTTGTCCCGCTTCACGCTTGTCGGCGCGACGACACGTTCAGGCCTCCTCACGACGCCCTTGCGCGACCGTTTCGGCATTCCCGTGCGCCTCGGCTTCTATGAAGTCTCGGAGCTTGAGACCATCGTGAGGCGCGGCGCACGTTTGTTGAATCTCGCGATCAGCGCCGACGGCGCGCAGGAGATCGCGCGGCGCGCGCGCGGCACGCCGCGCATCGCGGGGCGCCTGCTCAAGCGCGTGCGCGACTTCGCGATGGTGGAGGGCAAGCAATCGGTTGATCGCGCGAGCGCCGACCGGGCGCTTTCGCATCTCGAAGTGGACGCCGCCGGTCTCGACGCGATGGATCGCCGCTACCTCACGCTGATCGCAAAGCACTATGGCGGCGGACCGGTCGGCGTCGAGACGATCTCGGCCGCGCTCTCCGAGCCGCGCGACGCGATCGAGGACATCATCGAGCCGTATTTGATCCAGAAAGGCTTCGTCCAGCGCACGCCGCGCGGGCGAATGCTTACCTCGCACGCCTTCAAGCATCTCGGTCTTGCCGAACCCGCGCGCGATGCGGCACAGATGCCGCTGTTCGATCAGGGTGACGACGCTTGAACAGACCGAAGCCGGGACAGGATACATCGACCGAACTCGCCGGCCGCCTAATCGAGGGCGGCCACACGATGCAGGTGCGCGTCTATTACGAGGACACGGACTTCACCGGCATCGTCTATCACGCGAATTATTTGCGCTTCATGGAGCGCGGGCGCACGAACTATTTGCGGCTCGTCGGGGCGAACCACCGCAAGCTGTTCGAGGCGACCGAAAAGGAAGCGCCGAGCTTCGCCTTTGTCGTCCGCTCAATGAAGATCGACTTCCTTAAGCCCGCTTATATGGACGACCTGCTGGAAATCCGGAGCCTCTCCAAGGAGGTCTCGGGCGCCTCGATCACGCTGCACCAAAAAGTGATGCGCGGCGAAGAGGTGATGGTGGAAGCCGAGGTGCGGGTCGCCTTTGTTTCGGAAGGAAAGCCCCGCCGGATTCCGGAACCTTTGCGCAAGGCCATGGGCGCCGACGCCGAGAACTACCCGAACGCTAACTAGACATTAACCACGCCAGGCGCTCTTTATAGCGGCCGGACGGGCGCGATACGCCCAAGTTTGGACAGATTCCACAGTACTCAACCGATGGGGGTAGGCGCCGGCCCAGCCGAATTGCCAGGTCACATCACCGATCCTGATGTTTTGCCGGTGCAAATGATCGCCGAATCCATCTTCCGAAGCAGGGAAGGGCAGGCCGGCCGCCGGACCGGGATGCCGAAGACGATTACAAGGAATGAATTTCGATGAATCCTTCTGACATTGCGCCGGTCGCGCCTGTTGCCTCGGTGTCGTTGTGGGCGCTGTTCATCCAGGCGCATATCGTCGTCAAGATTGTGATGATCGGGCTGATGGTCGCGTCGGTCTGGGTATGGGCGATCGTGGTCGACAAGACCATTCTGTATGCGCGCACGCAGCGCTCGATCGACCGTTTCGAGCAGGTGTTCTGGTCAGGGCAGAATCTCGAGGAGCTGTATCAGACCCTTTCCACCCGCCCCAATCACGCAATCGCCGCGCTCTTTGTCGCTGCCATGCGCGAATGGAAGCGCACTTACGAGGGCGGGGCGAAGACGCTCGCGGGCCTCACCGAGCGGGTCGAGAAGGTCATGGATGTCACCATCTCGCGCGAGGTGGAGCGGCTGGAAAGGCGGCTTCTGGTGCTTGCGACCGTGGGTTCCGCGGGGCCTTTCGTGGGCCTGTTCGGCACCGTCTGGGGCATTATGACGAGCTTCCAGTCGATTGCCGCCTCCAAGAATACGAGCCTTGCGGTGGTGGCCCCGGGCATCGCGGAAGCCCTATTTGCAACGGCTTTGGGGCTGGTTGCCGCCATACCGGCGACGATTTTCTATAACAAGTTTTCGAGCCAAGTGAGCCGGATCGCCCAGCGACTGGAGGGGTTCGCCGACGAATTCTCGGCCATCCTGTCGCGCCAGGTGGACGAGCGCTCATGAGGATCCGAGGGTAAGGGCAAGACATGGCCGCGAACGCAGCTGGCAAGGGCGCATGGCAAAGTCGGCGCAGCCGTCTTCGGCGCGCGCATGTGATGAGCGAGATCAACGTCACGCCGATGGTCGACGTGATGCTGGTGCTGCTCATCATCTTCATGGTGGCGGCGCCGTTGCTCACCGCCGGCGTGCCGCTCGACCTCCCGCAGACGCAGGCGAAGGCGCTCGAACAGAATAAAGAGCCGCTCACGATTTCGGTGAACGACAAAGGCCAGGTCTATCTGATGAATAGCGAGATCAAGATGGACGAGCTCATGCCGAAGCTGGAAGCGATCACCAAAAATCGCGGCGGCGGAGTGGATGAGCGTATCTTTGTGCGCGGTGACAAGAAAGTGGACTACGGCACGGTCATGAAGGTGATGGGCCGCCTGTCGCAGGCGGGCTATCGCAAGGTCGCATTGATCACGGAAACCGAACAGTAGGGATTTGATGGAAGCCCGTCCGGGACTCGCAGTTTCTTCCGTCGCCCACGCCCTTATCCTCGGCTGGGGCCTGCTCTGGTTTACGCCGAAAACGCTCGAGTCGAAGCCGGTGGAATCCATGCCGATCGACATCGTGTCCATTTCCGATATCACGCAGAGTAAGGCGGGCGCGAAGACGCCGGAGAAGCCGGACCCGAAGCCGCTCGTCGAAAAGCAGGCCGATCCGAAAGAGCTGAAAGAGCTCGTCGAGAAAGTCTCCAAGCAGCCGGAGATCAAGCAGGCCTCCGCGCCTCCGCCGCCCTCGGAAGAGATGAAGAAAGAAGCGGCGAAGCCGGAAGAAAAGCCCGAGCCAAAGCCGGAGCCGAAGAAGGCCGAGACGCCGAAAAAGCCCGAGCCGCCGAAAAAGCCGCCGGAAAAGCCGAAGGACGAGGCGAAATCCTCGCCGACGAAAATGAAGGCGGCGCCGACCAAGCACGAGTTCGACCCGAACAAGATCGCGGCCCTCCTCGACCGGCGCACACCGCAGCGGCAGGAAATGACGAGCCTGCAGAATCCGACCCGGCCGTCGCCCGGTTACGTGAACGGCCAGGCCGCGATGCTCTCTCAAACCGAGATCGACGCGCTTCGTCGCCGTCTCGCGCAATGCTGGAACCCGCCCGCGGGCGCTGCCGACGCCGGCAAGATCAAGGTCGTGCTCCGCGTTCTGTTCCGGCGCGACGGCTCGGTCGCGGCACCCCCGGAACTCGTCGCCGGCACACCGTCCGCGCTTGGCCCCGCAATGGCAGAAAGCGCGAAACGCGCGATTTTGAGCTGCCAGCCCTTCACGATGCTGAACCCTGCGCATTACGAGCAGTGGCGCGACATGGAAATTAATTTTGACCCGAGCGAGATGCTCGGCGGCTAATCAGGAAAATTCGGTCTCATGAGGATTATTTCCGGACTCGATCGCAAGAACCATTTGTCGCGCCGCGGTTTGCTCGCGGCGGCGGGCGGCATCGCAGCGGGATCGCTCCTGCTGCCGCGAAGCGCGCGCGCCGTGCTCCGGCTCGACATCACGCAAGGCACGCCGCAACCGATCCCGATCGCGATTCCCGAATTCATGGGCGGCCAGGGCGGCGGCTCCGATGTCGGCAGGCTGCTCACTTCCGTCATCACCAACAATCTCAAGCGCTCGGGCCTGTTCCTGCCGCTCGATCCCGCCTCGTTCATCGAGCGCGTGCAGGCTTTCGACGCCGCGCCGCGGTTTCAGGATTGGCGCGTGATCAACGCGCAGGCGCTCGTCGTCGGCCGCGTTTCGCGCGAGGGCGACGGCCGCTTCCGCACCGAATTCCGGCTGTGGGACGTCTTCGCCGGCACGCAGCTTTACGGCCAGCAATATTTCACCCAGCCCGATCAGATCCGCCGCATCGGGCACATCATCTCCGACGCGATCTACGAGCGCATCACCGGCGACAAGGGCTATTTCGACACCAAAATCGTCTACGTCTCCGAGAGCGGCGCGAAGGAACGGCGCACCAAGCGGCTCGCGATCATGGATCAGGACGGCGCGAACAACCGCTACCTCACCTCGGGCGATGCGCTTGTGCTTACGCCGCGCTTCAACCCGTCGAGCCAGGAAATTACCTTCATGTCCTATGGCCGCGCCGAGCCGCAGGTGCTCCTGATGAACGTCGAGACCGGCCAGCGGGAAGTGATCGGCGAATTCCCCGGCATGACCTTCGCGCCGCGCTTTTCGCCCGAGGGCCAGCGCATCATCTTCAGCCTGCAAAAGGAAGCAAACTCCAACATTTACGTGATGGACCTGCGCTCGCGCCGCACCACGCGGCTCACGGACACGGCCGCGATCGACACGTCGCCTTCCTATTCGCCGGACGGCCGCTCGATCGTGTTCGAGTCGGACCGCGGCGGCGCCCAGCAGATTTTCGTGATGAACGCGGACGGCTCCAACCAGCGCCGCATTTCGTTTGGTCAGGGCCGTTATTCGACGCCGGTGTGGTCGCCGCGCGGCGACGTGATCGCCTTCACCAAGCAAAGTCCGGGCAGCTTCGCGATCGGCGTGATGAAGACCGACGGCTCCGGCGAGCGCATCCTCACCGAAGGCTTCCACAACGAGGGCCCGACCTGGGCGCCGAACGGCCGCGTGTTGATGTTTTTCCGCGATCCGGGCGGCAATGCCGGGCCGCAACTCTATACGATCGACCTCACCGGCTATAACGAGCAGCGGGTTCCGACGCCGGGCTACGCTTCCGACCCAGCATGGTCGCCACTTTTGTCGTGAGACGTCCGCGCGGCCCCAATATGGCCGTTTTGCCGAAGCAATGGTCGATCAATCATTCATTAACCATGCTTTCCGCTTTTCGGGTCGGGCGCGGCAAAAAGCTAAGATTTTCGGCATTCGGCCAAGGTTCCATCAAGGTAAATGAAGCATTCGATTAACCCCGGCACGGTTAGATCGCCCCGATTTCCGATGAGATGTAGAGGGAGCCACCGGCCATGGTAAATTTCATTCGGCTATTTCGGGGAACGCGTTTTGCGATGATCGCCGCGGCGATGCTGGTCGCCGCCTGCGCGAACAACCCGAACGATCCGAACGCCGCCGGCGGCTCGGCCTCGACGCCGGGCAGCGCGCAGGATTTCGTCGTCAATGTCGGCGACCGCGTGTTCTTCGACAGCGATTCCTCCGAGCTCTCCTCGCAGGCGCGTGCGACCCTCGACAAGCAGGCGCAGTGGCTCAACCAGTACAGCCGTTATAGCTTCACCATCGAGGGCCATGCCGACGAGCGCGGCACCCGCGAATACAACATCGCGCTCGGCGCCCGCCGCGCCCAGGCAACGCGCGACTATCTGGTCTCCCGCGGCGTCGCGGCGAACCGTATGCGCACGATCTCCTACGGCAAGGAACGGCCGGTCGCGGTCTGCAACGACATCTCCTGCTGGTCGCAGAACCGCCGCGCCGTGACGGTGCTGAACGCGGGCGGAGTCTAAAGTCCGCTTGCGGCTGTCGTATTTTGGACGCACTCGCAGCCGTATGCTAAGAGAGTGCTAGCGCTCGGGGGTGCGGCAAGCCGTTCCCTTTGGTTATTTCTATGACGATGAAATCCGCGATTGTTCGTTCATTCGCGTTCGCCTGTTCGCTCACGCTCGTGGCGGGAACCGCGAGCGCGCAGGGGTGGTTCGGCCAGCGGAACAACGACGAGGCGAGCGATCTCACGGTGCGCATCCAGAAGCTGGAAGCGCAGGTCCGCGAGCTCACCGGCCGGAATGAAGAGCTGCAGCACGAGAACAATGTTCTGCAACAACAATTGAATCAGGCGCGCGGCGGCCAGCCGCAGGGAAACTACGGTCAGCCGCCGATGACACGCGCCGGAAATCCTTCGGGCCCGGTGGGCGGTCCCGGCATGACGCAAGGCTCGCTCACGCAACCGCCGCTCGCCCAGCCGCCCTACGAGCCGCGCGAGCAACAGCAATACGGCGGCCCGCCGCCGGCGCAGCCGGTCTACGGGCAGCAACCCTATGATAACCGGCCGCCTTATGATGCGACGCCGTCGCAGGCGTCCGCCCGCCCAAGCGGGCGGGGTGACGCGTTCGATCCGACGCTGAATCCGAACGCGCCCGGCGCGCCGCGTCCGCTTGGCGCGCCGCTCGATATGGGCGCAGTCGCAGGCCGCGGGCCGCAGAGCAGTCCGCCGCCGGTCAACGAGCGCGCGCCGCAACAACAACAAATGGCGGTGCTGCCGCCGTCCAACAACCCGAAGGACGAATACGATCTCGCCTACGGCTACATCCTGCGCCGCGATTATGCGCTCGCGGATCAGGCTTTCCGCGTGTTTCTGCAAAGCCATCCGGACGACCGCTTGGTACCGGACGCAACCTACTGGCTCGGCGAGAGCCTGTATCAGCGCCAGCAATATAACGACGCGGCGCAGACCTTCCTTGACGTCTATAACAAATATCCGAAGAGCGCGAAGGCGCCGGATGCGCTCTTGCGACTCGGGCAATCGCTTGCCGCGACCGGCCAGCAGGAAGCGGCCTGCGCCTCGCTCGGCGCGGTGCTGAAGAAATATCCGAAGGCGTCGCCGCAGGTGAAGAGCCAGGTCACCGCGGAACAGAAGCGTGCGCGCTGCTGATTTTCGCAACGGCCCGATCGGCCGCGGCGAGCTCGACGCGCTGTTTCAGGATTTTTCCGGTTACACCCGTATTTTGCTCGCGGTTTCGGGCGGGCCGGATTCGACCGCGCTGATGTGCCTTGCAGCGCGCTGGCGGGACAAGAAAAAGAATGCGCCGGTACTGGCTGCGGCAACAGTCGATCATGGTCTGCGGAAAGAATCGAAAGCGGAAGCGGCTTCGGTCGCGAAGCTCGCGAGGAGATTGAAGATTCCACACCACATTCTTTCCTGGCGCGGCAAGAAGCCGAAAAGCGGCTTGCAGGAGGCGGCGCGAGCGGCGCGCTATGACCTTCTGGTTTCGCTTGCGCGCGAGATCAAAGCGGACGCGATCGTCACCGCGCATACGCGCGACGATCAGGCGGAAACCGTGCTGCACCGGATCGGCCGCGGCTCCGGCGTGACGGGACTCTCCGGCATCCGCCCGAAAAGCGAGCGGGAAGGAATCGCGATCCTGCGGCCGCTCTTGGGTGTTCCAAAAACGCGCTGCGAGGCGACGCTGCGCAAGGAGAAAGTCTCTTATGCGGTCGACCCGACGAACCGGGATCCCAACTATCTCCGTCCGCGCTTGCGGGCGCTCGCGCCGCTTCTCGCCAAGGAAGGCATCGACGCCGAGCGGCTCGCGCTCCTGGCCCGCCGGGTCGCCCGCGCGGAAGCCGCGATCGAAGCTGCGGTCGCAGAAGCGCTGCCGCAGGCAAGGATTCGCGCGGACGAAAACCTGATCGAAGAATATGACACGCGGGCTCTGTTTGCGCTTCCGGACGAGATCGCTCTTCGCCTGGTCGCGCGCGCGGTCAACCGCCTCGGCCATGAAGGCCCGGCGGAACTCGGCAAGCTGGAAACGCTGTATGTGGCGCTGCAGGACGCTCGCCGCAGGAATCTGCCGCTTCGGCGGACACTCGCGGGCGCGCTGGTGGAGCTTTCAGAAGCTCGTCTAAAGGTCGAACCCGCGCCCCCGCGCCGGAGGCTTAAAAAACATCCAAAGCGGCCCGGAAAACGCGGCTAAGTCGATATACCGAAAAAGCGCCATGCCAAAGCCCAGTTCCCTTGTTTCAAGGGGGTACGGAGCCTATTTTAACCAGGTACCGATATACTCGCGGCCGTTGGACCCTCGGCTTGCGGAGGCGCGAGCTCCCGAAAGGTAGGAAATGAACGCCAATTTACGCAATTTCGCCCTCTGGGTGATCATCGTTCTCCTGCTGCTTGCGCTGTTCTCGCTGTTCCAGACCCCGGGCCAGCGCTCGGCTTCCAACGACATTACCTTCTCGCAGCTTCTTGCCGAGGTCGATCAGGGCAAGGTGCGCGATGTCGTGATCCAAGGAAACGACATCACCGGCACGATGAACGACGGCAAGTCGTTCTCGACCTACGCACCGAACGATCCGTCGCTCGTGCAGCGGCTCTACGGCAAGGGCGTTTCGATTTCGGCGCGTCCGCAGGGCGACAACCTGCCGTGGTATGTGTCGCTTCTCGTCTCATGGCTGCCGTTCATCGCGCTGATCGGCGTATGGATTTTCCTCTCGCGCCAGATGCAGGGCGGCGCCGGCAAGGCGATGGGCTTCGGCAAATCGCGCGCGAAGCTGCTTACCGAAGCGCATGGCCGCGTGACGTTCGAGGATGTCGCTGGCGTCGAGGAAGCGAAGAGCGACCTTGAAGAGATCGTCGAATTCCTGCGCGACCCGCAAAAATTCCAGCGCCTTGGCGGCCGCATTCCGCGCGGCGTGCTGCTCGTCGGCCCTCCGGGCACGGGCAAGACTCTGATCGCGCGCGCGGTCGCGGGCGAAGCGAACGTTCCGTTCTTCACGATTTCCGGCTCCGACTTCGTCGAGATGTTCGTCGGCGTCGGCGCTTCGCGCGTACGCGACATGTTCGAGCAGGCGAAGAAGAACGCCCCCTGCATCATCTTCATCGACGAAATCGATGCAGTCGGCCGTCATCGCGGCGCCGGCCTCGGCGGCGGCAACGACGAGCGCGAGCAGACGCTGAACCAGTTGCTGGTCGAGATGGACGGCTTCGAGGCGAACGAGGGCATCATCCTGATCGCCGCCACCAACCGCCCGGACGTGCTCGACCCGGCGCTCCTGCGTCCCGGCCGCTTCGACCGCCAGGTCGTGGTGCCGAATCCGGACGTCATCGGCCGCGAGAAGATTCTCGCCGTGCACGTCCGCAAGGTGCCGATCGCGCCCGACGTGAACCTGAAGACGGTCGCGCGCGGCACGCCCGGTTTCTCCGGCGCCGATCTCGCGAACCTCGTCAACGAAGCCGCGCTCATGGCCGCGCGCCGCAACAAGCGCATGGTCACGCAGCACGAATTCGAGGACGCGAAGGACAAGGTGATGATGGGCGCCGAGCGCAAGTCGCTCGTCATGACCGAAGAAGAGAAGTTGCTCACCGCCTATCACGAGGGCGGCCACGCCATCGTCGCGCTGCACGTAAAGGCGACCGATCCCGTGCACAAGGCGACGATCATCCCGCGCGGCCGCGCGCTCGGCATGGTCATGCAGCTCCCCGAGCGCGACAAGCTTTCGATGAGCTACGAGCAGATGACCTCGCGGCTCGCGATCATGATGGGCGGACGCGTCGCGGAGGAACTCGTGTTCGGCAACGACAAGGTCACGTCCGGCGCCGCATCCGACATCGAGCAGGCGACGAAGCTTGCACGCATGATGGTGACGCGCTGGGGCTTGTCGCCAGAGCTCGGCACCGTCGCCTACGGCGAGAACCAGGAAGAAGTGTTCCTGGGGTATTCGGTCTCGCGTCAACAGTCGATGTCGGAAGAGACGATCAAGAAGATCGACGGCGAGATCAAGCGCTTCGTCGAGGAAGGCTATCAGTTCGCGAAGAAGGTTCTTACCGAGAACCGCGCGGAACTCGAAATCCTCGCCAAGGGCCTGATCGAGTACGAGACGCTCACCGGCGACGAGATCAAAGACTTGCTCGCGGGCAAGCCGCCTGTGCGCGACAGCGGCACGGAACCGCCCACGCCGCGCGCCTCCGCGGTGCCTCCGTCCAAGCCGCGCCCGCAGCCTGGCACCGGCGGATTGGAACCCGGGATCGCCTGAAAATCAAACGCCCGCCTTCCGGCGGGCGTTTTCGTTTGAGTCGCCTGGAAATTAACGTTTTTGTGCTCTGCTTCGCGCGGTAACGAACGAACACATTTCTTGAAGCTTTCGCCGGGCGCGGCATCGTAGTATCAAGGCCGCTCCTCACAACATGAAAGCGGCAAGGGCGTAGAGATGGCGCGCAAGCATTTCGGCACCGACGGCATTCGCGGCCGGGCGAACGGCAAGATCACGGCCGAGCTCGCGCTCAGAGTCGGCATGGCCGCAGGGCTTGTGTTCGAGCGCGGCGATCATCGTCACCAAGTCATCATCGGCAAGGACACGCGGCTCTCGGGTTATATGATCGAGAACGCGCTGGTCGCGGGTTTCACCGCGGTCGGCATGGATGTGCTTCTCACCGGCCCGCTGCCGACGCCCGCGATCGCGATGCTTACCCGCTCCATGCGCTGCGATCTTGGCGTGATGATCTCGGCTTCGCACAATCCGCACGACGACAACGGCATCAAGCTCTTCGGCCCCGACGGCTTCAAGCTTTCCGACGAGATCGAGCGCGAGATCGAGAAACTGATCGACGCCGATCAATCGAAACGCCTCGCGAGCCCCAACGATCTCGGCCGCGCGAAGCGCATCGACGGCGCGCATGACCGCTACGTCGAATTCGCGAAGCGCACGCTGCCGCGCAATCTTTCGCTCGAAGGCTTGCGCGTCGTCGTCGATTGCGCGAACGGCGCGGCTTACCGCGTCGCCCCGCAAGCGCTGTGGGAGCTTGGCGCCGAGGTTTTCCCGATCGGCGTTTCGCCCGACGGGTTCAATATCAACCGCGAGTGCGGCTCGACCTCGCCCGAGGCGCTGATGGCGAAGGTGCGCGAGATGCGTGCCGATATCGGGATCGCGCTCGACGGCGACGCCGACCGCGTGGTGATCGCCGACGAGAAGGGGCATCTCGTCGACGGCGATCAGTTGCTCGCGCTGATCGCGGAGACCTTCAAGGAGGACGGCCGGCTCGCGAAACCGGGCATTGTCGGCACGGTGATGTCAAATCTTGCGCTCGAACGGCATCTCGCCGCGCAAGGCATCGAGCTCGTCCGCACGCAAGTGGGCGATCGCTATGTGCTCGAAGCCATGATCGAGCGCGGGTTCAATGTCGGCGGCGAGCAATCGGGCCATATTATTCTCTCCGACTACGCCAACACCGGAGACGGCTTTGTCGCTGCGCTGCAGGTGCTCGCGGTCGTGCATAAAATGGGCAAGCCGGTTTCCGAAGTGTGCCATCGCTTCGAGCCGCTGCCGCAAATCCTGAAAAACGTGCGCTACAAGTCCGGCAAGCCGCTCGAAGACTCGAAAGTGAAAAACGCGATCTCGCTCGCGGAGCGGAAACTCAACGGCCAGGGCCGCCTGGTCATCCGCCCGTCGGGCACCGAGCCGGTGATCCGCGTGATGGCCGAAGGCGACGACCGCGCGCTTATCGAAACGCTGGTCGACGACGTGGTCGCGGCGCTTTCGCATCTCGCCGCATGAGTTAACGGGGCGGCGCGCCGTTTAACCCGCCGTTAAAGTCCTTTAATCCGCCTTCACCTCGATTACCGCGCGGTTAAATTTTCGTGCGGACGGCATGGGGATTCATTCCTTTGCAGGCAGGCGCGCGCAATTCCGCGACAAAATTATCAGATGAACGGTTGTGGTTAACGGTTAACCTTAAGCGGCTCTTAAGTTTTCGGTGCGAGCTTCCCTCCATCGGTCACCTTGCGCATCGCCGAACGGCACGCGCGAAAGAGGGAAGGAATTGATTATGGCGTACCTTCGGAAACTGGCGCTCGCGGGCGCGGCTGCGCTCGGCCTTGCGCCCACTTTGACAAACGCGGCGGACATGCCGATGCCGCCGATGCCGGCCCCGGTCGAATTCGGCGGCTGGTACCTGCGCGGCGATATCGGGATCACGAACCAGGCGGTGAAGAAGCTCGACAGTCCGGCGTTTACGCCCGCTGTCACCGTCCTGGAAAAAGGCTTCGACAGCTCGGGCTCGTTCGGCGTCGGTGTGGGCTATCAGTTTAACAGCTGGCTTCGTTCGGATATCACCGGCGAATATCGTTCCAAGGCGAACTTCAACGGCCTCGACTTCGTTTCGACGAACGGTCAAACCAATCAGTATCGCGGCGACAAGTCCGAGTGGTTGTTCCTCTGGAACGTCTACGCGGATCTTGGCACGTGGTACGGCATTACGCCGTTCGTCGGTGCGGGCGTCGGGTTCGATCGCCTGACGATCGGAAACTTTACCGACACCAATATCGGACTTAACGGCAACAACCCAGCACTCGGCTTCTCGACAGACAATTCCAAATGGAATTTCGCCTGGGCCTTGCACGCGGGCGCTGCCTATCACGTGACGCCGAATTTCACGATCGAGCTTTCGTATCGTTACGTGAATCTCGGCAACGGTGCGACGAAGGACCTGCTTGCTCCGGACGGCAGCAACCCGACTTTTAATCCGATCAATTTCAAGAATGTCTATTCCAACGACATTCGTCTGGGCGTGCGCTGGATGTTCGCGAGCGGCGGTTACGCGCCGTACGAGGAGCCGCTTATCCGCAAATACTGAGCGGCCAAGCATCCAAAATTTAGCGGCGCGGGGTGATTCCCGCGCCGTTTTTGTTTTTGCTTCCCTCTCCCCGTTTTTACGGGGAGAGGGTGGCGAGCGTAGCGAGCCGGGTGAGGGGCGAGGGTGCCGCATGCATCGCGCCTGCCCCTCACTCCGACCCTCTCCCCGCAAGCGGGGAGAGGGAGAAGAGCAAGCACCGGCCCTTCGGGCAGGCGACTTTCGCCGCACTTGACGCCGAACCCGACTTCCGTCATTCCCGTCCGTGGGACACCTCCCCCCAACGGGAGGCAGCTATCTGGAAGGATAGATCATGACGACGAAGCCGAATGCGCGGCCGCATACGCCGCATTTCTCCTCCGGACCTTGCGCCAAACGGCCGGGCTGGAAATTCGAAAATCTCAAAAACGCTCTTTTGGGCCGCTCGCACCGCTCGAAAGCGGGCAAGGCGCGGCTGAAACGCGCGATTGACCTTACGCGCGAAGTGCTCGGCGTGCCCGCGAATTACAAAATCGGCATCGTACCTGCCTCCGACACGGGCGCCGTGGAAATGGCGCTCTGGTCGCTCCTCGGCGCGCGGCCCGTTGACATGCTCTCCTGGGAAAGCTTCGGCGAGGGCTGGGTCACGGACGTGATCAAGCAGCTGAAGCTCAAAGACGCGCGCGTCCTCAAAGCGCCTTACGGCGAGCTGCCGGACCTGAAGCAGGTCGATTTCTCGCATGACGTCGTCTTCACCTGGAACGGCACCACCTCCGGCGTGCGCGTCCCGAATGGGGACTGGATCAAGACCGACCGCCAGGGCCTCACGATCTGCGACGCGACCTCGGCCGCGTTCGTGCAGGCGCTTCCGTTCGACAAGCTCGATGTCGCGACCTTCTCCTGGCAGAAGGCGCTCGGCGGCGAGGCGGCGCACGGCATGCTGATTTTGTCGCCGCGCGCGGTGGAGCGGCTCGAGAGCTACGTGCCCGCGTGGCCGCTGCCGAAGATTTTCCGCATGACCAAGGGCGGCAAGCTCAACGAAGGCATTTTCGAAGGCGAGACGATCAACACGCCGTCGATGCTCTGCGTCGAGGACTATATCGACGCGCTCGAATGGGCGAAGTCGCTCGGCGGACAGGCGGCGCTGATGAGCCGCGCGAACAAGAATCTCGCTGCGGTCGAGCAGTGGGTTGCGAAGACGCCGTGGGCTGAATTCCTCGCGCGCGACAAAAACACGCGCTCCAATACCTCGATCTGCATCGCGGTGGTCGATCCCGCCGTGGAAGCGCTTCAAGCCGACGCGAAGTTCAATTTCATCCGCGGCATGGCGGCGATGCTGGAAAAAGAAGAGGCGGCCTATGACGTCGCCGGCCATCGCGACGCGCCGCCGCATATCCGCGTCTGGGGCGGAGCGACGGTGGAGACCTCGGACATCGAAGCGCTCCTGCCGTGGCTGGAATGGGCGTTTGCGGAATCGAAAGCAGCGCTTTCGAAGGCGGCCTAGTCATGGCACCGAAAGTTCTGATTTCCGACGCGCTCTCGCCCGCGGCCGTTCAGATTTTCAAGGATCGCGGCATTGAGGTGGATTTCCAACCGAACCTCGGCAAGGACAAGGAAAAACTGGCCGCCGTCATCGGCGGCTATGAGGGACTCGCAATCCGCTCGGCGACGAAAGTTTCGCCGAAGATCCTCGCGAACGCGAACAAGCTGAAGGTGATCGGCCGCGCCGGCATCGGCGTCGACAACGTCGACATTCCCGCCGCGACCGCGAAGGGCATCATCGTGATGAACACGCCGTTCGGCAATTCGATCACGACCGCCGAGCATGCCATCACGCTCATGCTCGCGCTTGCCCGCCAGATCCCGCAGGCCGACGCCTCGACGCAAGCGGGGAAGTGGGAAAAGAACCGCTTCATGGGCGTCGAAATCACCGGCAAGACTCTCGGCATCGTCGGTTGCGGCAATATCGGCACGATCGTCGCCGACCGTGCGCACGGTCTGCATATGAAGGTGATCGCCTACGATCCGTTTCTTTCGCCCGACCGGGCGCTCGATCTCGGCGTGGAGAAGGTCGAATTCGACGAGCTTTTGAAACGCGCCGATTTCATCTCGTTTCACACGCCGCTCACCGAAAAGACCAAGAACATTCTCGACGCGAACGCGATCAACAAGACGAAAAAGGGCGTGCGCATCATCAACTGCGCGCGCGGCGGGCTCGTGGATGAAGCCGCGCTCAGGGTCGCGCTCGATTCGGGCCATGTCGCGGGCGCGGCCTTCGACGTGTTCTCAACTGAACCTGCGAACGAAAACCCTTTGTTCGGGCATCCGAACGTCGTTTGCACGCCGCATCTGGGCGCGGCGACCAGCGAGGCGCAAGAAAACGTCGCGCTGCAGGTCGCGGAGCAGATGTCGGACTATCTCTTGCGCGGCGCGATTTCGAACGCGGTGAACTTCCCCTCGATCACGGCGGAGGAAGCGCCGAAACTTCGGCCCTTCATTGAGCTCGCCGAAAAGCTCGGCTCGTTCGCAGGACAGCTCACCGAAACCGGGCTGAAATCCGTCCGCATCTCCTACGAGGGGGCGGTTTCGCAAATGAAGACGAGGGCGCTTACCTCTTCGGCGGTGGCCGGGCTGCTGCGGCCGATGCTGCAAGACGTCAACGTTGTCTCCGCACCGCACGTCGCGGAGCAGCGCGGCATCATGGTCGAGGAAGTCACGCGCGAGGCGGCGGGCGACTACGAAAGCCTGATCACCGTATCGGTCACGACCGACCGGCAGACGCGCTGGGTTTCCGGCACGGTGTTCGCCGATGGCCGTCCGCGGATCGTCAACATCAAGGGCATCCGCATGGATGCCGAGTTCGGTCCGTCGATGGTCTATGTGACCAATTACGACAAGCCGGGCTTCATCGGAAAATTCTCGTCGATCCTGGGCGATGCCGACATCAACATCGCAACCTTCCATGTCGGCCGCGAGGCGCCCGGCGGCAACGCTATCGCGCTGATCGAAGTCGACGGGGACGTGCCGCCTGAGGTGCTGGCGAAGGTGCAGGCACTGCCGCAGGTGCAACAGGCGAAGCCGCTGAAATTCTAAGCGGCTTCGTCATCGTCGCGATCGCGACTCCGATCAGAATCAGCGCGTAACCGGTTGCGTGATAGGGCTCCGGGCGCTCGCCGAGAAATAGAATCGCGAGCGCCGAGCCGAACAGCGGAATCAGGTGATAGAAGGGGGCCGCGCGGTTCGGCCCGATCAGCTCGACGCCGCGGTTGTAGAACAAGTAGGCAAGAAGCGACGGAAACACAACGATATAAGCGAGCGTCGCGAAGGACGCCGTGTCCCAGACCGCGTGGTAGCCCGCCGCCATCTCGACGAAAAGAAGCGGCGTCACCATCGCGGCGCCCCAGCCGATCGTGACGAGGGCGAAGCTGAAGGGATGAATCTTCGGTCGCTTGCTGAGTAGCGCGGTATAGAACGCGTACACGACCTGCGCGATGAAAAACAAAACGTCGCCGATATTGAGCTTCAGGTGATGCAGCACGTCGATGTCGCCATGCGCGATGACGACGACCGCGCCAGTGAGCGAAACGAAGACGCCGATTACCTCCCGCAGCGTCGGCTTCTCGCGATAGAGGATGAATGTGACCGCCGCGACCAGAAGCGGCCCGGTCGAGACGATCAAAAGCGCGTTGATCGCCTGCGTGTATTGCAGGGCGTAGTAGCTGATCGTGTTGTAGATGCCGATGCCGAGGAGCGTAATCAGCGTGAGAATGCCGAAGCTCGCCTTGATCGTGCTCCAGTCGCGGCGCGCATAGGGCAGCGCGAAGCCGAGAAAAAGAAGAAAGGCGCCCGTCCAGCGCACCCATGAAAGCATCACCGGCGGCACGTGCCCGGCGATGAAGCGGCCGAGCACGATGTTGCCCGCCCAGAAAAGCGAGACGAGCGTCAGGAGCAGGCGAGGGCTGTCGAACAAAAAGCCGCCGAAGCGGCCGAAGGAGGCGGGCATGGAATCTTTCGCGTGGAGCTGGAAGCTCGGTTCTAAAGGCCGCTTTCCCTTCGATCAATCACGCGGGCGCATAGGTGCTATGCGAATTTTCGTCCGCCAGGGATCGAGGAGCGTAAAATCGTCACTATCGCCGGCGGTTCGAACGCCGGCGGCTTCGATCCGCTTTTTCGCCTCAATGATTTCAGCGGGCGGCAACTCAAGCGCGAATTCGACAAGCCCGGCCATATTCGGCGGCGGGGGCGGGGCGTTCCGGCTGTCCCAGATATTGGTTGCAACGTGGTGATGATAACCGCCCGCGGCAACGAACAGCGCGCCAGGCATGGTTGCCGTTTTCGCGAAGCCGAGAACGCTCGTATAAAATTTCTCCGCTTGCGCGAGGTCGCCGACCTGCAAATGCACGTGGCCGATCCTTGTCCCGATCGGCACATGCTCGTCGGGCTCTTCCTTGCCGCCTTCGGCGAGAACGCCTTCGAAATCGAGCGGTTTGTTCGCCATCTGAACGAGGCCGCCCCTCCACGGCCATTCCTCGCGCGGGCGGTCGCGATAGATTTCGAGGCCGTTGCCGTCCGCATCGTAAAGATAGATCGCTTCGCTGACATTATGATCGGCGGCGGCAAGCTCGATGCCCGCATCCGCGAGCCGCGAAATGGCGCTGCCGAGCGCCGCGCGGTCGGGCAGAAGAATCGCGACATGATAGAGGCCCGTCAGTCCGCGGCGCGGGCGCGGCTCCGCGTCCGGTGCGATTTCGAGAAACAGAAATGGTGCACCGCCCGCGCCGAGGGCGATCCTGCCATTATCGCGGGCTGTGACTTTCAGTCCGATGATGTCCCGGTAGAGCGCGAGCGAGCGTTTTTCGTCCGCGACCCGCAAGGTCGCGGAACCGATGGCAGTATTGGCCGGAAACGCTGCAATCATGCCATTAGCCCTCTGCGATTTACGCCGTTCGGCGAAGACCGCCGCGCCTATCCACAGGCGAAGGAGGAACGGCGGGTATACGCTTGCTTCACTATAAGCCCTGCTTGCTGCAAATTCTTGCCACACGCGATACGTTCCGCTACGACAAATAGGCCCCGGCCGTCAGCGCCGGGTTTTTCGTGTCGGCATCTTTTATGGAGAGGCTTCGATGCCGAATGTCGTGGTCGTCGGCGCCCAGTGGGGCGATGAGGGAAAAGGCAAGATCGTTGACTGGCTGAGCGAGCAGGCGGACGTCGTGGTCCGCTTCCAGGGCGGCCATAATGCGGGGCATACTCTCGTCATCAACGGCAAGACCTACAAGCTGTCGCTGCTTCCCTCCGGCATCGTCCGGCCGGGAAAACTCTCGGTGATCGGAAACGGCGTCGTGCTCGATCCGCATGCGCTGGTCGCCGAGATCGAGAAGATCGCGGCGCAAGGCGTTACGGTCACACGGGACAATCTCAGGATCGCCGACAACTGCTCGCTCATTCTTTCGGTCCATCGTGAGCTCGATGTCGCGCGCGAGAGCGTCGCGGGCTTGAAGATCGGCACTACCGGCCGCGGCATCGGGCCGGCTTATGAAGACAAAGTGGGCCGCCGGGCGATCCGCCTGATGGACCTCGCCGAGGACGGCGCGCTCGACGACAAGATCGTGCGGCTCTTGGCGCATCACAACGCACTTCGCCGCGGACTCGGGCTCGCCGAGGTTCCGGCTGAAACCATCCGGAAGGAACTCTCCGAGGTCGCGCCGAAGGTTCTACCCTTCATGGATCGCGTGTGGGCGCTCCTTGATCGCTGCCGCCGCGACGATCACCGTATTCTGTTCGAAGGCGCGCAAGGCATCATGCTCGACGTGGACCACGGCACCTATCCCTTTGTCACCTCGTCGAACACCGTCGCCGCGAATGCCGCGACCGGAAGCGGCAGCGGACCGCGTGCGATCAATTACGTGCTCGGCATCACCAAGGCTTACACGACGCGGGTGGGCGAGGGACCGTTTCCCACCGAGCTCAAGGATGAAACCGGAAAATTGCTGGGCGAGCGCGGCAAGGAATTCGGCGTCGTCACCGGGCGCCCGCGCCGCTGCGGCTGGTTTGACGCTGCGCTCGTGCGGCAAACCGTCCTTACGTCGGGAATCGACGGAATCGCGTTCACCAAACTCGACGTGCTGGACGGCCTCGATCCGCTCAAGGTTTGCGTGGGCTACCGGCTCGACGGAAAAGAAATCGATCATATTCCAGCGAGTCAGGGAGCGCAGGCGAGGCTTGTGCCGGTTTACGAAGAAATCGAAGGCTGGAAAGAATCGACGCAAGGCGCGCGAAGCTGGGCGGATTTGCCCGCGGCCGCGATCAAGTATGTGCGCCGCGTTGAGGAATTGATTGGCTGCCCAGTCGCGCTACTATCCACCAGTCCGGAGCGGGATGACACAATTCTTGTCCACAATCCGTTCCAGACATAGCGTTCGGAAGGCCGGGTAACTGTACCGATGACCGATTATCAGCCCCTTTTGGCGCGCGCGCTTAAGGGTCTCGACCGCAATACCAGCGAGGCACGGCGGGCTGTTTACGATCGCGCGCGGCAGGCGCTCCTGAATCAGCTTCGAAGCGCCACGCCGCCGATGGCGGACGCGGATATCACGCGCGAGCGGCTCGCGCTCGAGGACGCGATCCGGAAAACCGAAACGGAAGCCGTTCTTGCCGAACCGCATACGGTGCGGCCGCCGTCGGCGGCGCGCATGCCGGGCGCACCGCGAGCACCTGTTTCTTCTCCAGTGTCCCCGGCCGCCCGGCCGTCCGCTTCTTCGCCGCGTATTCCGCTCGGGAACAATGCACAGCCGCGCATACCCACGCCTCCGCCGTACGCCCCGCAACCGCCGAAAGCGGCACCGCCGCCGCCATCCGAGTCTCGCGCGCATGCGCTCGAAGCGGACGAGGAAAAAGCCGCATCGGAGCCCGGCGATACTCCTGCGCCAGATACGCTAAGCGCTTCCGTGCCAAGCACTCCTCCGCCGGCCGCATCTGCGCCGCGCGCGCCGTTGCCTTCATCTCACCCGCTGCGCACACGCGCCACGATGCCCGGAAACGGTCCTCGGTCTCCCCGGGAACCGCATCCGGAAAATGTACCCGAGTCGCGGCCGGCTGGATTGCCGTCGCCGGAACAACTCGAAGAATTGAAGGCCGATCTCGCATCTTCGCCGTCGCCGCTCTCGCCGCCCGCGCGGCGTTTCGAGCGGCCGCGCCGTGCAGGCTACGGCGAAAGGGCGGGAGATTTCCCGCAGGCGCCACCGCCACCTCCGCCCCCGGGTATGAGGCCGCGTCCGCGTCCACCGGGTCCGGGGCGAGGCGCGCCGGCAGCCAAGGTGAAACCGCCGAAAAGCAATCTCTGGAAATTTATTCTCGCGGGTGTCGCGGTGCTCCTGATCGTGGCGGCGGGCGTGTTTGCCTTCACCCTGCGCGGGCGCTCGCCGGGTTCGAATACGGCGCAGGCTCCGGCTTCCGATTCCGATGCGGGGAAGACTTCCGAGCGCATCACGCAAAGCCAGGACGGCGGCCGGACGAGCACGCCTTCGAACCTCGATCCGGCGGTGGCGCAGCGCGCCGTTCTTTATGAGGAAAATCCCGGCGGCGGACAGCAATTCCAGAATTTCGTCGGCACTGCGGTGTGGAAGACCGAAGCCGTGAACGCGCCGGGCCGCGCGCCCGATCTCGGCTTGCGGATCGAATCCGAAATTCCGGAGCGCAAGATCAACGTTACGCTGAAAATGCGCCGGAACACCGATCCGTCCTTCCCGGCGAGCCACACGATCGAGGTGATTTTCGACGTGCCGCCGGGCGACGCCTTCGGCGGCGTCGCCGACATGCGCGGCATCCGCGCGAAGGGCGGCGAGACCGCGCAAGGCACGCCGCTCGCGGCGGAAGTGCAGAAAGTGAAAGAGGGTTACTTCCTGCTCGCGCTCCCCAAGATGCAGGAAGACGCCAACCTCTCGATGCTGCGCGATCGCGACTGGCTCGATATTCCTTTCGTTTACGCGAACGGCCGCCGCGCCGTGCTCACCTTCCAGAAGGGAACGCCGGGCGAGCGAGCGCTCCGCGAAGTCCTCAATTCATGGGGACAAGGACAGGGGCAGCAGACCGGAAGCCAGTAAGCTTCGAGCGTTACCGGGCCGGCAGGGCCGCCGGGGTTTCCGCCGCTTTGACGCGGCTCACGACGGCCTGCTGCACTTTCTCGAACGCGCGCACTTCGATCTGACGCACGCGCTCGCGCGACACGCCGAACTCTTCCGCGAGCTCTTCGAGCGTGACCGGGTTTTCCGACAGGCGGCGCGCCTCGAAGATGCGGCGTTCGCGGTCGTTCAGGACATCCAGCGCCTGACCGAGCGCGCGCTTGCGGTTCTCCAGTTCTTCAGTTTCCGCAAGCTGCGACTCCTGGTCGAGGTGCTCGTCCACGAGCCAGTCCTGCCATTCGCCGGATTCGTTCTCGCTGGCGCGAATCGGCGCGTTCAGCGACGCGTCGCCGCCGAGGCGGCGGTTCATGTCGATCACTTCCTTTTCGGTCACACCGAAGCGGTTCGCGATCGATTTCACCTGCTCGGGCCGGAGATCTCCTTCCTCGAGCGCGGAAATCTGGCTCTTCGCCTTCCTGAGGTTGAAGAACAGCCGCTTTTGCGCCGCCGTGGTGCCGAGCTTCACCAGCGACCAGGAGCGCAGGATGTACTCTTGAATCGAAGCGCGGATCCACCACATGGCATAGGTCGCGAGCCGGAAGCCTTTGTCGGGCTCGAAGCGCTTGACGGCCTGCATGAGGCCGACATTGCCTTCGGAGATGACCTCGCCGATCGGGAGGCCATAGCCGCGATAGCCCATGGCGATCTTCGCCACCAGGCGAAGATGCGAGGTGATGAGCTTGTGCGCGGCGTCGGCATCGCCATGCTCGCGCCAGCGCTTGCCGAGCATGTACTCCTCCTGCGGTTCCAGCATGGGGAACTTGCGGATCTCGGCGAGGTAGTGGGAAAGGCCGCCTTCTGCGGAGAAGACGGGTAGTCTAGTCGTCTGGGCCATTCAGCCCTCCATGTTCCGACCCCCAAAAGCGGCGGGTCTGATGTTGCGGCTGCTAACAAGCCAACCGCAACTCGTTCATATATGTTCCTTTTCAGGCGGCGCAATGGCCGAATGGTCACCCCTTTGTGAGCGCGCCGATTAAATTCGCCAATGTTTTCGGGGGGTTACTTTCGAAGCGCAGTCCCTTTCCGCTCGCCGGGTGCATGAATCCGAGCAGGTATGCATGCAGCGCCTGCCGCCCAAGGACTTTGAGCGCTTCCCGGGCGGCGGGCGAAAGGCGGCTCGCGCGGGACTGGAAGCCTTTACCGTAGGTTTCATCGCCCAGCAGCGGGTGGCCAATCTTGGCGAGATGCACTCGGATCTGGTGCGTGCGGCCGGTCTCCAGCTCGCATTCGAGAAGGGAAGCGACCGGCTTGCCATCCTTGCCCTTGAAGATTTTCCGCACCTTGTAATGGGTGACCGCCCGGCGGCCGCCCGTGCGCACGCTCATTTTTACGCGCGAGCGCGGATCGCGGCCGATCGGCTTGTCGATCGTGCCTTGCAGCGGCGAGGGGACGCCCCACACCAGCGCGAGATAACGGCGCTGCAAGCCGCCGGACTTTCCGTGGTCGGCGAACTGAGCGGCGAGCGAACGGTGGGCGCGGTCGTTCTTCGCGACGACGAGGAGCCCGCTTGTCTCCTTGTCGAGACGATGCACGATGCCGGGACGCTTTTCGCCGCCGATGCCGGAGAGGCTTTTCCCGCAGTGGGCGATCAGCGCGTTGACCAGCGTGCCGGCGGCGTTGCCCGGCGCGGGATGCACGACGAGGCCTGCGGGTTTGTCGATCACGATCACGTCCTTGTCTTCATGGATAACGTCGAGCGGAATTTTTTCGGCCTTTGGCCTCGCCGCACGCAGCGGCGGCACGCGTACTTCGACGCTTTCACCCGGTTTGACCCGGTATTCGGGGTCTTTTATCGTCCCGCCGCTTGTCGTGACTTCGCCCGCGAGAATGAGCGCCTTGAGCCGCGTGCGGCTCAACTGCGGAAGTTTCTGCGCGAGGAAACGATCGAGCCGGGCGCCCTTGTCGTCCGCGTCCGCCACCGCCGTTTCGATTTTCTCATTCGCTTTAGGCATTCCATAGTCCGATGAGCCGCAAGAAAGACGAAGAGCTCACCCCCGAACAGGCGCAACTCATCGCGCGGGTGAAGAGGCTGATGGCCCTGCCGCTCCTCATCATGGCCGCCGGCTTTCTTACCGTATTCGGCGTGATTGGGTACCGGCTTTATTTCAAGACACCGCAACGCGCGAGCCCGCCGATCGAGCGGGTGATGAATCTGCCGCGCGGAGCAAAGGTGATTTCGGTCACGGTGAGCGACGGCAAGATCGCCGTGACGGTGGAGACCGGTGGCGTGACGGAAGTGCTGCTCTATGACCAGACAACCATGCAGCCGGCGGGGCGGTTTATTATCAAGACGCCGTAACCCCACCCTTAATCCCTCCCCCGCAATTGCGGGGGAGGGAGGCGAGCGTAGCGAGCGGGTGGGGAATTACTCCGCCGGCTGCACCGCGAGATCGCGCCCGCGCAGCGTCACCACGCTCAGCAGGAACGCGCCGATGGCACAGAGCGCCATGGTAACCACCATCGGCAGCGGCGTGCCGTTGAAGAAGTAGCCGACGATCGCGATCATCACGCCGCCCGTGACCATCTGCAGCGTGCCGCCGAGCGCCGACGCCATGCCGGCAATCGGCCCGTGGTCGTCGAGCGCAAGCACCATGACGGTGGGGATGACGACGCCCATCGACGCGAAGCCGAAGAACAGAAGCGCCATCAGCACCCAGAGCTTATCGGCGCCGGCGAGGGTGAGGCCGAGAAGGACGAGCAAGAACGCGGCATAGATCGTGACGGCGGCGAGCACCATGCGCGCCATGCCGTAACGCGCGCCAAGATGAGCGGCGAATTGCGAGGCGCCGATGAAGCCGATCGCGTTCATGGAGAAGGCGAAGCTGAACTCAGTCGGCGTCAGCCCGAAGTGCTCGATATAGATGAAGGACGAACTCGCCAGAAACGTGAAGAAGCTCGCCATGCCGAGGCCGCCGATGAAGGTGAGGCCGAGAAAGCGCGCGTGGCACAGGAGCTGCCCGAAGCCGCCGAGCACGTTTTTGACGCTGACCTTGATACGATCCTTTGGGAGATGCGTTTCGCGCAGAGAAAAGGCGGTGAGCAGGAAGCCGAGGATCGCGACAATGGTGACCGCCACGAACACTGCGCGCCAGCCGAAGGGCACAATGAGTGCGCTCCCGGTGAGCGGCGCAAGAATCGGCGAGACGCTCAGAACCAGCATGCAAAGCGACATCAGGCGCGTCGCTTCGACGCCGGTGTGGAGGTCGCGGATGATCGCGCGCGGGATCACCATGACGGACGCAGCGCCCACGCCCTGCACGAAGCGGAAGAAGATCAGCCATTCGATCGAAGGCGAAAGGCCGCAGCCGATCGAGCCGATGGTGAAGAGCGCAAGCCCGAAATAGAGCGGCGGCTTGCGGCCGACCATGTCGGAGACAGGGCCATAAGCGATCTGGCAGACGCCGAAGGCGATGAAGAACGACATCAGCGTCGCCTGCGTCGCCGGGACGGAGGCGTTGAGATCCGAGGCGATCGTCGGCAGCGCCGGGAGATACATATCGATCGCGAACGGTCCGACAGCGCAGAGCAAGCCGAGGATGATCGCGTTCTTCGCGAAAGTGGAGAGCATGATAATTCCGGTCTTTTGAAAGCGAGAGCGGCCGGATCGCTCCGGCCGCGGCTGGGGTTGTGCGCGGCGAAAGTGACGGCTCTATGTCACTCCGCTGCCTGGAGGTTTTTTTGCTCGGAGAGTTTTTTTAGGTCGGCGAGGCCTTGCTCAAATTGCTTGCCGACCATCTTCTCGCAATTAACGAAAACGCTCATCAATTTTCCGAGATAAGGCTGCGGCCCACTCATCGTCCAGGTGACCTCGGTCGAATTCCCCTGCGGCACGAAGCCAAATTCGATCCGGTTGTCGCACCACATCGGTTTCGTCATCTGCAGGCGCATCACGACTTTCGATGCCGGGCGGGAGTCCGTGATCGAGAGCGTGCCCGCGCAGCTTCCGTCAAAATCGACGCGAGCGCCGGTGCCGGAGGATGGATTGCCGACGCGGTTGTTCAGCTTCGGATCGCGCGCGAAGGGCGACCATTTCGGATGGTCGGCGAGATCGTTCACGAACGGAAAGATCCGCGAGGGCGGCGCGTCAATGCTCGCCGACCGGCTGATGCTGAACGTATTCGGCTTCATCGCGGCGTAAATCAGGATTGCAGCGACGATGGCGGCGACGATAAGGAGAATTGTCGTAATCATGGGCGTTCCTCGGTGATGATCATCCAGGGGATATCGAAGCGGTCGGTCAGCATGCCGAATTTTTTTGCGAAGAAGGTTTTATCGAGCTGCATGTCGACTTTGCCCCCTTCCGAGAACGCCTTGAAGATGCGCTCGGCGTCGGCAACGCTATCGACATGCAGCACGACGCGCATTCCTTGCGGCGCCTTGTAGCCGGGGGCATCGGAGCCGAGGATGAAGTGGTTTGGGCCGATCGGCAGATGCGCGTGCAGAACTTTATCGCCCCAGCCCGGCGGGTAATGTGCTTCCGCGGGCGAGCCCGCGACCTTCATTACTTCGGGTTTGGAGCCGATCGTCTTGCCGTAGAATTCAAAGGCCTCCTCGCAATTGCCGTTGAAAAAGAGATAGGGACTGCTTTTCATTACTTACTCCTTGTACGTTGGTTCAGGCGGCTTCGTAGGCGCGCCGGAGCGCCGCGATGTCGAGCTTCTTCATCTTCATCATCGCCTGCATGACGGCGGCGGCTTTTTTCGGATTCCTGTCTTTGTGCATTTCCATGAGGCCGTCCGGGACGATCTGCCAGGTCACGCCGAACTTGTCGGTGAGCCAGCCGCACGCCATGACCTCGCCGTCGGCGGTGAGCTTGTCCCAGTAGGCGTCGACTTCGGCCTGGTCCTCGCAGACGACGAACATCGAAGTCGCGGGCGTGAATTTGTAATTTGGACCGGCGTTCAGTGCGATGATTTCGTGGCCCTTGATCTCGAGTGTCAAGGCGAGCACCGCTCCCTTCGGGCCGGGCCCGGCATCGCCGTAGTACATCGTGTCGATGATCCTCGCGTCCTTGAACACGGAGGCATAGAACTTCGTCGCTTCCTCAGCGTTGCCGTCGAACCACAGACATGTGCTGAATTTTTTCACCGTTTACTCCCTTCACTGTGTTTTTCTTCAGGCGGCTTCCTTGAAGTCACCGAGCTGCGCATCGAGCGCGCGCTTGAACGCGGGCCTCGCAGTGCAGCGTTCGATGTAAGCCGCGAGGCGCTTGTCGCTCGTGACGATGTCGGTGTGCCTGAGGAACCGAAGCGTCGTCGTCATCATCAGATCGCCTGCCGTGAAGCGGTCGCCGTCGAGATAGGGCTTGTCGCCAAGCGATTTGGAAAGCGCCGAAAGCCGCCGCTCGACGAACTGTACCGCGCCGGGCCGGCGCAACTTCGCCCATTCTTCGTTCGCATAAAAGACGTCGATCAAGACGACGTTCATAATGAAAGGTTCGATCGAGTTGAGCGCAGCAATCAGCCATTGCACGGCGCGCGCGCGGGCGGCCGGATCTTTCGGAAGAAGCGCTTCGCTGCGCTCGCCGATGTGGAGCACGATGGCGCCGGACTCGAAGAGCGTGAGATTGCCTTCTTGAAAGATCGGCACCTGCCCGAAGGGCTGCAATGCGCGATAGTCGTCCTTGTCCTGGTCGCCCTGCGTAATAAGGCGGGTGCGATAAGGCAAGCCTGCCTCTTCCAGCGCCCAGCGCACGCGCAAATCGCGGACAATCCCGCGGGCGAAATCGGGAACCCATTTGAAAGCGGAAATTGTGATCATGTCGTCTACTCCCTTTACGATTCTACAGTTGGTTCAGGCGCAGCAGGATTTCGGCTGCGCGTCCGTTTCGTATTCGTCGTGGCGCTTGACCCAGTCCATGATGCCGTTCTTCTCGTTTCTGCCGAGCGGCGTCATGTCGAGCCACATAAAGGCGCCGATAGTTTCCTCGTTGCCGCGTCCGTAGGACGAATAGGTGTGGAAGATTTCACCCTTCTCGTTCTTGTAGAAGACGCTGAAGCCGGGAAGTTCTTCTTCCTTGGCGTTGTCGATGGTCGTGTAGTTGTATTCGACCTTGCCGCGCTTGAGCTCTTCCGGCGTGAACGAGACGTGATAGTCGAAATTGAAGTCGCTGCCGCCCGAAGAGACAAAATCGAACTTCCAGCCCATGCGCTTCTTGTAAGCGTCTAACTTGGCGAGAGGCGCGCGTGCGATGGCGACATATTTCACGTCATGATGTTCAAAGTGCTGTCTCGCGCCGTCGACGTGATCGGCGTTGAAGGAGCAGCCGTCGCAGCCCGCATCCCATGACGGTGCAAACATGAAGTGCTGCACAATGAGCTGGCTGCGGCCGTCGAACAGATCGGCGAGCGTCTTCTTTCCCTGCGGCGTGTCGAAAACGTAATTCTTCTCGACCTTGACCCAGGGCAGGGCGCGGCGTTCGGCGGTGAGCTTGTCGCGCAACTTCGTGTATTCCTTTTCGCGCAGAAGATGCTCCTTGCGCGCCTTCAGCCATTCCGCTCGCGATACGACTCTGTGCTGCAACTCGGCTACTCCCTGCTTACGATGGATCAGATTTTGACGATGGCTTTGAAGCCGCCATAGATCATGCGTTTCATGTCGAAGGGTACGTCGTTCTTGTTGTTCATCATCCTGGCGAGGCGAGGATCCTTCATCACTTTGGCGTTGATGCGGTCGCGCTCCGCGCGGGAGCGGTAGATGATGAAGGAAAAAACGACAGTTTCGCTGGGTTTCAGCTTCACGCTGCGCGGGAAAGACGTTCGTTTTCCAAACGAAACATCGTCGGCGGCGCATTCGTAGAAGGCGGTGGCGCCGAACTCGCGCCAGATCTTGCCGGCCTTTGCCGCCATGCGCTTGTAGGCGGAGAGCTTTTTCTTGGGCACGGGGACCACGAAGCCATCGACGTAACTCATTGGATTTCCTCCCATTGCGCGGGTTCCCGCGCTCTTGACAATTACGTTGATATCAACATAATTAAGGCATGTCAATTCCCCCGGACGATTTTTTTAATTTTACCCTGCATGTGCGCGACAACTGTCTCTGTCTGCATGTGCAGCGGGCGGCGCGGGCGCTCGCACGCCGCTTCGACGAAGCGTTCCGATCGCTCGGGATCACGCACGGGCAATTCTCGCTCCTGAATGCGCTGAATCGGCCGCAGCCGGCGAGCATGACGAGCGTTTCAACATTGCTCGCAATGGACCGCACCACATTGACTGCGAATCTGAAAGTGCTGGAGCGGAAGGGGCTCGTGAAAATCGCGGTCGACACAGAGGACCGCCGCAGCCGGAAGCTTTCGCTTACCCCCGGGGGCAGGACGCTTTTGCAGGCCGCCGCGCCGATCTGGAAAAAGGAGCACGCGGCGATCGAGCGGATGCTGGAGAGGCCGAATGCCGATCAACTGCGAAGCGGGCTGGTGACGTTGTCCTAAGATGTTCGTCATTCCGGGGCGCACGCGTAAGCGTGCGAGCCGGAATCCAGAGGCGCTCGTATATGTATGCGGATTCCGGATAGCCTCGCTTTGCGAGGCTTCCGGAATGACTTTCTTTAGCTCTTGTTCTTCGCCAAATAGGCCTCGAGCTGGTCGAAGGTTCCGCTGTAACCCTGATTCATCGAATCGAAGAAGCCTTCGAAAGCTTCGCGTTCCTCCTTGGCCGGGTTGATGGGGGTGCTGCGCACCGTGATTTTCGTCTTTCCACCGGCATCCTCGAACGTCACGACGTTCAGGACTTCAAGCGGCCAGTTTTCGTTGAACGGCGCGCGGGTGACGCCCGCATTCTCGTCGGAAAAAGAAGTGACGAAGACGAGCCGTTCGGGCGGCACCATCTCGCGATAAACGAAGCGGCCCCACATGATCGAACCGCCCGACCACTCCATGCCGTAGTGGAAAATTCCGCCAGGGCGAAAATCTAGACTGACGATCTTGAGCTTGCAGCCCTTCGGTCCCCACCAGTGCGCCAGACGCTCGGCCTCGCTGTAGGCTTTCCATACCAATTCGCGCGGCGCGTCGAAGGTGCGGGTAATGACAAAGTCTTTGGCTTGTCCGGTCACTGCGTACTCCTTGTTTCGGTTGCTGGGGTGCTGAGAATTATTTTTTTCGCGCGCGCATTTTCTCGTTCGGCTTCTTGCCTTGCAGACCGCGCAGATACTCGCCGAGCCGGTCGAACCGTTGCTCCCAGAGCGCGCGGTAATGCTCGAGCCACTCGTCGACATTTTTGAGGGCGGCGGGTTCCAGCTTGCACGGGCGCCATTGCGCGTCGCGCCCGCGCGTGATCAGCCCGGCGTTTTCCAGCACCTTGAGATGCTTGGAGACGGCGGGGCCGCTCATGTCAAAGGGCTTGGCGAGTTCGGTTACCGTTGCTTCGCCGCGGGCGAGGCGGGCGAGGATCGCGCGCCGGGTCGGATCGGCAAGCGCGGAGAAGGTGAGGCTGAGCCTGTCGGACGGCATTCTATCTAACCTATAGGTTATATAACTCATCGGTTTAATACAGCGGGCGGCTGCATTCGTCAAATGCCTGTGGATGAAAACGCGGGCCCGGAAAGCAGCGGTTTTGCGAGGGAAACAATTCTGGGAGATAAATCACTGTAAAATTTTGTTATTCATTATAATTAATCACTTTTATTTGTTGAATTAATCGATTTAAATGATTAGCGTGAGTTCCGCTTTCAAAACGAAGGGGTTTGTCATGGCGACGGCAACAAATTCATTCGAACGGACGCGCGAGGGACGCGTCGTTCTGAACGAGGACTGGCTCTCGCTCGCGATCGGGCTGTTCATTTTCGCGATTGCGATCGCCGGTCTCTCCGGCATCGATTTTCTCGGCTGGGCGGTGAGCACGTCAGTGTGGAAGGATTTCTCCACCGCACTCAATCCGGTCTCCAAAGTCTACGCATCGCTCGGCGGTTTCGGCGCGCTGATCGCGACCTATGTCGCGCTTCTCGTCGTGCTTTCGATCGGCGTGTCGTTCCTGCAAGCCGACGTAAAGCGTTTCGCGCTCGCCTTCACCGGCGTGTTCGCGATCGCCTATGCGTGCTGGATCGTCGGCAACAACGCGCATCTCGCGGCGGTGACGCCCGCCGACCTGCAGAAATTCGGCATCGGCTGGTCGCTCAAGCTTACCAATGAGGGCGGCTTCGTCGTCGCGCTCATCGTCGGCCTGGTGATCGCGAATTTCTTTCCGCGCGTCGCCGAATGGCTCAACGAAGCGGTCCGGCCCGAGCTCTACATCAAGATCGCGATCGTGATTCTCGGCGGCTTCCTCGCGCTTACCTTTGCGTCGAAGCTCAGCCTCGCGGGTTCGCTCCTGTTCCGCGGGCTCGCCGCGATCGCGGAAGCCTATCTCATCTACTGGGCGGTGGTGTATTTCATCGCGCGCAAATATTTCGGCTTCAACCGCGAATGGGCGGCGCCGCTCGCATCGGGCATTTCCATCTGCGGCGTGTCGGCGGCGATCGCGACGGGCGCCGCCATCCGCTCGCGCCCGGCGATTCCGATTCTCGTCTCCTCGCTGGTCGTGATCTTCGCGGTGGTGGAGGTTCTGATCCTGCCGTGGATCGCGAACAATTTTCTCGCGCACGAGCCGCTCGTGGCGGGCGCCTGGATGGGTCTCGCGGTAAAAACCGACGGCGCGGCGGTTGCGGCAGGCGGCATCACCGAGGCGCTGATCCTCGCGCAGAACGCATCGCAAGGCGTACGCTATCAGCCGGGCTGGATCCTCGGCACCACGGCGGCGGTGAAGGTGTTTATCGATATCTTCATCGGCGTGTGGGCGTTCCTGCTCGCCTATATCTGGACGAACTACATCACCGTCACGGGCGAAAAGGCGCGGGCGGCGGAGATCTGGCACCGCTTCCCGAAATTCATCATCGGCTTCGTGCTGACCTTCCTGATCGGGCTCTATTTCGCGCTCGGGACGTCGGCCGCGACGCTGCAGAAGGTGACGCCGCTGGTCGGCGAAGCGAACAACTTCCGCGTGATCTTCTTCGTGCTCACCTTCTTCTCGATCGGCGTGCTCTCGAACTTCCGCAAGCTCTGGCAGGAAGGCTTCGGCAAGCTCGCCGTGGTCTATTTCGTGAGCCTATTCGGCTTCGTGATCTGGGTGGGTCTGTTGATCTCGTGGCTGTTCTTCAGCGGCGTGAAGCCGCCGCTCGCAAGCTAAGGGAGGCAAACATGGCGAAAACCGAAATCCAAAGGGAACTGGAGAAGGCGCAGGCCGAGCCGCTACTCCCGATCGAAAAGACGCTGATTGTCTGGAGCCTGGGGATCGGAATCACGCTCCTCGTGATCCTTGCGCTCTTCAACAAATATTTCCCCATTTGAAAGTTTCCCGGGCGCGTCTTCGGACGCGCCCGGTGATCCCCCGGTGGCGTTCTCTCCCCTGACCGGCAACTCGCGCCGGCCGAAAGGCTGGCGCTTTTTTTCGTGACACGGGCCGCCCTTGATCGCGGACGGCCTTCGGCTTAAGGCTTTTCCCGCGCGGATGCGCTTGCTCCCTTCGTCTAGCGGTCCAGGACGTCGCCCTCTCACGGCGAAAACACGGGTTCGAGTCCCGTAGGGAGCGCCA
>JAJPHK010000159.1 GCA_021325315.1 Alphaproteobacteria bacterium
AGAAATAGGCTAGGGCCTGAGCACGATTTTCGCGGCCGTCACGCTTCCTGCATCCAGATCGCGAAACGCCTTCGCTCCTTCCGCAAGCGCCCGTTCCTCGAACCAGTCGAGCGCGCCGAGCCGGCCTGTGGCCATCGCCTGCAGCGTCTCGCGGAAATCGGCGTGCGTATAGCAGTAGGTGCCGGTGAAGACGATTTCCTGCAGTGTCACCTTGCGGATATCGAGCCCGTCCGCGCCGGGGAGCAGTCCTGCATGTACGATCACGCCGCCCGGTTTCACCATGCGGCTCGCCGCCGCGCGCGTCGCATTTGCGCCGGCCGCGTCGACGACGAAATCGACGGATGAGTCCTTCGGTTCGCCTGCTGTGCCGGGTGCGTAGCTTTGAAACGGCCCGGCGGCTTCCGCTGCCTTGCGGCGCGGCTCGTTCGGTTCGCCGATCAGAATTGTTCGCGCGCCATGCATCGCGAGCACGAGCGCCGCTCCGAGCCCGATCGCCCCGCCGCCGAGAACGGCGCAATCGCTCGCCGCAAGCGCGCGCGGCAGAAATCGTGCGCCGTGATTGACCGCATGATAGGAAACCGCGAGCGGCTCGGTGAGCGCGGCCTTCGTCATGTCGAAACCCGCGGGGACGGGGACGAGATTGCGTTCGGGGATGCGGATAATTTCCGCGAAGGCGCCCGGGCGCGGCGGCATCGAGATGATCTGCCGCGAAGAGCACAAATGCGCCCGCCCGCCGGTGCATTCCTCGCATTCGCCGCAGGTGACGAGCGGATTGACGGCGACGCGCGCGCCCTTGTTCGGCCCGCTCATCACGACGCCCGCAGCCTCATGGCCGAGCACGAGCGGCGCGGGGCGCCGAGCGTCATGGCCGTGATAGGCATGCATGTCGGAGCCGCAAATGCCGACAGCATCGACCTTCACGAGAACTTCATCGTTCAAGGGCTGCGGCTCGGCCACGTCCCGCAACTCGATCGCATTCGGCTTTGTGTAGACAAGTGCTTTCATTTCATTTCGCCGTGAAACCGCCGTCGACATAGAGCGTCTGGCCGGTGATGTAGCCTGACGCGTCGGAGGCGAGAAAAACGGTTGCGCCGTAGAGGTCTTCCATTTCGCCGTTTCGCCCGATCGCCGTCTGCGCCGCGCGCTTTGCGCTTAGCTCCGGATCGTTGAAAACAGGGGCGGTGAGTGGGGTCGGAAAAAATCCGGGGCCGATCGCGTTGCACGTAATCCCATGCCGCGACCATTCTTCCGCGATCGCACGCGTCAACTGCACGATCCCGCCTTTCGCCGCGCCGTAGGGCGCGGAGTCCGGAAAGGCGCGATAGGATTGCAGCGAGGCGATGTTGATGATCCGACCCCAGCCGCGTTTCGCCATTGCGGGCGCAAGTAACTGCACCAGCTGAAACGGCGCGCGCAGGTGGAGGACGAGATGCCGGTCGAAATCCGCCGCCGAAACTTTCGAAAAGGGTTTGCGCAAATTGATGCCGGCGGCGTTGACCAGAATGTCCGGCGAAAGGTTGCGCTCACCAATCGATCGCACCGCGCGCTCGGCCCCATCCGGTTTTTCCAAGTCGGCTTCCACGGCATCAGTGCGAATATCTTCCGTCTGAAGGCTTTTCGCCGCTTCCGCGAGCTCCTTCGCGCGCCGTGCCGCCAAAATTACGCGGGCGCCGGCGAGTCCCAGCGCGCGCGCCATCGCCAGCCCAATCCCGGAATTGCCGCCGGTGACGAGCGCCGTGCGGTTCGAGAGATCGAACAGTTTTTCGAGACGGAACGTCACGACCCGACCGGATCGCCCATGGCGAAATTATGCCCGACGAAATATTTTTTCATCCGCGCGTCCGCCGTGCGCGCATGCGCTTCCATGCCCTCGAGCCGGGAGATACGCGCGGTCACAGGCGCGAGCGTCTTGCAGGCTTCGCGATCGGCGCGCTGCCAGGTCAACGGCTTCAGGAACTTGTGCACCGAAAGCCCCGCCGAATAACGCGCGGCGAGCTTCGTCGGGAGAATGTGGTTCGGCCCTGATGTCTTGTCGCCGAAAGCGACTGTCGTTTCCTCGCCGAGGAACAGCGAGCCATAGTTGGTCAGCCGATTGAGCCACCAGTCGAGGTCTTTTGCGTGCACCTCGAGATGTTCGCAGGCATAGCCGTCGGAAATCTTCGCCATCTCTTCGCGCGAGGCGCAAAGTACGACCTCGCCGTAATCGCGCCACGCGGCGCCCGCCGCCTCGCGGGCGGTCGCAGGCAGTTCCGCGATCAGCTCCGGTACGCGCCGCATCACCGCTTCCGCGAGCGCGTGCGAAGTCGTCATGAGCCACGCGGGGCTTTCATGTCCGTGCTCGGCCTGCCCGACAAGATCGGTCGCGACGATTTCAGGATCGGCGCTTTCGTCCGCGATGATCGCGACTTCAGACGGCCCCGCGAATACATCGATGCCGACCTTGCCGAACAGCATGCGCTTCGCCTCGGCGACGAATTTGTTGCCGGGACCGACGATGATGTCGGCGGGTTTTCCGGTGAAGAGCCCGAAGGCCATCGCGGCGATCGCCTGTACGCCGCCGAGCGTCATCACGATGTCGGCGCCCGCGGCTTTCATCGCATAAAGAACGGAAGGGTGAATTCCCTTGCCTTTATAAGGGGTTGAGCAGGCGACGACCGTCTTCACGCCAGCCGCCTTGGCGGTCGCGATCGACATATAGGCCGACGCGATATGCGCATAGCGGCCGGTTGGCACATAGCAGCCGGCCGCGTTCACCGGCACGAGCTTTTGTCCGACCGTGAGACCCGGGAGCAGCTCGACCGAAAAATCCGCGGTGCTCTTGCGCTGGGCGAGCGCGAAGCGCCGCACCTGATCGGTTGCAAAATCGATGTCGCGCCGGACCGCCTCCGGAACTTCCGCCGCGCGCCGCTCCATCTCCTCGCGCGAGACGAGAATCTCGCCCGTCCAGCGATCAAGCTTTTCGGCGTAGCGCCGCACCGCATCCTCGCCGCCGGATTCGATCGCGGCCAGCATCTCGGTGACCACGGCGCGAGCGGTTTCGGTTTCGGTCTCGGGTGTCTTTGCCGCCCGCTTCAGATATTCAGCCATGATGTCTTCCTTTGGGCGGCCGGGATCGCCGGCCGCCCGCTTTTGGTTACTTCGTGAATTCGGTCGCAAACGCCTTCAGTTTCGGATCCGCCGCCACCATCTTCATGTATTCGTCGGTGACGAAGCTCTTCACATCGGGCGCGCTCGGCAGGGTACCGACGTCGACCATGAACTTGCCGATATTGGTGAGCCAGCCGTCGACCTCGGATGCGCCCTTGCTGCGATCCATGATCTTGAGTTGTTCGTCGAGCAGGAACACTGGCCGCTGTGCGAATTCCTTCTCGATCGCAGCGTCGGAAATATCGACGCCGCCCTGGGCGTAGAATTTCTTCGTCATCGCGCGCGCTTCCTTCGGGTTCGCCTTCGCCCAGCTCCAGACCCGGATGTACACGGCGAGATATGCGGCGACTTCCTTCGGGTGCTCCTTCGCGTATTCGGCGCGAACAATCAACGCGCCGGGAATCGCCGCGCCTGCGTCGGCGCCGGTGCAGAGCGTCTTCGCGCCGGCTTTTTCCTCTAGCGTGTAATTGTTCGGCGCCCACACGCCCGCGACGTCGCCGTTATTCGACGTGATCGCAGAAATAATCTGCGCCTGCCCGAGGTTGACGAATTGCACGTCGCCAAACGAGACGCCGTACTTTGTGAGGCAGCTTCGCACGGCATAATCGCCGGTCGAGTTGGTGGTGAGCAGAATGCGCTGGCCCTTCAGTTTTTTCGGATCGGCCTTGAACTCGTCGAATTTCGCTCCGCTTATCATCAGGACGTTCGCCTTCGACTCGTCGTTGGTGATGCCGATGGTCAAGAGCCCCGAGCGTGCGGCGCCCAGCACGGCCGGCACCGAGCCTGCGCCGCCGACATCCCAGGATTTCGCTTGCGCGGCCGCGACTTGCGGCGCCCCGGCTGGGAAGACAGAGAAATTCGGCTTCAGACCCACGTCCTTCCACCAGTTCTTTTCGGTGGCGACGTAATAGGGCAGCGCCCAGTAGAGCGCGGGCTGGTAGCTCACATTGATCGGCGTTTCTGCCCGTGCGCCTTGCGAAACTCCCGCAAGCATCGCGGCGGTCACGAGTACGGCACCCAGTCTCTTGAACATTGCTTCCTCCTTGCTCCTGTTCCTTGTTGTTAGCGGCCTTGTGTTAGCGGTCTTGGCCGCTCTTCTCCTCGCGCAGCGAACGCCAGATATGCGTGCGCCAGTGAACGAAAGATTCGAGGTCCATTACGTCCTCGATCCGCTCGTACTTGTCCCATTTTTCAGCGGTGCGCACCGAGCGGATATCGATCACTTCCTTGATGCGTCCCGGCCGCCGCGTCATGATCACCACGCGGTCGGCGAGGTAGACGGCTTCCTCCACGGCGTGCGTGATAAACAGAACGGTGCGCGGATTGCGCCGGGCGATCCGCACGAGCTCTTCCTGCATGGTCGTGCGCGTTTGCGCGTCGAGCGCGCCGAACGGCTCGTCCATCAGAAGCACGTCGGGCTCGAGCACATAGGCGCGCGCGATCGCGACGCGCTGCTGCATGCCGCCGGAAAGCTGATGCGGAAAAGCCCCTTCGTACCCTTCCAGGCCCATCAGCTCGACCGCTTGATGGACGCGCTTTTCCCGCTCGAGTTTCTCCACGCCCTTGTTGCGCAAGCCGAGCGCGATGTTTTCGGAAACTGTTTTCCACGGAAAGAGCGCGAATTGCTGAAAGACGACCGCGCGATTGGGGCCGGGGCCCGTCACACGGTGGCCGTCGACGTTGACCGTGCCCGCGGTTGGAAATTCGAACCCGGCGACCATGCGCATGCAGGTGGTCTTTCCGCAGCCCGAGGGCCCGACAATCGCAACGAATTCCTTGTCGGCGATCGTGAGATCGATTTTTTCGAGCGCAAGGAATCCGCCGCCGTTATGGCCGAAGCTTTTTCTCACGCCCTCGAAAGTGATGACCGCCATTTTTAATCCTTATGCGAGCCCGCGCCGGCGCACGGCGGCTTCGACCCAGCGCAAAATAATGTCGATACAGAGCCCCACGAGCCCGATCGCGAGCATCGCGCTCATCACGATCGAGGTCGAAATGTTGAGTTGCGCTTGCACCATCATGAAGCCGACGCCGGTTGAGGCGACGATGAGTTCCGCGCCAATCAGCGATTGCCAGCCGAGGCCTGCGGAAACGCGCAAGCCCGCAACGATCGACGCCGTTGAAGCGGGCAGAAGAACTTCTGTGATAATGCGCGTGTTGCTTGTCCCCAGCATTTGCGCGGCCTCGATCAGCGAACGGTTCACGAAGCGCGCGCCGCGATAGGCATTAATCAGGCAAGGCGGGAAGGCGCCCGCGAAGATGATCAGGATCGGCCCGCCGATCCCGGTTCCGAACCAAAGCGCCGCGAATGGCACCCAGGCGATCGGCGCGATGAAGCGAAGCGCGTCGAAAATAGGCGATACGATTTCGTCGAGCAGGCGATACCAGCCTATCATCAATCCGAGCGGAATGCCGATCGCTGCGCCGAGGAAAAACCCGTAGGCGAAGCGCAACACGCTCGACAAGAGATGCTCCTGCAGCGTGCCGCCGGCAAACGGAGTGGAAAGGAGCTGAACGAATTTCGACAAAATCTCAAAAGGTGTCGGCAAAAATTGTTTCGGCACGAGACCCGAGAGCGAGAGCCCACTCCAGATTCCGAGAAACAGGAGAATCCCGATCGTACCCAGGAATAGAGTCTGAAAGCGGGTGAGGGCGGTCGTTTGCGCGGTTGCCATGGTCACGCCCGCGCCATCTGGATCCAGGGAAGCGAGCGTGTTTCGACTTCGGCGAGCAACCGCGTCGTCGCCCAGCCGAGGATCGCGACGCAAGCCATGCCGACAAAGATCATGCCGGGATAGATGTCCTGCTGCGCGACGTTAAGAATGCGCCCGAGACCGTAAAGCGCGCCTACGAGTTCGGCGGCGACGAGCGTCGTCCAGCTCGCCTGCAGCGAGAGTCGCATGCCGGTGAAGATCAAGGGAGCCGCCGCGGGAATGAGCACTTCCCGTACAAAGCGCCACCGCGGCGTGCCGAGCATGCGCGCGGCCTCGATCACATAAGGCTCGATCCGGCGCACGCCGGTGAAGCTGTTGATCACCGAAGGCACGAAAGCCGCAAACCAGATCACCATCACTTTCGCGGCGTCACCGAGCCCGAGCCACAAAATCGCGAGCGGAATCCAGGCGAGCGGCGGGATCGGCCGGATGATGGAGAAGACCGGATTGATGATCGCTTCCGCGCGGCGGCTCCATCCCATCAAGAGTCCAAGCGGGACGCCGGTGCCGATCGCGACGACAAAGCCGAGCGCAACGAGCTTCAGGCTGTGGAGGACGTGCTGATAGAGAAGGCCGTTAGCGTAGCCCTTGGTCGAAACCTGCTTCAACGAGGCCCATACATCCGGGGGCGAGGGGAAGCGGCCGGGAGAAATCAGCGCGAGCGGGCCTGTCGCCAGGAACCAGAAAATGGCGAGCGTTGCGATTGTGAGAAAACCGATGGCGTAGCGCCGTTTCATCGCTGGAAAAGTGTCCGTCCCTGCGTCTTTTTGTAAACGTTTGCATTAATGGTTTCATGGGGTTCTAATGGGGTCAACCGCCAAATCGCCATTTGGCTTTGCAAAGTTTTGCAGGACGGGAAGTGGACCGGCGCCCAAGATTAAAAGAGGTCGCCCAGCGCGCGGGCGTTTCGATCGCGACGGTCTCGCGCGCCTTGTCGCGGCCGGACATGGTCGACGACGAAACGCTTGCGCTCGTCAAGAAAGCCGCCGCCGATCTCGGCTATATCCCCGTGGGCGCGGCGCGCGCGCTGGTTTCGGGGCGGAGCCGCACCATTGGTGCGATCGTGCCAACCCTCGATCACGCGATTTTTGCGCGCGCGATCCACGCGATGCAGACCACCCTCGACGCGGCCGGTTATCAGTTGCTCGTCGCCTCGCACGAATACTCGCCCGTTTCGGAAACGGCCGCGATTCGCGCGATACTCTCGCGCGGCGTCGATGCGCTGATGCTGGTGGGGGCGGATCATCTTGAGGAGACGTGGTCGCTGCTCACAGCGGCACCCGTCCCGGTGCTGCTCACATGGTCGTTCGACGAGCGGCTTCCCTGCATCGGTTTCGACAATGCACTTGCAGGCAGGCTAGCGGCGGAGCATTTGCTTTCGCTCGGTCATCGCGAATTCGGTGTCATTTCCGGTACGCGCCGTGCCAACGACCGCGCGCGGCTACGGATCGAAGGCGTGCGCGCTGCGCTGCAAGAACATGGCTATGAATTGCCGGAAGAGCGCGTGAGCGAGCAGCCTTTCACCTTCGCAGGCGGGCGTGCGGGACTAGCGGAACTTTTCGCCAATGGAAAGCCGCCGAGCGCGATCATCGGCGGCAATGATTTGCTTGCCGCCGGCGCGGTCTTCGAGGCACAGGCGCGCGGCATGCACGTGCCGAGGGATCTTTCGGTGGTCGGCATCGATAATCTGGAAATTTCGCAGCACGTGACGCCTGCGCTCACGACTGTGCATCTGCCGACCGCAAGGCTCGGTACGGAAGCGGCGCAATATCTGCTCGCGCGGCTGCAGGGGCGGGCGCGGCCCGATCGCGTCGCGTTGCCGATCGAGCTTATGGTGCGGGAGTCGACCGCATCGGTACTTCAATCCCCAGCATGAAGGGGAGGAGATAAAAACATCTTTTGTGCATTGCCAAAGTCGAATGCCGAACATTCAGCCCCGGCAGTGGAAAGCTTCTGAAAAAAGCGCCCCGGTAGGAGGGAAAAGCCTGATAAAAAGTCGCGCTCGCATGGAACCCGAAACCGCAATGTGAGTTCCATACCCCAAGCGGTAGCAGAACGTGGTGGCACGCGTGTAAGAGGTACGAGGGTACTCAAAATTGCCCTGATCCGCTCATGAAATAAGAGCGCGTACGGCCTCAAACAGTCCATTCCGGATTTGCTGCGCCTCTAACGCGGGGGGAATGATGAAACGTCGCATGGCGAAAGGCGGCTCAACGGGCATCGCCGTTCTTAAACCTGTTCTTTCCGCGCAAAACGAAAACAACGCGATCAGCCAATACGATCTTCTCCGCGCGCTCCAGGCCGTGAAGCTGGGCGATTTTTCCGTCCGCTTGTCGAGCGACGGCGCCGGCGTCGAAAGCAAAATCGCGGAAGCCTTCAACGACATCGTTGCCGCCAACCAGCGCATGGCGAAGCAGCTCGAACTCGTCGGTCAGACCGTCGGTCGCGAGGGCAAGACGCGCCAGCGCGTGAAATTCGGCCTCACCAACGGCGCCTGGGGCGAGATGGAAAGCTCGGTCAACACGCTGATCGACGATCTTCTGTGGCCCACGGCGCAAGTCACCCGCGCGATCACGGCTGTAGCGCAAGGCGATCTTCTCGAAACCGTTCCGCTTGACGTCGACGGGCGTCCGCTCAAGGGCGAATTCCGGCGCGCGGCGCAGATCGTGAACACCATGATCAACCAGTTGCGGGTCTTCACGTCGGAAGTGACGCGCGTCTCCCGTGAGGTCGGCACCGAAGGCAAGCTCGGCGGTCAGGCAAAGGTCACCGAGGTGACCGGCGTATGGAAAGACCTCACCGAAAGCGTGAACTTGATGGCAAGCAACCTCACCGCGCAGGTTCGCAACATCGCGGAGGTGACGATCGCGGTCGCGAGCGGCGACCTGACCAAGAAAATCACCGTCGACGTGCGCGG
>JAJPHK010000169.1 GCA_021325315.1 Alphaproteobacteria bacterium
AGCGAGCTCCTCGCGCCGGCTCGTAGTGGCCGGAGGCGGTGCCCCGTGCCGTCCCGGACGCGCGGCAGCGGGCCGCGCGCGCAGGCGCCACATCCCGCTCCGCTTTCGAGACGCCTCTAGAAAACGCCCCTCGTGAGCGGGAGTAATAGGAATATAAGCCTTTTATAGAAGAAAGTCAAGCGCTATCATGGCCGGGTAGTGTCTCGGTTTCCCGTTTTCGTCATTACCGGGCCGTCGCGCCCGGCGAGCGGAACGCGAGCCGTGGCGCGGACGAGATCCGGTAATCCATGAAGACGTCCCGCGTACACCGCAATTCATCATAGATCACCGGGTCTCGCAGCGTCGGCCGCTCCCTACGCTCGCGGGACGCTGCGGCCCGGTGATGACAGAAAAAGAGACACTGCCCATGGCCGGGCTTGTCCCGGCCATCCACGCCTTTCTGCAGTTAGACCGTTAAGACGTGGATGCCCGCGGCAAGCGCGGGCATGACAAATAACAAGGCTTACACGCCGCCCGACAGAATCTCCGCGAACAGCTTCGCGTCGACATTCCCGCCGGACAGGACGACCGCGACCGTCTTGCCGCGCACATCGACCGCGCCCGCCAAGAGCGCCGCGAGCGCGACGGCCCCGCCCGGCTCGACGACAAGCTTCAGCTCGTTAAAGGCAAAACGCATCGCGTCCTTCACTTCCTCGTCGCTCGCGGCGACGCCCTCGCCGATCAGCTTGCTCGTGATTTGAAATGTGAGCTCACCCGGCCAGGGCGCGAGCAGCGCGTCGCAAATCGAGCCCGTGGCTTTTGCATTGTGCTCGCGCTTGCCGCTCCTGAAAGAGTGCGCGTGCTCGTCGAATCCCGCGGGCTCGACCGTGAGGATGCGAGCGTCCGGAAACCGATCCTTGACGGCAAGCGCAATTCCCGCCGCGAGGCCGCCGCCCGAGGTCGGCATCAAGACGACTTCCGGCGCAAGCTTTTGCGCGCTCAAATCCTCGCAGATTTCCCGGCCGATCGTGCCCTGTCCGGCGATCACGAACGGATCGTCGAACGGCCGCACGAGAGTCGCGCCGCGTTCCTTCGCGATCTTTTGCCCGATCGCCTCGCGGTCTTCCTTCTCGCGGTCGTAGAGCACCACCTCCGCCCCGTGGCCTTTGGTGCGCTCGATCTTCGCCGCCGGCGCGTCGGACGGCATCACAATGAGCGCCGGCAAGCCGAGAAGCTTTGCTGCGCAAGCCACGCCTTGCGCATGATTGCCGGAGGAAAAGGCGACCACGCCGTTCTTCTTTTCGCTCGCCGGGATGCGCGAGATGCGATTGTAGGCCCCGCGAAATTTGAACGATCCCGTCCGTTGCAGCACTTCCGGCTTGAGGAAAACGCGCGCGCCCAGCCGCTTATCGAGCGTTTCGTTCGAAAGAAGCGGCGTGCGCACGGCGACGCCCGCAAGCCTTTTTGCGGCGTCCGCTACGTCCGCGGCTGTCGGAAGATGCTGGGAGGAATGCTTAGCGGGAATATTCACGGGCGAAGTCTATAGCATCTTTCAATTGGGTTGTGCTGTTTCTCTGTCGTCATGCCCGGCCTCGTGCCGGGCATCCACGCCTTCCTTAAGGGAGCGAGAAAAAGGAAAGCGTGGATGGCCGGGACAAGCCCGGGCCATGACGAGTCAATTCAAGTGAAAGCTGCTCTAGGCCGCGATTTCGGCATTGTCACGGCCTGAAAATGTAGGGCTGTTCCAAGAAAAAAGGCCGGCATTACTGCCGGCCTTTTCGCGGATAGCCAATAGCTTACTTGGTGATGAGCGGCGCCCTCGGCTCCGGATCGAACTGATAGCGCAGCGACACCGCTACGATGTTGTTGTAGCTGTGCGACGTTCCGACCAGCGGGAAGGGAACGACGGGGACGCCGGGGGCGACCCACGCATTCGGGTTCGATACCGTGTAGTTGATCGGCGAATTGCCAAGCCACACGAAGCTATAGCCGATGTCCGTTGAAAGCCGCTCGGTCCATTTGTGGGTCGCGCCCGCCGAGAACCACCAGCGATTGTCGTCGGGCACGCCAAGCAGACGGAACTGATCCCTGCTCGGCGAGATTTCATAACCGATACCGCCGCGCAACGTCGTCGCCGCATCCCACTTGTATTCGAGGCCGAAGGAGAAGAGCCAGCCATCCCTGTAGAGGAAGCTAATTGCACTCGGATTGGTGCCGGCTGCGGGACCCGATGTAACGATGAAAGGAACCGTTTGGAGAACGCTCCAGTTCGTCCATTCGACAGTGCCGAGCGCAGTCCAGCGGCTGTCGATCTGCTGTTTGATACCCAAGCTTACCTGGTCGGGCAGCGTCGCATTCGCCTTCACATTGGCACCCGGGATACCCACCGAGGGCGCGGTGATATTTCCTTCCAGTGTCGTATCGACGCGCGAACGATAGCCCAGCGCGATTTCCGTCATCGCCGTCGGCTTCCACGTCAGGCCCGCCGACCAGCCGACCGCCACGTCACCAAGATTGTTAACCTCCGAATTCGGAATGCCGAGCGGCGCGGTCGTGCGCGAGAATTTTCCGTTGAACAGCCACACAACCCGCGGACCCGCGGCGATGCTGAGCTGATCGTTGACCTTCCAGCCGATGATCGGATTGAAATCGACTGTCTTAAGTCGCGCCTCATTTACGTAGAATGAACCCGCCCAAGGCGTGTCGGGATGCGTGCCCGAGCCGAACGGCGAAGTGATCGACATGCCGACATAAAGGTTTGGATTGACCTTGTAGGCGAAATAGCTCGCGGGGATATAAGCGAACTCGGCGATGTTGCCGGAATTTTGGGGGCCGTAGACGCCAAGCAGCACCGCCGATGTCCCGGTACCGGGCGTGATGACTTCATGACCAAACAGGAACGTCGTATGGGATTCCATCCCGAAGCTGTTCGTATTCGTCACCGCCGCCGGGTTCCAGAACATCGCCGAGAGGCCCATGCTCGACGTGCCCTCTCCCGCGAAGGACATGCCCTGTCCCGACGCCGACTGTTCGTGAATGCCGATGCCGCCCGCCAGCGCAGTCTGCGAGAATGCAAGCCCGCCCAATGCCACGCCCGCAAACAGGATTTTGCGAATTCCAGCCCTTGTCATTTCATTCCCCCAGCCCGGGCGAGTCGCGCCCAACTTTTGTTCAAGGAAATCGTGCAGAGACTTGAGGTTCTGCGCAATAGGGAGGATTACGGATGGAAGCCACCGCCGGGGCAGCTTTGCGTCCTGCCGTCTTCAATTTCTTCAATGTTTTCATTGGCCTGTCGCGCGGTCAAAAATCCTGCACACCAGGCTACTTTCCTTTCTCCAAGCAAAAATTCCGGGCTGTGACCGCACTGCAACAGGTGACGTAGCGTCAACTTGTAGTCTATGAACCCGCACGGGATGATCGGGATACGCTTCTCACCCTGAAAAAAGAGGAAAGCCTATGAAGTTAGTGCGCTTCGGCCCGGCGGGCCGAGAGAAACCCGGTATTATCGACAAGGATGGCCATATCCGGAACCTGTCGAAAATCGTGCCCGACATCGCCGGCGAAACGCTCTCTTCCGCGGGCCTCGCCAAGATCCGGAAAGCGAAAATCGAAAAGCTGCCGAAAGTCCCCGGCAAGCCTCGCCTCGGCCCTTGCGTCGGAAACGTGCGCCACTTCATCGCGATCGGTTTGAATTTCACCGATCACGCCGCCGAGGTCGGCATGCCGCTGCCGAAAGAGCCGATCGTTTTCGCAAAAGCGCCGAACTCGATTTGCGGCCCGAACGACAATGTCATTATCCCGAAAGGCTCGACGAAGCTCGATTATGAAGTCGAGCTCTGCATCGTGATCGGCCGGCGCGCGCAATACATCAAGTCGCAAGCCGAGGCGAAGAATTACATCGCCGGCTACACGATCTGTAACGACGTCTCCGAGCGCTCCTTCCAGCTCGACCGCTCCGGCGGCCAATGGGACAAGGGCAAGGGCGCGCAGAATTTCGGCCCCGTCGGCCCCTGGCTCGTCACCCGCGACGAGATCAAGGACGTGCAGAATCTGAAAATGTGGACCGACGTGAACGGCGAAAAGCGTCAGCGCGGTTCCACCAAGACCATGATTTTCGGAGCCGAATATCTCGTTTGGTATTGTTCGCAGTTCTACGTGCTCGAGCCCGGAGACCTCATCACCACCGGCACGCCGCCGGGTGTGGCGCAAGGCATGAAGCCGGAGCCGAAGTTCTTGAAGCCCGGCGACATCATCACCATGGGAATCGAAGGCCTCGGCGAGCAGCGCCAGAAGGTGGTCGCTGCAAAGTAATCAATGCCCGCGGGAGTTTTCCCGTGGGTTCTTTTTCCCGGCTTCGCCTCGACACGAATCTCCTTTTCGCTAGTCTGTCGTTGATTCTCCGCGAATCGGGATAGCGATGTCTTTTTCCACGACACAGTCAAACGAAGCCCTCGTCCGCCAGCTCACCGCCTGGCTCGACGGCATCGACTACGAGATCAACTTCTGGGGCGAGTGGATGCGGAACAAGGGAGGCCAATGGGCTTCCGATTTCATCGGCCGCCAGGATCCGGACCGGCCGGTGGACCCCGCGCTGTTCGAAGGCATGGATATTTCCGGGACGCCAAAAGTGCTCGATGTCGGCGCGGGCCCCGCGACTTTCTTCGGCTACAAGCTGAACGGAAAGCCGATCGAGCTGTCCGCTTGCGATCCGCTTGCGCCGCAATACGCGAAAATGGCGGAAGAGAACGGGATCGCTTGGCCGGTCGCGACGGTGTCCGGTTTTGCCGAGGACCTGAGCGCGTTTTATCCGTGCGGCTCCTTCGACATGGTCGTATGCCGAAACGCACTCGATCATTCATTCGATCCGGTGCGCGGGATCGAGGAGATGCTCCTCGTCCTGAAAATCGGCGGCCGCGTAAACCTCATTCATTACGCCAACGAAGCCGAGGAAGGAAACTACATCGGTTTCCACCAGTGGAATTTCGACGTCGCCGGCGGCCGGCCGATCGTCTGGAACAAGAGTTCCCGTGTCGATCTGATCGAGCGCTTCGGAAATTGCGCCGACATCACATGCGACAAGAAGGAGCGCTGGGTCCGTTCTCGCCTCGACAAGAAGCGGGAGCCGGAACTGCCGGAAAATCGCGCGCAAGTCCGGATCGCCGAACTCCTGCTCGCCACGCGCGACGCGTTCCTGTCGCGCGGCGCGAAGCCCCGCCCGCCCGAGAAGAAAAAACGCCAGTTCGTGATTTCGGCGGCGCATCCGGAAGGAGTGCTGGTCGAGGACTGAACCGTCAGTTCCCGCGCTTCTTCTTCCACAGCTCGTAAAAATGATGCACCGGGCCGCGGCCCTCGCCGACTTTCAGGCCGTCCGCCGCTGCGATCGCTTCGCTTACAAACCGCTTCGCGAGCGCAACCGACTCCGCAAGCGGCATGCCGCGCGCGAGGCTGGCGGCGATCGCCGAAGACAGTGTGCAGCCGGTGCCATGGGTATTCTTGCTTGCAATGCGCCGCGCACTGAAGCGCCGAACCCCGCTTGCATCGACAAGAATGTCGATCGCCTCCGCACCCTCGAAATGCCCGCCTTTCACAAGCACGGACTGCGCGCCCAACTTCAAAATCGCCTGCCCCTGCTTCGCCATGGCGGTTTCGTCCTGCGCCACTGACTCGCCGGAAAGCGCCGCCGCTTCCCCAAGATTGGGCGTGACGACAAGCCCAAGCGGAATCAGCCTGTTCTTCAGCGTGTCGATCGCGTCCGGCTTTAACAGAAGATCCCCGGATGTCGCGACCATCACGGGATCGAGCACGATATTTTTCGCCTTGTGCGCGGCGAGCCCCTCCGCGACCGCCTCGATGATATCCGCGCGCGCGAGCATGCCGATTTTGGTCGCGCCGATTTTCATATCCGAATAGACCGCGTCCATCTGCTTGCGCACGAATTCGGGCGCGATATCGAAAATGCCGGAAACGCTCTTGGTGTTTTGCGCGGTCAGCGCCGCGATGACGGAGGCGCCATAGACGCCGAGCGCCGAGAAGGTTTTCAAATCGGCCTGAATCCCGGCGCCGCCGCCGGAATCGGAGCCTGCGATCGTAAGCGCAATCGGTGTCGCCATGGTGACGGCTTAGGTCGCTATTGCGAGACTGGCAAGCGCTCCCCTTGCTTCGCTCCCGGCTTTCTGGTTGCTTGGCCGCGATATTCTCGAGGTTTTCGATGATCCCGTTTTTCGTGCAGATCAAATGCAAGCTCGGCGAGGCCTACGATGTCGCCAATCGCATCGCCGATTCCGAAATCGCTTCCGAGATTTACTCGACCGCGGGCGACTACGATCTCCTGGTGAAGTTCTACGTCAATGAAGGCACCGACATCGGGCACTTCGTGACCGAAAAAGTACAAAAGATCCCTGGCATCGAGCACACGCATACGATCATCACCTTCAAGGCGTTTTGATCGTGGCCTCATGCTTCGAGACGCATCGCTTACGCGATGCTCCTCAGCATGAGGATCAAAGTTAAGCCTCATTCTGAGGAGCGGCGCATGTAAATGCGCCGCGTCTCGAAGGATGAGGCGCCAATCAAACCGCCGCGCTCTGCGGCGTCTCCGCCTCGCGCTCGCGCGTGCGGTCGATATGCAACTGGCGCTCGCGGTAAATCACGAACAGCCCCGCAAGCACCACAAGCGCCGCGCCCAGGAGCACGATCGCTTCCGGCACTTCTCCGAAGAACGAATAACCGATCACGATCGAATAGATCATCGAGGTGTAGGCGAAGGGCGCGACGGTGCCCGCTTCCGCGTGGCGATAGCTTTCGGTCACCGTGATCTGGCCGATGCCGCCGAAGATGCCGGTCAGAACCAGGATCATCGAATCCCACGGCGACGGCTTCACCCAGCCCCAGAACACCGTCACCAAGGCGGTCACGGTGCAAAGCACCGTGAAGGAAAAAACAAGCGAGGCCGTCGTCTCGGTGGCCGTGAGTTGCCGTACCTGGGTCATCGCGGCCGAAACCAGAAACGCGCCGACAAAGGCAAGAAGCGCGCCCGCCGCCGCGCCTGGTCCCCGCTCCGCGCCGAACAGATGCGGTGCGAGCATAATCAGCACGCCGACAAAGCCGACCGCGACCGCCGCCCAGCGGAACATCCGCACTCTTTCTCCCAGGAAAATCGCCGCGAGCGCGACATTGAAAAGCGGTGTGATGAAGCCGATCGCCGTCATGTCGGCGAGCGGAATGCGCGCCAGCGAGGCGAAATTGCAGAACATCGAACCGATGCCGGCGATGGCGCGGGTAACGTGCCGGACCGGCTTGTTGAGCCGGAATGCTTCGTGCAACTCGCCCCGCCATTGCAGCATCAGCATCAGCGGAATGAGCGCAAACAGCGAACGCGCAAAGGCGACCTCGCCGAGCGGGATCCGTTCACCGAGCGAACGGATCATCGCGGACATGATGGTGAAAGCGAGTGTGGAAGCGAGGATCAGCCCAATGCCGAGATAGGTATTCTGCGCTCCCTTATGCTTCATGCGCTTGTTTTACGGCGCGCGAAGCAGCCGCACCAGAGCCGATCCGGCGCGGCGGTATGCGAAAAGCGCTTAACTCGTTCTACCGCGCCGCGCCGGCGCCGCCGGCTGGCTACGCGCCCAGAAGCGCTCGGCATGTTCCGCGATCCAGCGGCAGACGATGTAGAACACCGGTGTGAAGATCAGACCGAAGGTGGTCACGCCGATCATGCCGAAGAACACAGCCGTGCCAAGCGCCTGGCGAAGCTCGGCGCCCGCCCCGGTCGCGATCACGAGCGGAACCACGCCGAGAACGAAGGCGAGCGAAGTCATCAAAATCGGCCGCAACCGGCGATGCGCCGCCTCTTCCGCCGCCGCCCAGCGGTCCCTGCCCTGATCCTCGAGCTGTTTCGCGAATTCGACGATCAGAATCGCGTTCTTCGCCGCAAGACCGATCAGCACGATGAAGCCCACTTGCGTGAGGATGTTATTGTCCATGCCTCTGAGCGACACGCCGCTGATCGCAGCGACAAGACACATCGGCACGATGAGGATCACCGCAACGGGCAGCGTCAGGCTCTCATATTGCGCGGCGAGCACCAGGAAGACGAACACCACCGCGAGAATGAAGGCGAAGGCCGCCGTGTTGCCGGCCCGGATTTGCTGGAAGGCGAGCGTCGTCCATTCATAGGAAAAACCTTCGGGCAGCGTCTCTTTCGCGAGCTTCTCCATGATCTGGATCGCCTGGCCCTGCGAGTAGCCGGGTGCCGGAATGCCGTCCAGTTCGGCCGACGTGTATAGATTGTAGCGCGGCACGCGATACGGCCCTGCGATGTCTTTCACGGTCGTGAACGAGCCGAGCGGCACGGTATCGCCGCGCGAATTACGCACGCGAATCTTCAAGACATCCTCCGGCCCGAGCCGATATGGCCCGTCCGCCTGCGTCATCACGCGGAAGGTCTTGCCCAGGAGATTGAAGTCGTTGACATAAGCGGAGCCGATATAGACCTGCAGCGCCGAGAAGACGTCGCGCACGTCGATGCCGAGGAGCTGCGCCTTGGCGCGGTCGATGTCGAGATAGAGCTGCGGCGTCGAGTTCTCGAACAATGAGAAGACCTGCATGACCCCCGGCGTCTGGGCGGCGCGGCCCATCATCGCATAGGTCGCCTGCAGGAGCGCTCCCGGCCCGCGATTGGCGCGGTCCTCGATCATCATGCGGAAGCCGCCCGCCGTGCCGATGCCGCGCACCGGCGGCGGCACCACTGCAATCAGGAAGGCTTCCTGAATGGAGCTCAGGCGTTTCACCAGCTCTTGCTGGATCGCGGCCGCCGACTGCCGCGGGTCCTTGGCGCGCTCGTCGTAGGGAGCGAGGACGCAAAACATCGCGCCGGAGTTCGGGGCGTTGGTGAAGGTCGCACCCGAGAAGCCCACGACGTTAACGACGTGCTCGATGCCCGGAATGTTCAGTGCGATGTCCGCCGCGCGGCGCATCACTTCGTCGGTACGCGAGATCGAAGCACCGCCGGGAAGCTGGCCGACGGTGATGAGATAACCCTGGTCGACCTGCGGAATGAACCCGACGGGGGTGCGGTAGAACTCCAGCATGCCGATGCCGATCACGCCGCCGTAGACGACAAGCATCATGACGACCATTCGCACCGCGCGCGCCGTGAAGCGCCCGTAGGCGTGCGAGAGCCTGTCGAAATAATGGTTAAAGCCGTTGAAGAAACGCGCGATCGGCGCCGTCCAGCCCTGCGGCACGTAATCCTGGTCCGGATGCGGCTTCAGCATCAGCGCGCACATCGCCGGCGAGAGCGTCAGCGACACGATCAGCGAAATCACCGTCGCGCCCGCGATGGTGAGCGCGAACTGCCGGTAGAACTGGCCGGAAATGCCCGTGATAAAGACCGCGGGCACGAACACGGCGCACAGCACGAGCGCGATCGCAATCAATGCGCCGCCGACCTCGTCCATGCTTTTCACCGCCGCATCGTGCGGCGACAAGCCTCTTTCTATATTGCGCTCCACGTTTTCGACGACGACGATCGCGTCGTCGACCACGATGCCGATCGCAAGCACAAGCCCGAACAGCGTCAGATTGTTCAGCGTGAAGCCGAAAACCGACATCACGAAGAAGGTGCCGATGAGCGAGATCGGAATTGCCAGCAAGGGAATGATCGCCGCGCGCCAGGTCTGCAGGAACAGGATCACGACGAGAACGACGAGAACGATCGCCTCGAAAATCGTGTGCTGCACCGCATCGACGGACTCGCGGATGAATTGCGTCGGATTATAGAGAATCCCGTACTCCAGATCCGCGGGGAAATTCCCCGAGATCTGCTTCATCGTTTTTTCGATGTTGTCCGCTGTCGCGAGCGCGTTCGAGCCCGGCTGCTGGAAAATCGCGATGCCGACCGAGGGGTCGCGGTCGCGGTAGAAGGCGGTCGAATAATCGAGTCCGTTGATCTCGACGCGCGCCACGTCCTTGAGCCGCACGATCGCCTGGGGCGTCTCCTTGATGACGATATTGGAGAACTCCGCCGGATCGCTTAGGCGACCCAGCGTCTGCACCGCGATCTGGAACGCGCGCTGCTCTTTCACCGGCGGCGCGTTCAGAACGCCGGAAGCAACCTGAATGTTCTGGCTTGCGAGCGCCGCGACAACGTCCGAGCCGGTGAGGTTAAGCGTCTGCAGGCGCTGCGGATCGAGCCACACCCACATCGCGTAGTCGCGGCTGCCGAACACGGTGATCGAGCCCACGCCGTTCACGCGCGCGAGCACGTCCTTGATCTGCAAGGTGGCGTAGTTTGAGATGAACAGCTGGTCGCGCGTCTTCTTCGGCGAGACGAGGCTGATCACCATCATCAGATCCGGCGAGGCCTTCTGGACCACGACGCCGATATTGCGCACGTCGGCCGGCAGGCGCGGCTGCGCGATCTGCACGCGGTTCTGCACCTGCACCTGTGCGATATCGAGGTCGGTGCCGAGGTCGAAGGTGACCGAAATCGTGAACCGGCCGTCCGAGGTCGAGTTCGAATAGACGTAGAGCATGTTCTCCACGCCGTTGATCTGATCCTCGATCGGCGAGACGACGGTATTCGCCACCGTCTCGGCGCTTGCGCCCGGATACTGGCCGGTGATCGTGACGGTCGGCGGCGCGATCTCGGGATATTGCGCGACCGGCAAGCGCCAGAAGCTCACGGCGCCGACAATCACGAAAACGATCGAGACGACAGCGGCAAAGATCGGGCGGTCGATGAAGAAGTGGGAAATGCGCATTGTCTACTTCTTCTCCGGGTCGGCCTTGGCGGAAGGATCCGACATCGTTTTCTCGGAGGCCTTAGACCCGGATTCCGGCACGGATTGATAGACCTCCTGCTTGCTTCGTTCCGCGGCCGCCGCACCGGCACCGGGCTGCTTCGGTTGACCCGGCTGGCCCGGTTGCTGCCCCTCTGGCACCGGCGTCACTTTCACGCCCGGGCGCGCACGCATGAGACCGTTCACGATGACATTGTCGTTCTCGTCGAGGCCCCTCACGACCCGCAGCTTGCCGTGCAACGCGCCGAGCGTGACGAATTTCTGCTGCACCGTATTCTGGCCGTCGACCACATAGACGAACTTCCGGATCTGTTCGCTGCCGATCGCCGCATCGGGAACGAGCAGCGCCACGTATGGGCGCGAAGCCGGGACCTGAATGCGCGCAAACATGCCCGGCGTGAACAGGCCCGTCGGATTCGGAACCACGGCGCGACCGCGAATCGTACCCGATGATTGATCGATGACGTTGTCGACGAAGTCGATCTTGCCGTCGTGGGTGAAGTCTTGCTCGTCCAGAAGCTTCAGCTTCACCGGCGTCGAGGTGTAACGCGAATCCGTATCCCGGCCGTTTTGCGCGATACGTTCGTAGCGCAGGAATGCGCCCTCGTCCGCCGTGAACTCAAAGCGGATCGGATCGATTGAAACGATGGTCGCGAGCAGCGTCGTGTTGCCCGTCGTACCGCCGGTGACCAGGTTGCCGACGGAAACGCGGCGGTCGCCGATGCGGCCGGTGATCGGAGAGCGCAGCTCGGTGAACTGCAGGTCGAGCTCGGCCTGCTTCACGGCGGCTTCGTTCGAGGCGACGGAGGCTTCGGCGATACGTTTGGTTTGGATGCGCTGCTCGAACACCTGTTGCGAAATCGTCTTGTCGGCCAAAAGCTTCTGGCCGCGCTCCAAATCCGCCTCGGCATAAGCGAGATTGGCCCGCGCCTGCGCCAGCGCGCCGCGCGCCTGATCGAGCGTGTTCTGGAACGGCCGCTTGTCGATCGTAAACAGAAGATCGCCTTTTTTCACGATCGCGCCGTCGGCGAAATCGATCGAGTCGAGATAGCCGGAAACGCGCGCGCGGATTTCGACCGTGTCGACCGCGACGAAACGGCCGACATACTCATCGTGATCGACGACTTCCTGCTTCACGGGATGCGCCACGGTGACGGGCGGCGGCGGCGGCGCCTGCGGCGCCTGTCCGCAATTCGAAAGCGTGAAAGCGATAAAAACAGCCGTTAACAGGCGTAGCGGAAATGCAATGCGATTCATTGGGGTATCCCATGGGTGGGCGCTCATAGCGCATCTGCAGCATGGAGGAAACCCGGAGGCGTGCTTTACGACTAAATCCGGCCGCCGTCCGTGGATTTGACACCGCTTGCCGTTGCGGCATCGCGCAGCAAACTCCTGAGCCAGTCCCGGCCGAGGAATATGACAATCAGCGCCGCGTACAGAATTGTTCCGCCTGCGAGCAAAATAAGCAGCAATATTTCTTCGCGAAAATGTGACAGGCCGACATACGAAGCGGCGAAATACTGTCCTGCGTAGAACGCAAGGCCAAGCACAGTCCCAATCATGGCGAAGAACGCAAGATGATTCGTGCTTACCGCCGGACGCTCAAACCTTAGTCTATGTGCGGCCCAGATCAGGAGGATGAGGTTGAGCCAGGCGCCCGCCGCGGTCGCGAGCGCCAGCCCCACCTGCGCGAGCGGGCCGGTAAGTACGATTTTCAATAAAATATTCACGAAAACCGCCGTGAGCGCTGCTTTTACGGGTGTCGCCGTATTGCCGCGCGCGAGAAACGGCGCGGTGAAGCTCCGCATCAGCATGAAGGGAACGAGTCCCGTCGCATAGGCGGCGAGCGTCGCGGCGGCGGCGATCGCGTCGGCCGGCGTAAACGCGCCCCGCATGAACAGCGCGCGCATAATAAGGTCGGGAATGGCGATCGCGGCCGCAACAAAAGGAACGGCGATCAAGAGCGAAAGCTCGATCGCCCTGCCCTGCGAAGCCGCGGCGCCCGCTTCGTCATTCGCCGCCAGCCGCCGCGACATTTCCGGAAGCAACACAATGCCGATGGCAATTGCCACGACGCCGATGGGGAGCTGGTTGATGCGGTCGGCATAATAGAGTGCGGAGAGCGAACCCGCCGGCAGGAATGTCGCGATCATGGTGTCGGCGAAGAGCGCAAGCTGCACGCCGCCCGCGCCGATGATCGCGGGGCCGAGCGCCTTCAGAAACCGCTTGGTCGGCTCGTCGAGTTTCGGAAGCCGGAAGCGGAAGCCAAAGCCGTGCTTCTCGGCGTCGATATCCACCGCGATCACCTGCAGAATGCCGGAGATCAGCACGCCCCAGGCCGCCGCGTGCCCGGCGCTCGGGAACCACGCCGCGACCAGCAGCGCCCCCGCCATGCAGACATTCAGCAGCACAGGCGCCCCCGCCGCGGTGGCAAAACGCTGATTGGCGTTGAGCGTGCCGGAAATCATCGCGAGCATCGCGGTCAGACCGAGATACGGGAAGGTGATCCGCGTCAGCGTAACCGCGAGATCGAAGCGCGCGGGATCGTCCGAGAGTCCCGGCGCGAGCAGTTTCACCATCTGCGGCGTGAAGATCCACGCGAGCGCCAGAAGAAAAGTTTGAACGAGCAAGAGACCTGTTCCGATTTCGTCGGCGAAATCTCGGGCCTTCTGTTGCCCGTCCTGCTCCAGCCTGCGCGCATAGGCGGGCACGAAGGCGTTCGAGAACGCGCCCTCCGCGAAAATCGCCCGGAAATGGTTAGGCAGGCGAAACGCGACAAGAAACGCATCCGCGATCGGGCCCGCGCCGAGGATCGCCGCCATTACGATGTCGCGCACGAAGCCGGTGACGCGCGAGATCAGCGTCCAGCCTCCGACGGTGAAGATGTTTTTGATCATCGGCGCATATTCCCTGCGCGAAGGAGCGCCAAATCCCTCCCCCTCACCCTCGAAACGTCTCGCTCGCGCTCGACGTTTCTCTTCCCTCTCCCCCTCCCGAATTCGGGAGGGGGAGAGGGAAAGGGAGCGGCGAAGCCGCGACCGGGTGAGAGGGAGGGAAAAGAAATCTGCGGCGTAAATAATTTTATTGCAGAATTCTGCAGCAATCTCAGCCGACCAGCGCGCGCTTCACCGCATCCACAATGCGGTCCTGCGTCGACTCGTCGAGATAGGCGTGCATCGGAAGCGAGATCACTTCGTGCGAAAGTTTCTCGGTGACCGGCAAGCCGCCGTCCGCCGCCGGAAACTTCTTGTAGGCTTCGTGCCGGTGCGGAGGCTTCGCGTAATAAATCGCGGTCGGAATGCCTTCGGCCTTCAGCGCGGCGGCCAAGCCGTCGCGGCGCCCGGGTTGCACGCGAATCGTGTATTGCGCCCATACCGAAGTGTAACCTTCCGGCACGCGCGGGACGATGGCGTATTGGCCGAGCTTTTCGCTGTAACGGGCCGCGATTTTATTGCGCGCCGCGATTTCAGCCGGGAAAATCTTGAGTTTTTCAAGGAGTACTGCGGCCTGGATCGTGTCGAGCCGGCCTGTGATGCCAATGTGGGAGAACTCGGGCTTGCCGGGCAACTGGCCGTGCACACGCAGGCCACGTATGAGCTCCGCAAGCTCGTCGTCATTGGTGAACACAGCACCGCCGTCGCCGTAGCAGCCCAAGGGCTTCGCCGGGAAAAAGCTCGTCGCCGCCGCCAAGCCGATGCCGCCGATTTTCTTTGCTTTGTAGACGCCGCCGAATCCTTGCGCCGCATCGTCGAGCACGAAGAGTTTGTTCTCTTCCGCGACCGCGGCGACCGCGTCATGATCGGCGGGCAGCCCGAACAAATCGACCGGAATCACCGCTTTCGGCTTCAACCCGAGCTTCTTCGCGGTCGCGATCGCCTTCTTCAGGCTCTCTACATCCATGTTAAACGTGTCTTCGTGCACGTCGACGAAGACAGGCGTGGCGCCGACAAGCGCGACGACCTCGCAAGTAGCGGCGAAGGTGAAGGACGGGCAGAAAACGGCGTCGCCGGGCCCGATCTTCTTGGCGAGCAGCACGAGCATCAGCGCGTCGGTGCCGCTCGCGCAGGAAATCGTGTGTTTCACGCCCGCGAAGCTTGAGAGCTGCCCTTCCAGCTCGCGCACCTCCGGGCCAAGAATGAACTGGCAGTGATCGAGAACTTTCGCCACCGCTTCGTCGATCGCTTCGCCGAGCCTTTTGCGTTGCGCGCCGATATCGATGAACGGAATCGGTTTTATCTCGGGGCGAGCGTGCTGGTTCATCGCAATCTCAGCTCGACGATCAACCGGCGACCGCACGCGGCCCGCGCTTCGGCACCGCTATGCCGCCCTTGAGGCACTGAATCGCGATCTCGAGGCTGGAAACGCCCTCGTCGCCGCCCACGAGCGGTTTTTCGTCTTCGCGGACCGCCTTGATGAAGGCGAGAAGCTCCGCGCGCAGCGGTTCGGCATGGCCCACCGAAAGATGCCGCATGGAATAGCTGCCGTCCGGCTGGAAGCCGAAGCACTCCGTCACCTGCCGCGTGAGCAAGTCGCCGATCACGTATTTGTCGCGCGTCGCGACATGCACGGTGCGCGCCTTGAACGGCGTGAGCCAGTTGGTGTTGATGTGCGCGAGCACGCCCGACGCCGTGCGGAACTGCAGGAGCGCGATGTCCTCGCGCTCCGCGATCGCGCGCGTGAGCTGCGGCTGCACCTCGACGATTTCGGATTCGGTGAACCAGCGGATCAGGTCGATGTCGTGCACGGCAAGATCGGTGACGACGCCGACATTCGACATGCGCGGCGGGAAGGGGCCGACCCGGGTGATTGCGATCGAAAGGATTTCCTGGCTGGAGATCGCCTGCTTGATCGCCTGCACGGTCGGATTGAACCGCTCGACATGGCCGACCATGAGCTTCACGCCCTTGCGGCGCGCGGCGGCGACGATCGCGCGTCCCTCTTCCACGCTCGGCGCGATCGGTTTTTCGACGAGAATATCAACGCCCGCCTCGATGCAATCGAGCGCGATCTCGTGATGCAGATGCGTCGGCGCCGCGATGATCACCGCGTCGAGACCGAGCGCCAAAAGCGATTTATGATCGGCAACCGCCTTGCAGCCCAAGAGGCCCGCGATTTTTCCGGCGACCGCCGCATCCGGATCGGCGATCGCAACAAGCTCGATGCCCGGAAGTTCGGCGAGCACGCGCGCATGGTTCGAGCCCATGACGCCGCTGCCTACGATTCCGAAGCGCAAATTTTCCGAGGGGGATTTTTCGCGCGCGTTGGCGCGTACACCCGATGTCATCCGATTTCCCCTAGATTCCCTAGGTCTTGTCTAACATGAGGCACCTGTGTGGCGCGACCCGCGCGCCGCGCAATACCGTCACAAATGATTTCAATGGTTTACAGCGCGGATTACGTGCGGTGCATGCCCTACTCGGCGGCAGTTCGCCGCACGCCGCCGGTTTCCAGCGTTAATCCCGCGGCTAGCGTGTCGGCACGAAATGCTTTCACACCGTCGAGCGAGAGTTCTTCCGCGGTTTTGGTGCCGAGCGCTGTGAGCTTTTTGAGAATGTCGGCGGGCGCCGTGATGATGTGGCAGCCCATACGGTCCGCCTCGATCACGTTCCACACTTCGCGCGTCGAAGCCCAGATCACTTCCACTTGCTTCGTCGCGCGCGCTTCTTTCACCGCGGCCTCGACGAGCGGAACGTAATCGATGCCCAGATCCGCGAGCCGGCCGGCGAAGACGGAAACGATTCCGCCCGGCCCTTGCGAGAGCGCGAGCGTCGCCTTCTTCGCCTGTTCCACCGTCGTCACCACCGTGACGTTGATCTTCACGCCCTCGCCCGAGAGCCGCCGGATGGCGTCGGTCAGCATCTCCCCTTTGGTGTTGATGATCGGGAGCTTGACGTAAACATTCTTGCCCCAGGCCGTGATCAGCCGCGCTTCCGCGATCATCTGGTCGATATCGTCGGAAATGACCTCGAAGGAAATGTGTTTGTCCGGCACCGCCGCGACGAGCTCGCGCGCATAGCTCTCGTAATCCTTCACCCCCGCCTTCTTCAGGAGCGACGGATTGGTGGTGAAGCCCGCGATATGCTTCTGCTTCGCCATTTCCACGATCTGCGCCTTGTCGGCGCCGTCGGTGAACAGCTTCACTTTGAGTGAGGCAAGCGTGGTGGCCATGGCATCTCCAGGGAAAGGGTCGGCTTGCGTTATAGCCGATAACGGGGCTATTCGGGCGCGCGGCCCCCGTCAAGTCCGGCGCGGTTTATGACCGAAATCCTCTTTATCAAGACCTCCTCGATGGGTGATGTGCTCCATCACATGCCGGCCGTGACCGAGGCGAAGCGGCACTTTCCGGGCGCGCGCATCACCTGGGTGGTGGACGAGATGTATGCGCCGCTAGCCGCGCTTCACCCTGCCGTGGACGAAATCATCACCATCGCGCAGCGGCGCTGGCGGAAGAGAATTTTCAGCGCGCAATCGTGGCGGGAATTTTTTACCGCCGTGAAAAAGCTGCGGGCGCGGAATTTCGACAAGGTCATCGACACCCAGGGGCTCGTTCGCACTGCGCTCATGGGCAAGCTCGCGCGCGGCGAGCGGCACGGCTACGACGCCGCGAGCATCCGCGAACCTTTTGCGGCACGTTTTTACGATGTGAATCACAAAGTCGGCTGGGATCTGCATGTGATCGCGCGCAACCGTACGCTCACCGCCCGCGCGCTCTGTTATGAAGTGCAAGATGAGCCAGACTACGGCTTCGACCGCAAAAAGATTCAGCCGAGCGCGAGCGGCAACTACGCGATCATCTTCCACGCCACTGCCAAAACCAAAAAAGAATGGCCGGAAGAACGCTGGATCGAGGTTGGACGGGCGCTCGCGAAACGCGGTCTCGAAGTCGTGCTGCCTTGGGGCAACGATGTCGAGCGCGCGCGCAGCGAACGGATCGCCGCACAGGTGCCGAACGCGCGCGTGCCGGAACGCGTGCCGATCATGGAGGTCGCAAAGCTGATCGCCGGCGCGAAGATCGTTTGCGGCGTCGATACAGGTTTCCTGCACATCGCCGCAGCGCTCGGCGTGCCGGTGGTCGCGGTCTTCACGATCGCCAAATCACACACGGCGATCCCGGTCGGCCCCGGCCCTGTCGAGATGATCGGCGCGGCGAACGGCTTGCCGGAAGTACGGGACGTGATTGCGGCGATAGAGAAAGTCACCAAGACTTAGTTCATCGTCATGCCCGCACTTGTTGCGGGCATCCACGCCTTGCTTTCTTGAAATTCGGAAAAGACGTGGATGGCCGGGACAAGCCCGGCCATGACATCAATTCTTCTTCAACGCCCTCATCGTCGCCTGGAACACTTCCTCGACCGGAATGTCCTCGGTCGTGCGGTTGCGCACGTCGTTGTCGCCGGGCTTGCGCCACGGCGCCTCGATGATCGCCGAAATCGGATTGAGCGGCGCCCAGTGCCACGGGCTTGTCGGCCCGAATAGGCCGACGGTCGGAGTGCCGATCGCGGCGGCGATGTGCATGAGCCCGGAGTCGTTCGACACGGCGGCGTTCGCCGCGGCGAGCTGCAGGATGCCGTTGCGCAAATCGTTGCTGGTAAGATCCTGCGCATAGCGGCCGTTCGCGGAAATGAGCTGCGCGTAATTCTTTTCGCTCGGTCCGCCCACGACCCAGACGTCACACCCCTCGCCCGTGAGCTTCTTCGCGAGGTCCGCATAGCGCAATTCCGGCCAGCGCTTGCCCGGCCCGACTGCGCCCGGACAAAGCGCCACGGCCGGACGCCCCGTTTCTTTCAGCCCAACGCGCGCACGCCACGCCACGATCTCTTCCTTCGGCACGACGATCTCGGGAAGAGGCCATTCCTTCGGCAGCTTCGCCCCCTTCGGCAGAGCGAGCGCTGCGCACTGGTCGATCATGCGCGGCAGTTTCTTTTCGCCGTAGCGCACGTCGGTGAGCAGCCCGTAGCGCATCTCGCCGACAAAGCCGACACGCTCGGGAATGCCCGCAAGATAAGAAGGCAGCGCCGCCTTCCATTTGCGCGACATGATCAACGCGGTGCCGTAATGCTCGGGTGCGAGTTTCGCAGCAAGTTCCGCGTTCTCTTTATACGCAAGCCTGCGCCGCGGAATGTCGTGTACGATCGCCTTGCGCACACCCGGCATGTAGTCGGCCATCGGCGCGCAGAGCGTGGAGCTCACGATATCGACCGGCCGGTGCGGAAAGCGCTCCTTCAGCACCTTCACCACCGAGTGGCAGCGCACGAAATCGCCGATCCAAACATACGGCACGAGCAAAATCGGCCGCTCGTCGCGGAGCCGGGTCATCGCTTCACACCCGGAATATGCGTGCGCACGAAATCGAGAAGATTGCCGCCGGTGAACAGAAGCGGCGTAATCCCCGCGCCGCGCGCCGCCTGCATATCGCTTTCCTTGTCGCCGATCAGAAAGCTTTTCTCTTTCAACACCGGCCAGAACTTCATCAGGTCTTCGATCATGCCGCAGCCGGGCTTGCGCCAGTCGGAGACGCGCCGGAAGTGAGGGATTGTTCCTTCCGGGTGAAACGGGCAATGCCGCCAGTCGTCGATATGCGCGCCAGCACGGTTGAATTCCAAATTCATGTAATCGTGCAACGCCTGCATGTCGTCTTCGGAATAAAGCCCGCGCGCGATGCCGGACTGGTTGGTCGCGACGAACGCATAATAGCTCGCATCGTTCACGGCTTTCACGGCCTCGATCGCGCCCTCGATCCATTCGAAGTTCTTGCGATTGGAAACATAGCCGTGATCGACATTCAAAACGCCGTCGCGGTCGAAAAATACGGCGGGACGCGGCGTTCGCTCGGTCATTTCTCTTTGGTCATTTCTTGGCGAGTCGCCGCTCGACAAGGCCGCAGACGACATGCGCGGCGGTGATGTGAACCTGCTGGATGATCGGCGTCTTGTCGGAGGGTGCTCGCAGCATGAGATCGCATTGCTGCACCATCGGCCCGTCCTTCGCACCGCCGAAGCCGACCGTGACGAGACCGAGCGCCTTCGCCGCTCCCAACGCCTTCAGAATATTCCGCGACTTGCCTGAAGTCGAAATCGCGATCAGCACGTCGCCCCTTTTTCCGAGCGCAAGCACCTGCCGCTCGAACACATGATCGAAGCCGTAGTCGTTGCCGATTGCCGTCAGCGCCGAGGTGTCGGTCGTGAGAGCGATCGCCGCGAGCGCCGCGCGCTCGGCTTCGTACCGGCCCACGAGTTCGGCCGCGATGTGCTGCGCGTCGGCCGCGCTCCCGCCGTTTCCGCATAGGAGCACTTTCCCGCCGCTCGAAAGCGCGCCCGCCACCGCGTCGGTGATTTTGTCGATGGAGGCAAGGAATGCCCCATCCTCCGCCGCTTTCGCGAAGGCGTCTCGCGAGGCGCTCAAATGCTCCTTGGCATAGGCGGTTTCGGCAGGGTTCATGGGCGTTGCGGGTAGCATCCGGTATTAAGAGTGTCTAGGTCGCGCCCTTTCGCGCTGGCGAGCGAAGCGAGCGGCCAGCGCGAAAATGCAAAAAACGGCGCTCCATAAATCATAAAAATGGAGCGCCGTTGCGTATGCCGCTTTCCTGCGGCAAAGGTTAGCGAAACGAGCGGACATTCGGCATGATTTTGGTTACCGGCGGCGCCGGCTTCATCGGCTCCAACTTGGTCGCGAGCCTGAACGAGCGCGGCGTCACCAGCGTCGCCGTGAACGACCATTTCGACGGCGCCAAGATGAAGAACCTTGCGAAGCGCAAGGTCGCGGAGCTCGTACAACCCGGCGATCTCCTGCGCTGGCTCGAGGGAAGGAAGCTCGACGCCATCCTGCACATGGGCGCGATCTCGTCCACGACCGCCACGGACGAGCGCGAGGTGATGAGCGCCAATTACGATCTTCCCATGCGGCTCGTGGAATGGTGCACCAAGACCAAAACGCCGCTGATCTACGCCTCCTCCGCCGCGACCTATGGCGATGGAAGCCAGGGCTTCTCTGACGACAACTCGCCCGAAGCGCTCGCGAAGCTCGCGCCGCTCAATCTTTACGGCCGCTCGAAGGCGCGCTTCGATCTCGACCTTGTGAAACGTGCGCGCGCGGGCGACGCAATGCCGCCGCAGTGGGTCGGGCTCAAATTTTTCAACGTCTTCGGCCCGAACGAATATCACAAGGGCGACATGCAGAGCGTGCTCGCCAAGGTCTTCCCGCAGGTGAAAGCGGGGGCGCCTGTGCGCCTCTTCAAATCCGATCGTCCCGGTGTCGCCGACGGTGAACAAAGCCGCGACTTTATCTATGTGCTCGACGCCGCAAAGATCGTGATGTGGTTCCTCGACCGTCCGAACGTGAACGGCATCTATAATGTCGGCACCGGAAAAGCGCGCTCTTTCCGCGACATGATGACGGCGATGCTGAAGGCCATGGGCCGCAAGCCGGAAATCGAATATATCGACATGCCGAGAGAACTTTCCGGCAAATACCAGTACTGGACCGAAGCAAGGATGGAGCGATTGCGCGCCGCGGGCTACGATGCACCCTTCCAAGCGCTCGAGGACTCCGTCGCCGATTATGTGAAGAACTATCTCGACAAGCCCGATCCCTACCGCTGAAAGATTCTCGATGTTCGACTACGAAAAGCGCCTCGCCGAACTCTCGCAACAGACGGTTCTCGTCGTCGGCGACCTGATGCTCGACCGCTTCGTCTATGGCGAGGTCGGCCGCATCTCGCCGGAAGCGCCCGCGCCGGTGCTTGCCGTGAAGCGCGAGGAAACGAATCCGGGCGGCGCGGGCAACGTCGCGCGCAACATCGCGGGACTGGGCGCGCGCTGCATTCTCGTTTCGGCAATCGGCGACGACGATGCGGGCAAGACGCTCTCCGAGACATTCGGCCTCACCGGCGGTCAGATCGACGCCAGACTCGTGCTCGACGCCGGCAGGCCGACGACGCAGAAAGCGCGCTTCGTCTCCGATCAGCATTCGACGCATCTTCTGCGCGCCGACTGGGAAGAGACGCATCCGCTTCCCAAGCATTGCGAAGAGGAAATCCTGACCAACGCCCTGAAGGCTCTTCCCGCCTGCGGCGCGCTGGTCATTTCCGACTATGGCAAGGGTGTGCTGACGCCGCATGTGATCGAAATGCTGATCGACGCCGCGCGCAAGGCGAAGAAGCCGATCGTGGTCGACCCGAAGCACCACGATTATAGAATCTACAAGCACGCGACGCTGATCACACCGAACCGTGCCGAGCTTTCGCGCGCGGCGCATCGCGATCTGCGCAAGACGGAAGACATCATTCTGGCCGCGGCCAAGCTGATCGAGGATGCCTCGCTCGATGCGATTCTCGTCACCCGCAGCGAGGAAGGCATGACGCTGGTGCGCGCCAAGGGCGATCCGGTCCATGTCCCCTCGCATGCGGTGAAAGTGCGCGACGTTTCGGGCGCCGGGGACACCGTGGTTGCGACGATCGCCACGATGCTCGCGCTCAGCACCGATCTAGAAGCGGCGGCGCGCGCGGCGAACGCCGCCGCCGCGGTCGTCATCGGCAAGCGCGGCACGGCGGCGGTAAATTTCATCGAAATGCGCGCCGTGCTCGTGCCGAGCGCGGTGCGTGCGCATGACGAAAAGATCGCCCGCGACTGGAAAGTAATGGACGAGTATCTCGACGAGTGGCGAAAGGCGGGCTTACGCATCGGCTTCACCAATGGCGTGTTCGATCTTGTCCACCCCGGTCATCTCAAGGTGCTCGCCGGCGCCCGCGCCGCCTGCGACCGGCTGGTGGTCGGCATCAACAGCGATGCTTCCACCCGCCGCCTGAAAGGCGCCGCGCGCCCGATCCAGGACGAGGTCGCCCGCGCCGAAGTGCTCGCAGCGCTGGAAGCAACCGATCTCGTGGTCATCTTCGAGGAAGACACGCCGCTCGAACTGATCAAACGCATCAAGCCGCAGGTGATCGTGAAAGGCGGCGACTACAAGCGCGAGCAGGTCGTGGGCTTTGACGTCGTCGAAGCCATGGGCGGCGAGGTTGTCATCGTCGACACGCTGCCCGAGCGTTCGACCACGCGGCTCGTGGAGCGTTCGAAAAAGCCCGCTTGAGCGCGTCCGTTACCACTCGTTAACCGGCCTTCAAAACAGATCGGTCACTTTCTCTCTATAGTGTGAGGGCCGGAGGGATTGCATGGCGGTCTTGGTCACGGGCGGCGCCGGTTATATCGGCAGCCACATGGTGCTCGCGCTCGTCGACGCGGGCGAAGCCGCCGTCGTGCTCGACGACCTCTCGACCGGCTTCCGCGAGGCCGTGCACCCGAAAGCGAAACTCGTCGTCGGCGATGTTAGTGACGAGAAGCTCGTCGCGTCTCTTATCAAGGAACACAAGATTGATGCCGTGATTCATTTCGCCGCGAAGATCGTGGTGCCGGATTCGGTCGCGGACCCGCTCGGCTATTATCTCGCGAACACCGTGAAGACCCGCGCGCTGCTCTCCGCCGTGATTGGGGCAGGGGTGAAGCATTTCGTCTTTTCTTCCACCGCCGCGGTTTACGGCAACCCGGAGGAAAATCCGGTGAGCGAGGACGCGAAGCTCTCGCCGATGTCGCCCTACGGCTTCTCGAAGCTCATTTCCGAGTGGATGCTGCGCGACGTCGCGAATGCCTATGACTTCCGTTATGTCGCGCTCCGCTATTTCAATGTCGCGGGCGCCGACCCTGAAGGCCGCGCCGGGCAATCCACCAAGGGCGCAACGCACCTGATCAAGGTCGCCTGCGAAACCGCGGTCGGCAAACGCAACCGCATGTCCGTCTTCGGCACCGACTATCCGACGCCGGACGGCACCTGTATCCGCGACTACATCCACGTTTCCGATCTCGTCGCCGCGCATCTTGCGGCGCTCAAGCATCTGCGCGCCGGCGGCGAGAACCTGGTGCTGAACTGCGGCTATGGCCGCGGCTATTCCGTGCTCGAAGTGATCGACGCCGTGAAGAAGGTCTCCGGCAAGGACTTCCCGGTGGAACTCGCGCCGCGCCGGCCGGGGGATCCGGCCGCGATCGTCGCGCGCGCCGATAAAATCCGCGCGAAGCTCGGCTGGCAGCCGAGGCTCGACGACCTCTCAAAAATCGTCACCCACGCGCTCGCGTGGGAAACCGGGTTGAAAAACCGCGCCGGTTAATCCGCGCATTCAAGCCAAATCTCCCGGCCGCTTGCCCCTTTGCGCGCGGCATGCGAAACCCCGCCGCGCGTAAGGGTAGGTTTTCATGCGTATCGCAATGATCGGCACCGGCTATGTCGGCCTTGTTTCCGGCGCCTGCTTCGCCGACTTCGGTCACAAGGTAATTTGCGTCGACAACGACGCCGGAAAAATCGCGTCGCTCCTGCAGGGCGTGATGCCGATTTTCGAGCCGGGCCTCGATGACCTCGTCGAGCGGAACGCCAAGGAAGGCCGACTGGAGTTTTCCACCGATCTTGCGAGCGCGGTGAAAAACTCCGACGTCGTTTTTATCGCCGTCGGCACCCCGTCGCGCCGCGGCGACGGCCACGCCGACCTATCTTACGTGCACGGCGCCGCGCGCGAGATTGCCGCCGCGATCGACCACTACACAGTCGTCGTCACCAAATCGACCGTGCCCGTCGGAACCGGCGACGAGGTCGAGGAAATCATCCGCGCGGCGAAACCGAAGGGCGAATTCGCCGTCGTCTCGAACCCGGAATTCTTGCGCGAGGGCGCGGCGATCAACGACTTCAAGCGGCCCGACCGCATCGTGATCGGCGCCGAGGACGAGCGCGCGAAGGAAGTGATGGCCGAGGTCTATCGCCCGCTTTATCTGAACGCCTCGCCCATCCTGTTCACCAAGCGCCGCACCGCCGAGATCATCAAATACGCCGCGAACGCGTTTCTCGCGACCAAGATCACCTTCATCAACGAGATCGCCGACCTTTGCGAAAAGGTCGGCGGCAACGTGCAGGACGTCGCGCGCGGCATCGGCCTCGACAACCGCATCGGCTCGAAATTTCTGCACGCCGGTCCCGGCTACGGCGGCTCGTGCTTTCCGAAGGACACGATCGCGCTGATGAAGACCGCACGCGACGCGGGCGCGCCGACGAAGATCGTCGAAGCGGTCGTCGCCGTGAACGACGCGCGCAAGCAGGCGATGGCGGAAAAAATTATCAAAGCGCTCGGCGGCAGCGTCAAAGGCAAGACGATCGCCGTGCTCGGCCTCACCTTCAAGCCAAACACCGACGACATGCGCGAAGCCCCGAGCCTCGTCATCGTGCCGACGCTTCAAAAAGCGGGCGCGCATGTGAACGCGCACGATCCGCAGGGCATGGAGGAAGCCGCGATGCTTCTTCCGGGCGTACGGATGTGCAAAAATCCGTACGAGGCGGCGAAAGACGCCGACGCTCTTGCGATCGTTACCGAATGGGATGCCTATCGCGCGCTCGATCTTGCGCGCCTGAAGCAGGAGCTGAAAGCGCCGGTCGTCGTGGACCTGCGGAATATCTACAATCCCGAGGAAATGGCGGCAAAGGGCTTTCGCTACACGAGCGTCGGCCGCCCGGACGCGGGTTGAGTTAAGCCGGCGGAGGCGCGGCCGCCGTCGCCGCAGCGGCCGCCTGTGCCGCCTTGCGGTTCGCCGCCGAAATCAGCGAAGCCACGACTTCGGCGACGCGGAAATTCCACGGGCTCGCCGTATAGCCAAATGTGGAACGAAAGCGTGAACTGTCGAGTTCGCAATTTAGGCCGCGCTTCGCGGCGGTCGGATACTCCGACAACTTGATCTCGACGACTTTCGGCGTCTTTCCGGTAAACACCGCCTGCCGCTGCACGATTTCGGTTGCGAATTTGTACCAGCTCGTCGCGCCGTTTCCGGCGAAATGGAAAATGCCCGAGACCTTCGCCTCGGCCGCGAGCTTGCGCGCGGCGACCAGGATCGCTTCCGCGAGATCGATCGTCGCGGTCGGGCAGCCGATCTGGTCGCCCACCATGCGCAGTTCGTCCCGCTCGCCCGCGAGCTTCATGACGTTCCGGAGAAAATTCCGCCCGTGCGGCCCGTAAATCCATGAGGTGCGGATGATGAGATGGCGTTGCGCAAGTTCGCGCACCTTCGCCTCGCCCTCCGCCTTGGTGCGGCCATACACGCTGATGGGCGAAACCTTGTCGTTCTCGACATAGGGGCGCTTTCTCGTCCCGTCGAACACCTGATCGCAGGAAAGATGAATGAGCGGCACGCCCGCGTTCGCGCAAGCCGCGGCGAGCACCGCGGGTCCCGTGACATTGACCGCAGCCGCAAGCTCCGGCTCGCGCTCCGCGCGGTCGATCGAAGTGTAGGCCGCGGCGTTAACCACGGCCGCCGGGCGATGCACGTCGAGCGCGGCGCGGACCGTCACCTCGTTCGTGATGTCGGCTTCCTGCCGCGAAAGCCCCGCAATCGGCACGCCGCGCGCGCTCGCAAGCGCCACCACTTCCCGGCCGACCTGGCCGCGCGCACCAAAAACGAGAATGGGCCCGTTCATCCTGTTCCCTCGCGGTTCCGCGCCGCATTTGCCAAGCCGCGCAAGAACCGACATAGAAGCTTCGAATTCGATTGCCCGCAAGCTATGGGGGACAGATGTCCAGAATAAGAAAGGCCATTTTCCCGGTCGCCGGCCTCGGCACCCGCTTCCTGCCCGCGACCAAGGCGATGCCGAAGGAGATGCTCACGGTCGTCGACCGGCCGCTGATCCAGTATGTGGTGGACGAGGCGCGCGAAGCGGGCATCGAGCATTTCATTTTCGTCACCGGCCGCAACAAGGAAGTGATCGAGGATCACTTCGACCGCCAGTTCGAGCTCGAGATGACGCTCCGGGAGCGGAACAAAAAGGCGGAACTCGCGCTGCTCGAAGAGGATCTGCCGCAACCGGGCGCCACCAGCTTCATCCGCCAGCAATTGCCGCTCGGCCTTGGCCACGCCGTCTGGTGCGCGCGCGAAATCGTCGGGCGCGAGCCCTTCGCCCTCCTCCTCCCTGATGTGCTCGTGCAGGCGAAAAAGTCATGCCTCGCGCAGATGATCGCCACCTACGACAAACTGGATGCGAAAGCGAACCTGATTGCCGTCGAGGAGGTGCCCGAGGACCGCACGCACATGTACGGCGTGGTCGGCATGGGCGAGCGGAACGGCAATGCCTTCAAGATCACCGGCATGGTCGAGAAGCCCGCGAAGGGCACCGCTCCCTCGAACCGCATCATCACCGGCCGCTACGTCTTGCAGCCGGAAATTTTCGATTTTCTCGCAAAACAGGGGCGCGGCGCGGGCGGCGAGATCCAGCTCACCGACGCGATGATCGCGCTCTCCAAAAGCCAGCCGTTTTACGGCTACGATTTCGAGGGCCGCACTTTCGATTGCGGCTCCAAGATCGGGTTTCTGTCGGCGAATGTCTCCTACGCGCTTGCGCGCGAGGATCTCGCGGACGAATTCCGCGGCGAGCTGAACGCACTCCTTGGCAAAAAGTGAAAGCGAAACGATTGCAGCCATTTCGGCTAGGACATTGACTTTACGGCAAAAACCGGCTCAATCCCGCGCGCAGCCGCCATGTTGATGGATCGGATCAAATACCGCCTCTCCGGACTTTTCGGTGAGGATGCACGCGCAATCATCCCGCGGCTTCTCGCCGCGAGCGGCCGCCGTTATGCAGGCCGTTATCTCCTCGCCCTGTTCTTCATGCTGCTGGTCGCGGGTTCCACGTCCTTCTCGGCCTATTTGATGAAAGACGTGGTGAACAAGATTTTCGTCGAGGGCCGCGAATGGGCGATCTGGGCCTTGGGCGGCACGCTGGTCGCGCTCTCGGCGGTGAAGGGTTTTTCCGCCTACGGCCAGGCGGTGACCCTCGGCAAGATCGGCACGCGGATCATCGCGGACTATCAGAACCGCCTGTACGATAACCTGCTCAAGCAGGGCATTCCGTTTTTTGCCGGGCGTCATTCCTCGGAATTTCTCAACCGCCTGAACTCGGGTGCGAACGGCGCCCGTCAAATCCTTCAGATTCTGATCACGACGCTGGGCCGCGATCTCGTCACGCTCATCGGCCTCGTCGCCGTGATGGTTATTCAGGACGCTCTGCTTGCCTTTATCTGTCTCGTCGCGATGCCGATCGCCGTGATGGGCGTCCGCCAGCTCATTCGCCGCACGCGGAATATCGTGAAGCGGCAGTTCATCGGCTCCGGCAAGGTTCTGCAAGCGATGCAGGAGACGATCCAGGGTATCCGCGTCGTCAAGGCCTTCACGATGGAAGACGACCTGCGCACGCGCATGCAGGGCCATATCAAGGAGGTCGAGCAAGCTACGAACAAGCTGACGCGCGTGAGTTCACGTACTACCCCACTGATGGAAATGCTCGGCGGCTTCGCGGTTGCCGGCGCAGTGATGTATGCGGGCCTTGGCGTCCTGAAGGGCGGCCGCATGCCGGGCGAATTTTTCTCGGTGATTACCGCCCTCCTCCTTGCCTACGAGCCCGCGAAACGCCTCGCCCGCGTCAATATCGATCTCGCGGCGAACCTCACCTATGTCCGCTTTCTCTTCGACGTCCTCGACAACAAGCCCGCCGAGGAAGAACCCGCGAACCTGCCGAAGCTCAGGGTGGAGGGCGGCAAGATCGAGTTCCGCGACGTCGATTTCGGTTATCGTCCCGACGAACCCGTGCTGCGCCGCTTCTCGATGACGGCGGAGCCGGGCGAAACCACGGCGCTTGTCGGCCCTTCCGGCGCCGGCAAATCCACGATCATGGCGCTCTTGGAGCGTTACTACGATCCGCAATCGGGCTCGATCCTGATCGACGGGCAGGAAATCACGAAGGTGTCGCGCCGCTCGCTGCGCGATGCGATGGCCTATGTAAGTCAGGAAGTCTTCCTCTTCTCCGGCACGATCCGCGACAACATCGCCTTCGGCCATCCGGAGGCGAAAGAAAGCGACATCGTCGCTGCAGCGAAGGCGGCGCATGCGCACGATTTCATCATGGGCTTCGGGCCTGGCTACGACACGCAGGTCGGCGAGCACGGCACGCAGCTTTCGGGCGGCCAGCGTGCGCGCATTTCCATCGCCCGCGCGTTCTTAAAGAACTCTCCTATTCTTCTCCTCGACGAGCCGACGGCGGCGCTCGATTCCGAATCCGAGGTGATGGTGCAGCGCGCGATCGACGCGCTCAAGGTTTCGCGCACGACGCTGGTGATCGCACACCGCCTGCAAACCGTGCTCGCCGCCAATCGCATCCTTGTGATCGAGCACGGCAAGATCGTCGAGAGCGGCCGGCATGAAGAGCTGGTCGCGCGCCGCGGCCGCTATTTCGATTTCTACGAAATGCAGTTTAGCGAGCGGCGGGCGGCCAGCGCCTGAGCCGGTTGCGGGATGACTTGAATGGCGAAATTGATTCACCCGGTCATTCTCTGCGGCGGCGCGGGGACAAGGCTTTGGCCCGCCTCGCGCGACAGCCGGCCGAAGCAATTCCTGAAGCTGCTCGGGCCGTTTTCGACCTTGCAGGAAACGGTCAGGCGCGTTTCCGATCCGGCGATATTTGCAAAGCCCCTCATCATCACGAATTACGACTATCGCTTTCTGGTGCGGGAGCAACTTGAGGAAATCGGCGCGGACGCGAAGATCGTACTCGAGCCCGCGCGCCGCGATTCCGCCCCGGCCATTGCCGCCGCCGCCGAACTTCTCGCCGCCGGCGAACCCGGCGCGTTTATCCTCATGCTTGCCGCCGATCATGTCGTCACCGCGCCCGAACGTTTCGTCGAATCCTGCAAGGTCGCGAAAATGGCGGCGGAAGCCGGCCGCATCGTGACCTTCGGCTGCGTGCCGGACTGGCCCGCGACGGGTTACGGCTATATCAAGCCGGGCGCGGCGCTCGGCGGCGTGAAGGACGCGAGCGAAGTCGAGAAATTCGTCGAGAAGCCCGACGAGAAAGCCGCTACGCGCTATATCGCCGAGGGCTATCTCTGGAACTCCGGAAACTTTCTGTTCAAAGCCGATACGTTCCTCGGCGAATACGCGGCCTTCGAGCCCGAAAGCGCCAAGGCCGTGCAGGCGGCGGTGAAAAACGCCGCGACCGACCTCGGCTTTATCTTGCTCGACGAAAAGCCCTTCAAGGCGGCAGTGCAAAAATCGATCGACTACGCGGTGATGGAAAAGACCAGGCACGTCGCCGTCGTGCGCGCCGATTTCGGCTGGTCCGATCTCGGAGGCTGGCACGCGGTCTGGAGCCACACGGCCCGCGATGCTGATGGAAACGCGCATCGCGGCAAGGTCGTGATGCTGGATACCGGCGATTGCTATATCGCAAGCGACAATAAGCTCGTCGCCGCGCTCGGCGTGAAGAATCTCGTGGCCGTAATCGAGGACGACGCCGTGCTGATCGCCGACCGCACACGCGCGGAGGACTTGCGCAAACTCGTCGAAGAGCTTCGCAAGCAAGGCCATGCCGAGGCGAATAACCACGCCCGCGTCCACCGCCCGTGGGGCAATTACCAGAGCCTCGACCGCGGCGACCGCTATCAGGTGAAGCGCATCATCGTGAAGCCGGGCGGCCGGCTGTCGCTGCAGAAACACCGGCACCGCGCCGAGCATTGGGTCGTCGTGCGCGGTACCGCGCGCGTCACGATCGGCGAGGAAGTCCGCGACCTGCACGAAAACGAGTCGGTCTTCGTGCCGCTCGGCTGCAAACACCGGCTGGAGAATCTCGGCAAGATTCCGCTCGAGCTGATCGAGGTGCAGACCGGCTCCTATCTCGGCGAGGACGACATCGTTCGCATCGAGGACGACTATCGCCGCAAGGACGGCGAATAACTCGCCCCCACCTGCTCGCTGCGCTCGCTTCCTCCCCCGCTTGCGGGGGAGGGATAGGGAGGGGGCAAGTCTTATGCCTTCACCCGCTCCACGAATTTCGCGAACGCTTCCAACTGCCTCTTCAGAAAATCCTTCGTCGCCTCGTCCGTCAGCTCGCCCTTTTCGTTGAATTTGGTCTGCGCCATGCCCACGAAAATCTCCGGCGTGTTGAACACGAAGGCGCCGAGAAACACGAACATCTGCCGCATGTGATATTGCATGCGCGCGCCGCCGAGCGGGCCCTGCGAGGCCGACTGGATCGCGACCGGCTTTTCCTTGAACGGCTGGTCCTTGAGCCGCGACACCCAGTCAATCGCATTCTTGAGCGCGCCCGGGATCGTATAGTTGTATTCCGGCGAATTGATAATCACCGCGTCCGCCGCGCGGATCCGGCCGGCGAAATTCGTCACCACTTCGGGGAATTTCCCGTCGGCGTGCAGGTCGGCGACATAAAGCGGAAATTTGTCGATGCCCGAAAGCTCCGTGAGCTTCATGCCCGAAGGCGCAAGCGAAGGCAGCGCGTTCATCACCATCCGATTGTAGGAGCCCTTGCGAAGGCTGCCGCAAATCGTAACCACGTCCATGAAAATCTCCTTTGGTCTTGTCCGGTCGCTCGCCGCTCCGCCTACTCCAGCGGAATTTCGACGAATTTCCGGAATTCTTCGTGATTGTCGCGCACGCGCGAAAGCCACGCGGCGTTGTGCGCGAAATCCGGGCGCGTCGCGAGAAACGGATTCCGCGTCCAGCGGTCGGCGAAAATCGAAAGCGCGATGTCGGCGATCGAGAACTTCCCGGCGACATATTCCCGATCTTTCAGCCGATGATCGAGAATTTCATATGCACTTGCGGCCTGTTCCACGAGCTTCGCGATTTCCGCCTTGTCCTGTTTCTCCTCCGGGGTGCGGATCGTGGCGAGAAACACCTTCGTATCCGCGGGCGACAGGGTCGAAAGCGACCAGTCGAGCCAGCGGTTGATGTCGGCGCGCGTCTTCGGATCCAAAGGATAGAGCGCCTCGCCGCCGTAACGCTCGCACAGATAACGCATGATTGCGTTCGATTCCCACAGCACGAAATCGCCGTCCTCGAGCGTCGGCACCCGCCCGTTCGGATTGAGCGCGCGGTAGGCGGGCGTATTGACCACGCCGAACTTGCCGCCTGCGTCCACGCGCTCGATATCGAGCTTGAGCGCATGTGAAACCCACAAAACTTTCTTGACATTGGAGGACGTCACCCTCCCCCAAATTTTGATTTTCCTGCTCATTCAAGCTTTCCTGAATCGGCGCGCGGGCCCTGTTTTTCTGTGCGGAACACCGTACTCGTTGACCGCCCCGCCCTCTCACCTTACCCTAACGGCAAGCGGCCCGGAACGCTCGCGCAGGGCGAAACATGCCGCAGAGAAGCTGCGCTATTGGGGAGGGACTCGCCATTCTCCAGGCTGGATTGCGCACCGTCGCGCCCGCCGAAATCTCAACGGCCGCGCGCGATGTCATCAACGTAAAGCGCCTCAGCAAGCAATATGGCGGCGGCGCGGAGCCGATCCTTGCGCTCAAGGACATCGACTTCGCGATCCCCGAAGGCGAATTTCTTTCGATCGTCGGCCCTTCCGGCTGCGGCAAATCCACGTTGCTCAAAATCCTCGCAGGCCTCATGCCGGCATCCGGCGGCGAAGCTTTGTTGAACGGCACGCCAATCGGCGGCCCGCGGCGGGATATCGGCGTCGTGTTCCAGTCGCCGGTGCTCTTCCCCTGGCGAAGCGTGCTCAACAACGTGCTGCTGCCGGCCGATGTCCAGCGCCTCGGCCGCACGGTCATGGAAAAGCGCGCTTACGATCTTTTGAGGCTTGTGCATCTGAACGGCTTCGAGCGGCGCTACCCTTGGGAGCTCTCGGGCGGCATGCAGCAGCGCGTCGCGCTCGTGCGCGCACTCATTCACGATCCGGCGCTCTTGCTCATGGACGAGCCGTTCGGCGCGCTTGACGCCATGACACGCGAGCAGATGAATGTTGAACTGCAGCGGCTCTGGATGGAGCGGAAGAAAACGGTCGTCTTTATCACCCACTCCACTGCCGAAGCCGTCTTCCTTGGCGACCGTGTGATGGTGATGACGCCGCGCCCCGGACAAGTGGGCGATATTTTCCGGGTCGATCTTCCCCGCCCGCGCGGGCTCGAAGTCATGAACACCGAAAAGTTCGGCGGCTATGTCCGCCGCATTCGCGAGGTGCTGAACGCTGGAGGAGGCCTCGAATGAGATTTGGCGTCACCGGCATGGTTCTGCGCGTGATTCTGATTTTCGTGTTTCTTCTTTTTTGGGAAGCGGTCGTTCGCTTGTTCGGCATTCCGGCCTTTATCCTGCCGCCGCCCAGCAATGTGCTTCTTGCGCTCTATCGCGGTTTCGCGAGCGCCCTTTATGTCGGGCATATCGGCGTGACGCTCGCCGAAACTTTCATGGGTTTTGCACTCGGCTCCGTGCTTGCCTTCTCGCTCGGGGTTGCGGTCGCTCTCTCCCGCCGCGTCGAATATTATCTCTATCCGTTCATCGTGATGTTTCAGGCGATGCCGAAAGTAGCATTGGCGCCGCTCGTCATCATCTGGTTCGGGCTCGGCATCACATCGAAAGTCGTAGCCGCGGCGCTGGTCGCCTTCTTCCCTCTGATGGTGAACACGATCGCGGGCCTGCGCTCCGCCGACGAAGACCGGGTGAACCTGATGCGCTCGCTCGCCGCTTCGCGCTGGCAGATTTTCTGGATGCTGCAGCTCCCGAATGCGATGCCCTACATTTTCGCGGGGCTTGAGATTGCGATGATCTTCGCGCTGATCGGCGCGATCGTAGGCGAATTCGTCGGCGCGACCTCCGGCCTCGGCATGCTGATCCAGAGCATGAATTTCACCATGGATGTCGCGGGCCAGTTTTCCATTCTGCTCATTCTTTCTGCGCTCGGCCTCCTGCTGAACGGACTGGTCGTTACCCTCCGGCGCCGGGTGCTATTCTGGGATCAATCGGAAAAAGCGGACGCGGCCGAGCAAGCCGTGGCCGAAAAGGGAGGTGTCTCGTGAAACGTCTTGCTGCCGCCTTGTCGATTTCCGCCGCGCTTGCTGCTTTCGCGAATCCGGCGAATGCGATCGAAACGGTCCGTGTGGGCTGGTGTGCGAAAACCGTGAGCTCCGCCGCCGCGCCCTTCGCGATCGCCACCAAAATGGGCTGGTTCGAGAAGGCGGGCATCAAGGTCGAGCTTGTGCCGCTGCCCGGCTCCACCGATTGCGTGAAGGCGGTCGCCACCAAGGATGTCGACGTATCGCTTCCTTCCGTCGAGCCGCTCGCGATCATCCGGCCGCAAGGCGTGAAAGCAAAAATCTTCTATACCGCCTACCAGGGTAACATTTACGGGATCGTCGTTCCCGCCGACAGCAAGGTGCAGAAATTCACCGACCTGAAAGGCAAGCGGATCGGCGTGACCTCGATGGCGTCCGCAGGCGTGATCATCGCGCGCGCGCTCGCGAGCATCAACGGCATAGATCCCGATCGCGACATCACCATCGTGGTCGCGGGCGAAGCCGGGCAAACCGCGGCTCTCGTCAACAGTGGCCAGCTCGACGCCCTCTCGCAATTCGACACACAATATGCGCTCACCGAAAATGCCGGCGCCAAACTCCGCCGACTCGACGATGCCAACAAGGCCATCGCTCACTATCCCGCGAATGGCTTCGTGGTGCTGGAAGACACCCTTGCCAAGAAACGCGCACAAATGGTTGCGCTCGGCAAGGGATACGCCATGGGTGAAGTATACGCGTTCGCGAACCCCGAGGCCGCGATCCGCATCTTGTGGGAGGTCTTCCCGCAGACCAAGGCCACAGGTAAGGACGAGGCAACCGCGCTGAAAAACGATCTCATCACGCTCAAGGCGCGCATGGAGAACTGGAAGCTCTCCGCCGGCGGCGTCACCAAGTGGGGCGAGAACAACGTCTCGAACTACGACGCCTATATCGATTTCCTGGTGAAGAACGGCGTCGTGAAACAAAAAGTGCCGGCCGCCGATCTCGTGACGAACGATCTGATCGCCGACATCAACAAATTCGACGAGAGCGAAATCCAAAAGCTCGCGAAGAACTACAAGTAAGTTTCAGTCGGCGGCGCGTGTGTGGCGCGCCGCTTGCGCGATGACGTCGCCGGCGGAAGCCGCGTCGTAATTCGCAAGCGCCTGCCCGATCAGCACGAGAAGCGGGCCGGAAACGGACTCGGCCGCAAGCCGTGCAGGCAGGTCGCGCAACGTTGAGACAATGACCTGCTCATCCGGCCGGGTCGCACGCGAAACTGCGATCGCGGGCGTATTCGCATCGAGGCCGTTTTCCATCGCATGCTTGGAAAACTCGCCGATGGTTCGCACCGGCATGTAAACGACAGTCGTCGCCTTCGGATCGGCGACGCTTCCCCAATCGAAATCGGCGGGCAATTTTCCGTCCTCGGCATGGCCCGTGACATATTGCAGGCGCCGCGCTTCGCGCCGGTGCGTGAGCGAAACCGAAAGCCGTGCGGCCGCGCCCTGCGCCGCTGTGATCCCCGGCACAACCTCGACCGGAATCCCTTCGGCCTTGCACGCCGCGATTTCCTCGCCCGCGCGGCCGAAGATCATCGGGTCGCCCCCCTTGAGCCGCACCACGCGCTTGCCGCTCTTCGCGAGCGAGATCATCAGCGCGTTGATTTCTTCCTGCTTGCAGGAAGGTCCGCGTGCGGTCTTTCCGACCAGCATCTTCTTCGCCTCGCGCCGCGCGAAATCGAGAATTTCCGGCGCCACGAGGTCGTCGATCAAGATCACATCCGCCGATTGCAGCGCGCGCACAGCGCGTAGTGTGAGGAGCTCGGGGTTGCCCGGCCCCGCGCCGACGAGCGCGACCGAGCCGCGATCCGCGCTCTCGCCCTCGGCGCGTGTGCCTGCGAGCAATTCGTCAAAATCGGAAGCCGCCGGGGCGCGGTCGGCATTCGCAATCGCCCGCGCAGTGAACATCTGCCAGAAGCGGCGGCGTCCGCCGAACGAGAGTCCCGACGCCTGCACTCTCAAACGCCAGCTCTTCGCCGCCTCCGCCCAGCGCGCGTAACCGGCGGGCAGGATCGATTCCAGCTTTGCGCGGATCGCCTGCCCGAACACGGGCGCCGCGCCGTCGGTCGAAACGCCGACCACGAGCGGCGAGCGGTTCACGATCGCGCCGAAGGCGAAGTCGCAATATTTCGGCTTGTCGATCACGTTCACCGGCACGCCCGCCCTGCGCGCGGCGGCGGCAAAGCGCGCGGCTTCCTCCTCGTCCTCGCAGCCGCCGATCGCGATCGCGCAGCCTTGAAAATCCGAATCCGCCCAGGCTCGGCGATGAACAGTGATCGCGCCTTTCGGCGGATCATTCGCAAGCGCGAGCAATTCTTCCGACGGCGTTTCCGCGAAAACCTGCACGAGCGCGCCGGTCGCGGACAAAAGCTCCACTTTCCAGACCGCTCCAGCATTGGTGCCGGAAACGAGCGCGCGTTTTCCTTCAAGCGCAAAAAAGAGCGGCAGCCGCGCCAGGGGCTCCATGCGCGGCGGTTTCGTTTCGGAAGGTTTGCGTTCCGTCATGAACGCTCTTCTAGATCGTGCCCGGCGGCCCTGCAATTCGCGATAGAGCGCGACAGGTACGCACTCGCCGCAGGGTTAAGGGCCGGTGGCATAAGCGAAATTGCATTTCCGCGGCACCCCGGCTGCGTTAATATCCGCCGCGAAAAAGTGGAATTCGGCATGGTCCGGCGCAACGAGATTCGCGAAAACGAAGTGGCGGTGGAGTTTCCCGACGCGCCCGTCGCCAATTTTATTTTCATCGGCCGTATCCATACGCCCTGGACCGACCGCCTCGCCTGCCCGCGGCAAGGGCGGCAGGACGGCCCCGTCTGCCGCATCGAAATTTTCGAGCCATGGATCGCGGCGCTCGACGGCATCGAAAAATACCAGCACCTCGAAGTGCTCTACTGGCTGCACGAATCCCGCCGCGACCTCGTCAAGCAGAGTCCGGCCAACGACGGCTCCGTGCGCGGCACCTTCAGCCTGCGCTCGCCGGTGCGCCCAAACCCCATCGGCACACAACTCGTTCGGCTGGTGAAGGTCGAGGGAGGAAATGTCTTTGTGCAGGGCCTTGATTGCCTCGACGGCACCCCTCTTCTCGACCTCAAACCCGACCGCTGCGCCTTCACGCCGATCGCGCCGCGTCAGCCGGGCGATGACGAGGTTGCACCAAAGGCTTAAGGGCGTTTTCTTGGCGATCCAGCGGCTTAGTAGCCGCTTTTACATCGCTTGCTTAAGACACTCGCCCGCCGCTTCCGCCGCCGGCCGTGCCTGATCGCGGCTCAGCTTTCCGCCGATCACCAGCGCCCGTGTCTTCGAGCGAACGACCTCTTTCATGTCGACGCCCGGCGCCACCGAGCCGACCGAAGCGGCGTAAATCTGCTTCGCTTCCGGCGGGAGTTTGGCCACGCAAGCGTCGGCCGAAGCGCGGTTTGCGAAAGACGGTGCCGCCGAAACCGGCAAAACCGCGGCAGTCAAAATGAGTACGAAATAACGCATCGATTCCCCCAAAAAATTTGATTGCTCATTTATACGCATCGGCGCGCGGGAGGAAAGCGGTTTGGTTGCAGCGTTAATGGACGCCGCTGTCGATGGAAGGCTGGCGCGACGCCAAAAACACTCCGCTTAAAATCAGCGCGAAGCCGAGAACGTGAAAGGCCCGCAACTGTTCGCCGAGAAAAACGCTCGCCAAGAGCGCGCTGTAAAGCGGCGTGAGATGCAGGAACGGCCCCGCCCGGTTGGGGCCGATCAATTCCACGCCGCGCGTCCAGGCCGCATAGGAAATCAGACTCGGAAAAATCGCGACATAGATGACCGTGAAGAAAACGAACCAGGTCTCGTGAAATCGCGGCCCGGCGGCATATTCCCAGATCGCAAAGGGCAGCGCCGAGACCGTCGAAACCGCCGCGAATATAAAAATAAACGACAGCCAGTGCATTTTCGGTGCGAGCCGAAGATAGCTCGAATAGATCGCCATGATCGCCATGTTCGCGACGATAATAATGTCGCCGATATTGAAATTCAGATTCGCGATCGTCTCGACGCTGAGCTTGGAGACGATGACGAGAACGCCCGCAAACGAAATCAGAATGCCGCCGATCTGCGCCGCTGTAAGCCGATCGCGAAATATCAACGCTCCCGTCACGAGAATAAAAACCGGCGTGAGCGAATTCAGCACCGAGACGTTGAGCGCGGTCGTGTATTGCAGCCCGATATATTGACCGGCCGAAAAGATCGATCCGCCGCTCACGCCGAGAAAGAAAAGAAGAAACCAGTGCCGTTTGATCACCGGCCAGTCGCGCGCGAGATGCGGCCTGGCGAACGGCCAGAGAAAAACCGCCGGCAACAGCCAGCGCAGCATCGCAAGCCCGATCGGCGGCGCTTCGCCCGCGATCGCGCGGCCAAGCACGTGATTTCCCGACCAGAACAGCGAGGCGATCGCAAGCAGGAGATAAGCGTTGTTGGCGACCCGATCGGACGCGTTCAGGGAGCCGTTCCGGTCGAGGGCCATCAAGAATTCCAATTCAATGCGCGAACGCCATGAGAAACGACAGACAGGCCGCAGCCCCCGAAAACGCGAGCAACGAACTCCTGCCGTCAACGAACCGATCGGAGAAGAGCTGAAGCAAAAGCGGAGCGGCCAACACCACCGCTCCTCCGCCGATCACAGCAGCATACCACGGTACGCTGGCCTGGACGAAATAAATACCGAGGGCAACGCAAACAAGCGAAAGCGCGATTGTTCCGAAGAGAATGAGGCGGCCCGGGGCGGTTTTTAATTTTTTCGAACGGTGCTCAACCGGAAAATGCCCGCTTGCCGCGAGCGCATACATCGAGGCGGCAAGCAGAAGCGCCATGAACAAAACGAGGTTTACGATCTGCATGAGCGACAGACTCATCGAAACTCCCCTTTCGGCCCGGACGCAAAATCGCGCTTGCGCCCGGCCTCGCGATTCGTAACATATATGAGAGATATATCACTTGTATCTGCAATAAGGGCAAGCACTGCGGGGGAACATGAACGCGCAAGATCCGAAAGCCGCGAAGAGCGTGTCCGAGCCGGAACGGAAAAAGCGGACCATCACCGAAATTCGCGAGTCGAAGAAAACGGGGGAAAAGATGGTCTACATGTCCGTCCCCGACTACACCTCGGCGCAATGGGCGGAGAAAGCCGGAGTCGACGTCGCGGTTCTCGGCGACAGCCTCGCGATGATCTCGCACGGGCATGCGAGCACGATTCCCGCAACAATGGATATGATGATCATGCACGGCCAGGCCGTGCGCCGCGGCGCACCGAATACCTTTGCCCTCGGCTGCATGCCATACCAAAGTTACAACGCCGTCGATCGCGCGCTGGAAAACGCAACTCGCTTTATGCAGGACGCTCTCATGGACGCGGTAAAGCCGCAGGGCGGCAAGTCGCAAGCGCATATTTTGAAGGCGCTGGTGGACGCGGGCATTCCTACCGCCTCGCATATCGGTCTCACGCCCCACACCATCGCGATGTTCGGCGGCTTCAAGATTCAAGGCCGCACGGCGGAAGCCGCCATGAAAATCCTTGAGGACGCGCTCGCGATCGAGGACGCCGGCTGCTTCATGCTCGAATTCGAGGCGGTGCCCGCGAAAATCGCGAAGCTGATTTCCGAGCAGCTTACGATCCCGACGATCGGTATTGGCGCCGGCAACGGCACCGACGGGCAAATTCTGCTCTGTTACGATCTTCTCGGCGTATTTACCGATTTCAAGCCGAAATTCACCAAGCGGTACGCAAAACTTACCGAAGTCGCGGTCGACGGCATCAAGCAATATGTGAAGGAAGTGAAAGAAGGCGCGTTCCCCGACGACGACCATTCCTATGGCGTGAACGAGCCCGAATATGAGAAGTTCGCAGCGATGGTCGCAAAGCGGCGGCAGATTTGAGCGGCTCGAAGCGAGGGAAAATGACGAAACATATGGCGGTCCCGAAGAAAAATCAGACGACCCGCCTGACGAAAGGCGTGCAGACGCTGACCGAAGAGGCCTATGCGCAGATCGAGGAGCGGATCGTCACGCTTCGCCTGAAGCCCGGCGAGGTGCTTTCCGAACAGGCCCTCTCCGTCTCGCTCAAGATCGGCCGCACGCCGATCCGCGAAGCGTTGCAGCGGCTCGCCCGCGAAGGATTGATCATCGTGCTGCCGCGGAAGGGCATTCTTGTTTCCGATATCAACCCGCGCAAACAGCTCCTTGTGCTCGAAGTGCGGCGCGAACTGGAACGCCTGTTGAGCCGTTCCGGCGCCGAGCGCGCAACCAAGGAAGAGCGCGAACAGCTGATGGAAACCGGCCGCGCGATGGATGTCGCCGGCAAGAACAACGACGACATCGCCTTCATGCGCCTCGACAGCGATCTCAACCGGCTTTTGCTTGAGGCCGGTCATAACGAATATGCGGCGCGCGCAATGCGCCTCACGCAGGGTCTTTCTCGCCGCTTCTGGTACATGCATTACCGCGAAGCCGCCGATCTTCCGCTTTGCGCGAAGTTGCACGCTGAGCAAGCGCGCGCAATCGCCAAAGGCGATCCCGCAAAGGCGGCAAAAGCTTCCGACTATCTCATGGACTATGTCGAAAGCTTCACCCGCACGACAGTCGAAGTGTAACGGAGTGAAACGATGAAAACTTACGAGGGAAAGCGAACCATCGACGGCCTGCGCGTCACGGTCGACGGCAAGCCGCTCGGGGAGCACTACGAAGTCAAGAAGTTCACGAACTTCGGTTTCGAATGGACCTATGAGGGCGAAAGTCCGCGCCAGCTCGCGCTCGCAATTTTGGTCGACTATCTCGGTGACAACGAACGCGCGATCCGGCTTTCCGAACCGTTCATGAAAGCGGTGGTCGCCAATCTCGATAACGACTGGACTCTAAAGAGCAACGAAATCGACAGCGCCCTGAAAAGCATCGAGAAACATTAACAAAACCGATGCAGGCGGGGTCCGATTCCGCTTGCGCCGCGGCTTGTTTCTGTGACATGGCACTGATATATCATTCGAAAGAATAAAAACGCACCGGCAAAACCGGGACAACCACCCTGGGGAGGATCCAAATGAAGAAGTTCTCACGCCGTACTTTGCTGAAATCCGCCGCCGCCATCGGCGCGCTCGCGCCCGCCGGCGTCTTTGCGCCTGCGATCGCGCAAAACAAGCCGCTCAAGATCGGCATTCTCGCGCCGCGCTCAGGGATAGCCGCAAGCGCCGGCCTGAACGGCATCTACGCCGCCCAATGGACAGTCGAGAAATTCAATGCCGCGGGCGGCATCGCCGGCCGCAAGGTCGAGCTTGTAATTGAGGATGAAACCTCCCCGAAGGACACGATTGAGCGCTTCTCCAAGCTCGTGCAGCAGGAGAACGTCGATCACGTTCAGGGTATCGTATCGACCGGCGTCGGGCTCGCGCTCGGTCCTGTCGTCGAAGAAGCCAGAGCGCTTACGATTTTCTGGGACGGCACGACCCAAGACGGCGTCGTCGAGAAACTTCCGAACCCGAAATATCTCTTCAAGAGCACCGACAACGAATGCGAAGCGGTGATGTCGTCGCTGCTCGCCGTCAAATACTGGAAGGGCAAATTCAAGCGGATCGCGGGCATCAATCCCGACTATTCCTATGGCCGCAACAACATGGCCGCCTTCGTCGCGATCCTGAAACGCTTCAACATTGAGCATGAAGTCGTAACCGAGCAGTGGCCGAAGGTCGGTACCATGGATCTCACGAGCCATGTCGCCGCGCTGCAGGCGGCAAAGCCCGATCTCATTTTCTCCTCGCTACTGTTTGCGGATCTTCCCGTGTTCATGAAGCAGGCGCACGCCGCGGGTCTCACGCAAAGCGCGAAGCTCGTCTTCCCGGCCGCCGGCTGGCAACAGACGGCGCTGAAGAAAGAATTCACGCCGGAAGGCATGCTGTTCGGCTGCAATACGCTCTCCTTCGACAATCCGAAAGCGAGCGCCACTGCGAAGGAATTCGTCGCCTGGTATCATGACAAGCACAACGACTATCCGAACTGGGAAGCGGACCGCGCTTACTTCTCCCTGATTTCCTACAAGCAAGCCTACGAGAAGGCTGCGAAGGCGAAAGGCGGCACCCCCTCCACCGACGACATCGCGCAGGCGATGGTCGGCCTCGAGGTCGAAAGCCTCGGCGGCAAAGGCGGCTGGCGCAAGGATCACATCGCCGACCAGACCTTCGTGCAGGGCCTGACGACACACAAGAACAAGTACGATTTCGTCACGCTCGGCGAGCAGCAGGACACGATGTACTCAACCGAGCTGCAGAAACCTGCCGGCGCGGATTTCTGGGAGTGGATCAAGACCGCGAATTTCAAGGTCTGATAGACTCCATAGCGTTCGATGTCTGCGTTTGCCAACATATTGCTCGGCGGCGTTTTCCACGCCGCCGTGCTCTTCCTCGTCGCCGCCGGGCTGCAGCTCGTCTTCGGCGTGCAGAAAATTTTGAATCTCGCCTGCGGCTCGTTCTACGCGCTCGGCGCCTATTTCGGCATCAGCTTCGTCGCCCACATGACGAAATACGGAATGCCGCCGTGGCTCCTCCTGCCGGCGTTAATCGTCGCGGGATTGTTGATCGGCCTGATCGGGCCGTTCATCGAGCGGCTCCTGCGCTTCGTCTACGACCGCGACGAAAGCTTTCAGCTCCTCCTCACCTTCGCTATCCTTCTGATGTTCCAGGACGTGTTCCGCTTTCTGTGGAGTGCGAATCCGCTGCAGGTAAACGTCGATTACCTCGTTTACGGCAAGCTTTCGTCCGGCGATTTTTCCGTGCCAGTCTACAATCTCATGGTGATCGCCGCCGCGATTTTGATCGCGGCCGGACTTGGCCTCTTTCTGCAGAAAACCAATTACGGCCGCGTGCTGCGCGCGACCGCCGAGAACCGCGCCATGGCCGAAGCCCTCGGCGTGAACGTGCGGAGCGTCTATGCCGTCGTGTTCACTGTCGGCACGATGCTGGGAACGGTCGCGGGCACACTGGTGATCCCGACGGCCGCCGCATCGCTCGAAATCCCCGGCGAATTCGTCGTGGAAGCTTTCGCCGTCGTCGTGATTGGCGGGCTCGGATCGATGCCAGGAGCGCTCGCGGGTGCACTTGTCGTTGGCCTCATTCATGCGCTTTCGATCGTGATTTATCCTGAGCTTGAGCTGCTCGTGACATATCTGATCGTGATCGGCGTCCTTCTCTTCCGGCCTGCGGGCCTGTTCGGAAAGCCCGCGACATGAAATCGAAATATGCCCTCCTCCTCGCCGCCGCGGGGATCGCCGCCCTGATCGCGCTTCCGCATTTCGCGCGGCCGTTTTACGTGAGCTTGATGATTCCGTTCTTCGCTTATGCGATTGCGCTTCTCGGCTTCAATCTTCTGTTCGGCTATAGCGGCTTGCTTTCGTTCGGCCACGCGATGTTCATTGGCGTCGGCGCTTATGGCACCGCCATCGTTTCCGGTGTGCTCGGCATCAAGAGTTTTGAAGTGGCGCTCATCGCGGTCATCGTAGGCGCCACGCTGATCGCGGTTCCCATCGGCGCGCTGTGCGTGCGCTACACCGGCATTTTCTTCGGCATGCTGACGCTCGCCTTCGGCATGCTCTTCCACTCCTTCCTGTTCAAGTTCTATTACGTCACCGGCGGCGACAGCGGTATGCGCGTGCCGCGCATGGACATCCTCGGGCTCGAATTCGCGCAATACAACAAGATCGGCTTCCTCACCGGCCCGTTTTACTATTACTGCCTCGTTCTCATGGTGATCGCCGGCGCCGTTATGTGGCGGATCGTGCATTCGCCCTTTGGCCTGCACCTGAAGGCGCTCCGGGATAATCCGCGCAAGGCGGAATATCTCGGCGTGCGCGTGTGGCAATTCCGGCTCGCGGCTTTCGTGATCTCCGCGATCTTTGGCGCGATAGGCGGCGCGATCCTGGGTTTCCGTGTGGGCCTTGCCGATCCCGAACTCGTCTATTGGACGCATTCGGGCCAGCTCGTGTTCATGACCGTGCTTGGCGGCTTCTCGAATTTCTTTGGGCCGATCATCGGCGCCCTCACCTACACGCTCTTGCAAGACCAGTTGCAATCGCTCACGCAATATTGGCGCTTCGTGCTGGGAGCCGTGCTGGCGATCATTGTGATCGGTTTCCCGGGCGGTATCGCCGGCGCAATCGAGGTCTTGGCGGCTCGCCTTCGCCAGCGCAAAACCGAAAGCGCTACGGCAGTAAAAAAGGCGGTGACGCCATGACCATCCTCTTGCAGACCAACAGCGTCGGAAAGGCCTATGGCGCCTATCGCGCGCTTTCGGACGTCAGCATCGCCGTCAATGCCGGCGAAAAAATCTCCATCGTCGGCCCCAATGGCGCGGGCAAAACGACGCTTGTGAACCTGCTCACGGGTCTGCTCGTCCCGACCGAAGGCGAGGTTTTCTTCAAGAACGAGAATATCGCGGGCCGCGATCCGGTGGCGCTTGCCGAGCGCGGGCTCGCGCGCGCATTCCAGCTTGTGCACATCTTTCCGAAACTCACCGTCGAGGAAACGATCGCCGCCGCAATCGTCACGCGTCAGAAGAAACGCTGGCGGATGTTCTCTTCGCTCCATGGCGACACGAGCGTGACAAAACGCGCACGTGAAGTCGCCGAAATCTTCGGACTGGAAAATCGGCTCGATACGGTTTCGCAACTTCTCTCCCAGGGCGAAAAGAAGCTCCTCGATGTCGCCTCCGCCTTCGCGCTCGAGCCGGAAGTCATTCTTCTCGACGAGCCGACCTCCGGCATCTCGACGAACGACAAGCATCGCGTGATGAAGACGCTGATCGCCGCCGCCGAACGCGCGGGTGTGAAAGCCATGATCCTGGTCGAGCACGACATGGATCTGGTCGCCACCTATTCCGACCGCATCATCGCGATCGCCGAGGGAAAAATGCTCGCGGATCTCCCGCCGAAACAATTCTTCTCGACCGAATCCGTGATCGAAATCGTCGTCGGCAAAAAACGGAGCCACTGATGCTGTCCGTGCGCGATCTCACCGTCGACATTCAAGGGAGCCGCATCCTGCGCGGGATTTCGATCGAGGTGAAAGCGGGCGAGCTCGTCTGCCTTGTCGGCCGCAACGGCGCCGGCAAAAGCACCACCTTCCGCACCATCATGGGCTTCCGCCGTCCTGTCTCCGGCACAATCGATTTCAACGGCGAAAGTCTGCTCGGCCGCCGCCCCTTCGAGGTCGCGCGGCAGGGCATCGGCTTTTCGCCGGAGGAAAGCGAAGTGTTCGGCGAACTCACCGTCGCCGAGAACATCGCGATGCCCACCTGGCCGCAGGCGGGCGGCCGCAACCAGCAGGAGCGCGCAGCCCTCGCCTACGAAGTCTTCCCCAAACTCACGCGCTACCGCGATCGCGGCGGCCAGGAGCTTTCCGGCGGCGAGCGCAAGATGGTGTCGATCGCCCGGGCGCTCGCGTCCGACCCGAAGCTTCTCCTGCTGGATGAGCCGACCGAGGGTCTGTCGCCCGCCGTGATTCCCGCGATTGTGGACGGCATCGCCTCGATCCGCGCCCTCGGGCACGCAGTCTTCATCGCCGAGTCGAATGTCCACCACGTTCCCGAATTCGCCGACCGGCTCTATGTCATTGAACGGGGAGAGATAATTTTCACTGGCCTGCCGAAGGACGCCGCTAGGCACCCGGCTGTCGCCAAGGTCATCGCGGGCAGCACGGAACCCGCGATCTAGCGGATTGACCCGGAATTCGAGCGTGATAGACTACTGATATATCACAGATCAAAGGAAGACCCGCGAAAGCGGGCACAGCAAAGCGGAGAATGAACCATGATCAGCGAGCGCCAAATCGCCTTTCGCCAGGAATACCGGTCCCGCATCATGGGCTGGTACGACGGCTACTTTCACATTCTCATCATCTACGCGATGGGTGCGGCCGCCTTCTACATCTACCTGCAGCACATCGAAAACGTGACCTGGCTCGAATGGCTAACCGTACCGATTACGTTCCTGTTCACGAACGTCTTCGAATGGGCCGTGCATAAATATGTCATGCACCGGCCGGTCAACATCAAAGGCCTGCGTTCGGTCTACGAGCGCCACACGCTGAACCACCACCAGTTCTTCACCGACGAGGAAATGCGCTTCCGCGACCACAAGGACTGGCGTGTGACGGTGTTCCCGCCCTACGCGCTTGTCGTCTTCATCCTGATGTCGCTCCCGGGCGCCATCGTCCTTGGCTACATCTTCTCGCCGAATGTCGGCTGGCTGTTTATGGCGACGACGACCGGCATGTACCTCATCTACGAGTTCATGCATTTCTGCTGCCACGTCGATGAAAACTGGTTTGTGCGCAACTGCCCGTTTGTGAACACGCTTCGTCGCCACCACACCGCGCATCACAATGCGCGGCTGATGATGGAAACGAACATGAACCTCACCTTCCCGATCGCGGATTGGCTGTTCGGCACATCCGATCTCGATCGCGGCCTCCTGGGCACGCTGTTCAACGGCTATGACACACGCTATCTCAAGAAAAACCTGCGTGGCACACCGAAGCGGCCCGACGTCGCGGCCGCCCAGCCGATCGGAGCGGAATAAGGAGTCGCGCCATGCCGAATGACGTCAAAGCGATTGTTTCGGCGATCACCCTGATCGTGGCGGCGGTGCTCGCTTACTGGAGCAAGTCGCCGGTGCACCACGACCTCGCAAATGTGGTGATGATCACAGCGGTCTTCATGGTGATCGCGATGTGGGTCTTCCCCGAAGCGGGGGTGAAAAAAGGCGACGTGAAGAAAATAAAATAAGTTCGCCTCGATCCTTGTGCGGAAACCCCGGCACCAATGCCGGGGTTTTTGCTTTTTTGGAACCTTCGGTCGCGGACGGCGTTAAAATGCAATGGGACGCGCTTTGATTCTCTGGCTTCTCGGCATTCCGTTGCCGGTCATCTTGTTACTCTGGCTGTTTGGCTTTTTCCAATAGCCGCCGACTCGGGGAACGATCATGGGCATGCCTAAAATTAACTTGTCCGCTCTGCGCTGTCCGCAATGCGCGGGCCCGGCGAGGCTTGTGGACGCCAACAGCATCGATACCCCCGAAGACGAAGACAATGAGCTACTTTCCTTTGAATGCGATACCTGTGGCCCCTTCACGGTGCTGGCGCTCGCCGACGGTGAGAAAGACGAAGCCATGGAACCCCGCCTCGCGCGTCCCGGCACAGAATGGCGAGACTTGTGGGCCTAGTTGCGCTAGCGTCTTTTCCGTTCTTTGAACGGAAACCATGCGGACCAAGCTCAAGGTCATCCCCGAACCCGAGCCGCGCACCCGCGCGACCATCGTCTCGCCCACCGCGCCTGTAATCAAAGGGCCGGGGACGGATGACTATACCTGCGGCAATTGCGACCGAATCCTGATCGCGGGGATCGCGGCCGGGAAAACGTTTAAAAGCATCGTCATAAGATGCCCCGCTTGCGGGGCATTCAACGAGACGCCCTAGCGCAACGGCGCGTCCGGATGCCAGCCGATAACGGCGAGCATCACGAAGAAACCGATGATATAGGCGACGGTGACGTGCCAGCCGTGGCGCAACCATAGGCCGGCGGATTTCGCTTCCGGATACATATTGGAGAGCGCGACGCCCGCCGACGAACCGAACCAGATCATCGATCCGCCGAAGCCTACCGCGTAGGCTAGATAGCCCCAGTCGTAGCCGCCCTGCTTGAGCGCAAGCGCCGTGAGCGGAATATTGTCGAACACCGCCGACACGAAACCGAGTCCCATCGCCGTCTGCCACGAGGCAGAAGGCAATTTCTCGACCGGCATCATCGATGCGGCGGTGACGAGCGAGAGCAGAAAGATCGTGCCCTTGAATGTTTCAGGCATCACATGCCAGTCCGGCCGGCGCAGTCCGGTGGTGAGGAAAATCACCGCCCAGACCGAGATGCCGAGCAGCGGCACGTGATCGAGCAGCGAGGGATATTTCACATTTGCGCCGATGTTCACGACAAGCGCGACGATTAGAATAGCCGCGACGATGAACACACGCGCTCCGTCGATCTCAATTCCTTTTTTCGCTTTTTTCTCGATGGGAGAATATTTTTGCTGCTGAATCGCCGCAGGGATAGCGAAAATAAGAAGTGCCGGAAGGGCGGCGGTGTAAGCTTCGAGCACGCTGAGCGGACTCACGCCCGCGATCCACATCATCGTGGTGGTGGTATCGCCGACGACGCTGCCGGATCCCCCCGCGTTGGAAGCGGCTACGATCGCGGCGAGATAGCCGATATGCACTTTTTTCCGGAACACGTGCCGCGCCACCGTGCCGCCGATCAGGGCCGCTGCGATATTATCGAGGAAGCTCGAAAGCACGAACACAAGCACGAGCAAGACCACACCGCCCTTCCAGTCGTCCGGCAAAAGCCTCGGCATTTCGTCGGGGATGCCGCTCTGTTCGAAATGCCGCGACAGGAGCGCAAAACCCATCAAAAGGAGAAACAGGTTCGTGAGCGTCACCCACTCGTGCTCCATGTGGAGCCCAAGTCCCACGAGCCCTGTGCCGGTTTTGAAGCCGGTGAACAGGAGCTTATAGGCGACGATGACCGCAAGCCCGCCGACCCCGATCGGAAGCGTGTGATGATGAAAAAGCGCGATGCCCAAGAGCGTTAGCGCAAACAGGATGAAATCGACGGGAATTCCGAACAGAAGAATTGGCTCGACCACGGCAACCTCTCACCTTAAATGGCGGACATACCAGCCAGCGGAAAAGGCACGAGCGGCGTCCCTGAGTGCCGCACGCAATTTTCTTTGCTGTCCGATGATCCCCACCCGACTGCGATATTGTACCCGGCTCGCGTTCGCAAGAAAGAGATCTCTAGCCGCACACATCGCGTGAAAGAAAGAGGCTTTTCGCCCTAGGTTTGAGTCGACAGCGCGCAATTTTCTCGCCACTCTGGCTAATATATTTCAGAAAAACGGCGCCGAAGAACGCCATGCAAGGGAGGCTACCGTGAGAATTTCCGCATCGTTATTGCGCCTATTATTCGCGGGCACATTCGGTGTTTTCGCATTTGCAGCAAACGCACAGGGGCTCGAGGACAAGCTTACGATCGTAACCTCGTATTCCAAAGACCTTACCGGCCCGCTCGCGGAGGGCTTCGAGAAAAAGCATCCCGGCACAAGGGTCGAGGTGCAGAACCGCAACACCGCGGCGGCCGTTACCTTTATTCAGGAGACCAAATCCAATCCGCCCGACATTTTCTGGGCCTCCGCGCCGGACGCATTCGAAGTGTTGAAACAGAACGGGCTCTTGCAAAAATACAAGCCGAAGGCCGAAGGCATCGCCACCAAGGCCGGCTCCTATCCGATCAACGATCCCGATAATTTCTATACGGGTTTCGCCGCCTCGGGTTACGGCATCGAATACAACACGCGCTATCTCAAGGCGAACGATCTGCCCGCGCCGAAGGAATGGGACGATCTGAAGAAGCCGGTTTATTTTGGCCATGTGGGAATTTCAGCACCCTCCCGATCCGGCACCACGCATTTGACCGTCGAAACCATTTTGCAGGGCGAAGGCTGGGAAAAAGGCTGGGCGACGCTTTTGGAAATCGGCGGAAACCTTACGCAAGTTTCCGACCGTTCCTTCGGCGTTCCCGATGCCGTGAACAGCGGCCAGTACGGAATCGGCATCGTGATCGATTTCTTCGGCCTCTCCGGCAAGGCCTCCGGCTTCCCGGTCGAATTCGTCTACCCGACCGTGACCGCGATCGTGCCGGCCAATATCGGCATCATCAAAGGGGCGAAGAACCAGAAAGCGGCGGAAGCCTTCATCGAATATCTGTTGTCCGAAGAAGGCCAGCAGATTTTGCTGTTGCCTAAAATCCAGCGCCTGCCGGTGCGGCTCGCGACCTACGACAAGGCGCCCCCCGGCTTCCCCAACCCGTTCAAGAACGAAAAGCTCGGCGCGGGCGTAAAATTCGACGTCGATCTTTCCGAAAAGCGCTACGAGCTTGTGAACTCGCTCTTCGACCGCATCATCACCTTCCGGCTGAAGGAATTGAACGCTGCGTGGAAAGCGATCCACGACACCGAGAAGAAGCTCGGCGCGAAAGCAAGCCCCGCGGCCAAGAAATTGCTTGCGGACGCGCGGCGCCTGGCGACTACGGTACCGATCTCCGGAGCGGAGGCGAACGATCCCGCGATCGCGAACTCGTTCCACAAGCTGAAGAAGGGCGAAACGGCCGCCGGCCGCCAGGCCGAATTCGAACAGAAGTGGGATGAAACCGCGGTGAAGAATTACACGGAAGCGAAGTCGCTCGCGGCAAAAGCGGCGATCGCCAAGTAAACCGCAGCAAGTGAGCTGAGCGCGGGGCATGGCGAATACTGCGACGATACCGTCGGCGCCGCTCTCGGCGAGACTCGGCGCGAGCCCCGCGCAAATCGCGGCGGTCGCGCTGGTCGCGCTCTTTCTGCTCGCGTTCCTGATCGTCCCGATCGTACGCGTGATCCAGATCGCCTTCACGGGGCTCGACGGCGGATTTTCGCTGGTTCATTTCGGCGATTTCTTCCAGACCACGCTGCTCCGCGAATCCTTCTGGAATTCGATCTATACCGCCTCGATGACGGTGGTCGTCGCGAGCATCATCGCGGTGCCGCTCGCGACGATCATTTCGCGTTTCCGGTTTCGAGGCGCGGCGCTCATCCACACGCTCGGGGTCATTCCGCTTGTGATGCCGCCTTTTGTCGGCGCGGTCGCAATGCAGCTGATCTATGGCCGCAACGGCTCCGTTAACCTCCTGCTGCACGACTGGTTCGGTTTTCGCATTCCGTTCATGGAAGGGCTGAACGGCGTGATTTTTGTCGAGGCCGTGCACTATTTTCCGTTCATCCTGCTCAACCTTTCCGCCGCCCTCTCGAATATCGATTCCGCCATGGAAGAGTCGGCGCAAAATCTCGGCGCTTCCGGATTCGCGCTATTCCGAAAGATCGTTTTTCCGCTTGCGCTCCCCGGCTACGTCGCGGGTGCGGCGCTCGTCTTCGTGAAGGTCTTCGACGATCTCGCGACCCCGCTTCTCCTGAGCGTCACCAACATGCTTGCGCCGCAAGCCTATCTCCGCATTACCTCGGTCGGCATCGCCGACCCGCAAGGTTATGTGATTTCGGTCATCATGATCGCCTGCGCACTCGCGACCATCGGGCTCTCACAGCTCGCATTACGCGGGCGGGATTTTTCCACACAGCAGCGCGGCGGCGGCGGACTCTCGCGCAGAAAGCTTGGCAAAAGCGGCACGATTCTCGCGACAGCTTTCGTGATTGTAACGCTTCTCATCGTTCTCTCGCCGCATATCGGCATCTTGCTGCTTTCGTTCGGCACCGTCTGGTCCTTCGCGGTGCTGCCCGACGGCTACACGCTCGCGCATTACGCCACGATCGCGCACGAGGCCGGGCCGTACATCACGAACACACTCCTCTATTGCGGCCTCGCCGGCTTCATCGACATCGTGCTCGCTTCCGTTATCGCCTATGTCGTGCTGCGCACCCGGCTCAAGGGCCGTCACCTCGTCGAGCAAATGGCAATGGCGGCGATTGCCATTCCCGGCCTCGTGCTCGGCATCGGCCTTCTTCGCACTTATTACGACGTGCACCTCCCCATGACCGGCGAGCCGCTCGCGACCTTCTGGGGCATGCTCGTGATCGCCTACGCCGTGCGCCGCTTGCCCTATGCGCTGGTCTCGGCGAAAGCCGCGCTCCATCAACTGCATGTGCATCTGGAAGAGGCGGCCGAAAGCCTTGGCGCGGGAAAATTCACGACGCTTACCCGTATTGTCGTTCCGCTGATGACCGGCGGGCTGCTCGCCGGTTTCGTCACGAGCTTCGCCACCGCCGCGGTCGAGCTTTCCGCGACCCTCATCCTTGTCACCCGTCCGCCCGATGCGCCGATCTCCTACGGCATCTATGTCTATATGCAGGCGGCGGCCGGGCGCGGACCGGGCGCCGCGCTTGGTGTGCTCGCCGTGCTGGTGGTCGCGATCGCGACGTTCCTATCCTATCGTTTCGCCGAACGCGAGCGCGATCTCAAATCCCGCGAGGGCGTATTCTGATGGCGACCGGCGTTTCCATTGAAAATGTGAGCTTCGGCTATGGCGGCGCGCTCGTGCTGAACGACGTGAGCCTTTCCATCGAGCCCGGCGAATATTTTTGTTTTCTCGGCCCGTCCGGCTCCGGCAAAACGACGCTTCTCCGCCTGCTGGCTGGCTTCGGCACGCCGTCGAAAGGCCGCATCGTGATCGGCGGCAAAGACGTCACGTATCTTCCGCCATGGGAGCGCAATCTCGGCATGGTGTTTCAGAGCTACGCGCTCTGGCCGCACATGACCGTCGCGAAGAACGTCGCCTTCGGCCTCGAGCGCCGCAAGCTGCCGCGGACTGAGATCGGCCGCAAGGTGGCGGCCGCGCTCGAACGCGTCGGGCTTTCCCATCTCGCCGACCGCCGCCCGTCGCAGCTCTCCGGCGGCCAGCAGCAGCGCGTGGCGCTCGCGCGCACGCTGGTGATCGAGCCCTCCGTTCTGTTGCTCGACGAGCCGCTTTCCAATCTCGATGCCAAGCTCCGCACCGAAATGCGCGTGGAGCTGAAGCGGCTCCAGCGTGAGCTCGGCATCACCACGATCTACGTCACCCACGATCAGGAAGAAGCGAACGCCGCCGCGGAACGCATCGCCGTGCTCGACGGCGGCAGGATTCAGCAGATCGGCTCTCCCGTCGATATGTACGATCATCCGGCAACCCGCTTCGTCGCGGCGTTCCTAGGCACCGCCAACCTTGTCGAAGGGAAGATCGAGGGAGGCCGCTTCCTCGCCGATGGCATCGTGCTCGACGGCATCAACGCGCCTTCCGGCCGCGCTTGCGTTTCGATCCGTCCGCAGCATATCGCCGTACAGGCCTCCGGCACCGGCCTTCCGGGCGTCGTGGAAGAACGCGAATTTCTCGGCGAAACCACCCGCTATCGCATCAAGGCCGGCGGTCATCGTCTGATCGTCGACGAGCCGCACAGGCGCGACACCGAGCCGCGCGAAGTCGGCGCGATGGTGGGCCTTGCCGTCGACATCAAGCAGATTTCGATTCTGCGCGATTAGGCGGTATTGTTTTTCGATGTCCTCCATCCTCGACCGCGACAAGCTGAACGCCTTCACCCGCCACACGCACATTGAAGTTGCAGGCGCGCCCGCAGGCCCGCTCAAGGGCCTCACCTTCGGCGTGAAGGACATTTACGACGTGGCCGGTGTGAAAACCGGCTTCGGCAGCCCCGCGTGGCTGGAAACGCACGACGTACCGGCGAAGAACGCGGCCATTGTCGAAACCCTGCTGAAAGCCGGCGCCAGCATCGTAGGCAAGACCCACACCGAAGAAATGGCCTGGAGCATCAACGGCATCAACGCCCATTACGGCCGCCCAATTAATGTCCGCGCCGAGGGCCGCGTGTGCGGCGGCTCGTCGAGCGGCTCGGCGTCGGCGGTCGCGGGCGGGCTCTGCGATTTCGCACTTGGCAGCGATACCGGCGGTTCCGTCCGCCTGCCTGCGAGCTACACGGGAATTTACGGCCTACGCCCGACTCACGGGCGGCTTTCGCTCGAAGGTGTCATGCCGCTCGCACCAAGCTTTGACGTTCCCGGCTGGTTCGCCCGCGACATGGATATCTTCACGAAAGTGGGAAAAGTTTTGCTGAAAAGCGGCGCGTGGGATGCGAAGCCGCGCGAACTCCTGATCGCCGAGGACATGTTCGCGCTTCTGGGCGCACGGGAGAAAGAAGCGCTGCAACCGGCCGTCAAACGCATCGCGAGTCTCTATGGCGAGCCGCGCCCGGTCAAAATCGCCGACCGCCCGTTGCGCGACTGTTTCGAGCTTTACCGCATTATTCAGGCAGCCGAGGTCTGGAAAATCCACGGCGAATGGGTCACGAAATACAAGCCCACCTTCGGCCCTGGCATTCAGGAACGAATGTACGGAGCGGCAAAAATCGATCCCGCCGAATACGAGAAAGCGAAAGCCGAACGCGAGAAAGTTTCGGCTTACGTCGCCGCATTGCTGAAAAACGATGCGATGATCGTATTGCCTACAGTGCCGGAAATCGCCCCGCTGATCGAGCGGCCGCTCGCGGAATCCGAAAATTATCGCGGCAAGGCGATGAGCCTGTTGAGCGTATCGGTGCTTTCGCGCACGCCGCAGATGTCGCTTCCGCTCGGGACTCTCGACGGCTGCCCGTTCGGCATTTCCATCATGGGTGAGCAAGGCGCCGACGAGATGCTGATTTCGGCCGCGCAAGAGATCGCGTCATGAAGCAGAATTTGCAGATCGATCCCGAGCGGCTCTGGGACGAGATCATGGAGACCAGCAAGATCGGCGGAACGCCAAAAGGCGGCATTAATCGCCTAACGCTGACCGATCTCGACCGGCAGGTGCGCGACTGGTTCAAGCAAAAAGCCGAAGGCCTCGGCTGCATCGTCACCGTCGACGACATGGGCGCGATGTTCGCGCGCCGCCCCGGCCAGCGGAAAGACGTTCCGCCGATCGCCATGGGCAGCCATCTCGACACCCAGCCCACCGGCGGAAAATTCGACGGGGTGCTCGGCGTCCTCGGCGCGCTCGAAGCGCTCCGCACGTTGCACGAAGCGGGCTACGAGACCTTCGCGCCGATCGAGGTCGTGAACTGGACCAACGAGGAAGGCGCGCGTTTCGCGCCCGCCATGGTCTCGTCCGGCGTCTTTGCGGGCGCCTTCGAGCATGACTGGGCGTCCTCGCGAAAGGATCCCGACGGAATCACTTTCGCCGAGGCTCTGGAGAAAATCGGATACCGCGGCCCGGAGAAATGCGGCGAGCATCCGCTCTCCGGATTTTTCGAGCTGCATATCGAGCAAGGCCCGCTCCTTGAGGCTGAGGGCAAGGAAATCGGGGTCGTCACCGGCATCCAAGGCATTCGCTGGTTCGAGGTGACGGTGACCGGCCAGGATGCGCATTCCGGCACGACGCCGATGCCGCGCCGGCGGAACGCGCTTCTCAGCGCAACCGGGATCGTCGAAAAAGTGAATGCGATCGCGCTTGCGCACGCGCCGCTCGCCGTCGGAACGGTAGGCTTGATGCAAGTGAGACCCAATTCCCCGAATGTCGTCCCGGGCGAGGTGTTCTTCACCGTCGATCTGCGCCATCCCGAAGCGAAGACGCTCGATGCCATGGAAAGCGAGCTGCGCGCCGCGATCACAAATGCGTGCAAACCGCAAAATCTCGAATCCAAAGTTTCAAAAATTCTCGACCAGCCGCCCGTGCATTTCGATCAGGATTGCATTGGATGCGTCCGCGAAGCCGCGAAAAATTCCGGCTATTCCATGCGCGACATCGTCTCGGGCGCAGGCCACGACGCCGGTTACGTCTCGCGCGTCGCGCCCGCGAGCATGATCTTCGTTCCCTGCCACAATGGCATCAGCCACAACGAGGCGGAATTTACGTCGAAGGAACAATGCGCCGCGGGAGCGCAGGTGCTTTTGCAGGCGGTGCTGAATTACGACCGCAAGCTCGCGGAGCGGCACGGCAGCAAACGGTAATTTGGAAGCGATGCAACATAAGGCATCGCGCGGCAAAATTTCGCTCTCGACCGCCGCAAGCCAGTCCCGTAACATTCCGGACGGCAGCTCAAACTCGTTACAAAAAAATAGCCGCCCAGGAGGAGCAATATGCCATCTCGCCGTTTCGGCCTGCCGACGTTCGTCGCAGGATTATTTGCCTTTTCCGCGTCCGCTTTCGCCGCCGATCCGATCAAGGTCGGCGTCACCATCGCCCAGTCGCCTCCCGGTTCCGTTTCGCAGGGAACGCAGGTGAAGGACGGGCTCGAAGTCGCCGCCAAGATCATCAACGACGCGGGCGGCGTGAACGGCAGCAAGATCGAGCTGATCTATGAAGACACGCAGGGCATTCCCGAAAAAGCCCGCGCCGCGGTCGAAAAGCTGATCACCCGCGATCAGGTCGTCGCCGTCACCGGCGAGCACCAGAGCTCGGCGGCACTTGCCGGCATCGAAGTCGCACACCGCTATCATGTTCCCTACATCAATACGAACGGCTGGTCCGACGTCATCCGCGAGAAGGGCTATCCGGAAGTGTTCAACCCGGGCAATTACAACAGCCGCGTCGCGATCGCCGTTGCCGAAACGATGAAATCGCTCGGCGCGAAAAACGTGGTGGCGTTTTGCGAAAACACCGACTACGGCGTCGGTCTCGCGAAACTGATCGGCGCGCAGATCGCCGAACGCGCGCAGGGTATCAGCTACAAATATGAAACGCTCGACCGCGCCTCGAAGGACTATCTCCCGGCGATCCTGCCGCTCAAGGCGAATCCGCCGGACGTGGTCGTCGAAATCATGCTGCCGCCCGGTGCCTATATCCTGCTCAACCAATTGAACGAGCAGGGCGTCGCGCCGACGGCGAAAACCATGATCTACGACGCCTCCGGCATCGCGGATTATCCGGATTTCTGGCAGAACGTCGGCGACGCCGCGAAGAATATGCTCGTCTTCGGCCTCTATCACCCGAAGATGCCGCTGCCCGATCTCGGCAAGAAAGTCGCCGCCGATTACACGGCGAAGACCAAGGGCGATCCGAACCGCCTGCTCTTCCAGGCCGCGGACAGCCTTTTCCTGATTGCCGAAGCGATCAAGACGGCGAAGTCCACCAAGGCCGACGACATGATCAAGGCGCTCGAAGGCATCAAGTGGACGGGCACGCGCGGCGAGGTCTCGTTCTCGAGCGAGAAGTCGGGCTTCAAGTACCACCAGTGGCTCGATGTCCCCTACGTGACCTTCCAGGTCACGGCGGTGAAGCAGCCGGTCGCGGACATGAAGCTCGTGCAAGATCCGGGTAAGCCGCTCGATATGTCGCGTGTCGAGAAAACAAAATAACCGGCAACAAAAGAAGACGGGAGGCGCAGCCGCGCCTCCCCTTTCAACTTTCGCAGTCTGAATGCTGACTCTCGATCTCCTCATCAACGGGCTCATCATCGGCGTGTTCTACGCGTTGATGGCGATCGGCCTTTCGCTGATTTTCGGCATCCTGAAGGTCGTGAATTTCGCGCATGGCGAGTTCTACATGGTGGGGGCCTACGCCTACACGCTTTCCGCGCTTGCGCTCGGCATCTCGCCGTGGGTCTCGCTGCCCTTCGCGCTCTTGGTCGGGCTGCTGCTCGGGCTTGTCGTCGAGCGGCTTCTGATGCGGCCGCTCTACAGCGGCTACACCTCCTGGGGCGTGATGCGCGACGAATATGCGGTGATCGTCACCTTCGCGCTCTCGATTTTCCTCATCAATATCGTCGACAAGGTGGTCGGGCCTTACGCCTACAAAGGCCCTGCCCTCATCGGGATTTCCCGCATCACGATCGGGCCGCTCGCGATCTCCGGCCATCGCTTGATCGCGGCAATGGTTGCGGTCACGGTCATTATCGTTGTTGCGCTCATCATTCGTTACTCGTTCTGGGGCCGGCAGATCCAGGCGGTCTCGCAGAACCGCCTCGGTGCGTCGCTCGCCGGCATTGATACGGCAAAGGCGAGCGCCATCGTCTTTTCGCTCGCGGGCGGCTTGGCAGCGGTATCCGGCGCGTTGCTCGCCAACATCTTCAACCCGACACCCGATGTCGGCGTTTTCCCCGCGATCAAATCCTACGTGATTGTGGTGTTGGGCGGCATGGGCTCGGTGCCCGGCAGCATCATCGCGAGCCTCATTCTCGGCGTGTTCGAGAGCTTCGGCGGCGTCTATATCTCGTATCAGTACCGCGACACGTTCGGCCTCTTCATCCTGATCCTGTTCCTGCTGTTCCGGCCGCAAGGCCTGTTCGGCGAAAAAGCGCGGGAGGTCTGATGAAGACGGGCGGCCATCCGAGCAATCGGCGTCTTCGCATCGAGTTCCTTGTCTCGCTCGCGATTCTTCTCGCCGTGGCGGTGCTGCCGGCCATCGTGAAAAACGCCTACTGGCAGGGCGTTATCGTTGTTTCGATGTATTTCGCGATGCTCGCGATCGCCTGGAACATTCTCGCGGGATACACCGGGCAGTTTTCGCTCGCGCCCGCCACCTTCGGAATGATCGGCGCCTATTCCACGGGGCTGCTCGCCTACTACTACAACACGGGTTTTGCGATCGGCATTTCGGCGGCGATCATCGTCTCGGGCCTCATCGGCCTCGTCCTCGGCCGCATCGTGCTGCGCCTGCGCGGACCTTATCTCGCGCTCACCACGCTTTCCTTCGCCGAAATCATGCGGCTTGTGATCTCGAACTCGATCGACTTCACACGCGGCGATCTCGGCCTGAATGTGCCCGGCATTTTTCAGGACCGTCTTCCCTATTACTACATGATGGTTTTGGTGCTGCTGATCGTTCAAGTCGGGCTCTTCTATCTCCTGCGCTCGCGCGCGGGGCTTTACCTGCGCGCGATCCGTGACGACGAAATCGCCGCCGCAAGCCGTGGCGTGCGGATCGTCTATTGGAAGACCTTCGCGTTCACCCTGAGCGCCGCGATCTGCGGCCTTGCAGGCGCGCTTTACGGCCACTTCGCGCAATTCGTCAGCCCCGAACTCGGTCTCCTGCAGCAGACCGGCGTCGTCATCAGCATGGTTGTGATCGGCGGTCTCGGCACGATGGTGGGACCGCTCATCGGCGCGCTTCTCGTTTACGTCGCCTCCGAGTTTTTGCGCGATGTCGGCAACTACCAGCTCGTGGTCTTCGCGCTTCTTGTCATCATCTTCGCGCGCTTCTTCCGGGCGGGGTTGTGGGGCATTTTGCTCGCGCTCTTTGGCATCAGAGCGCCCCGCCCGGTGGCCGTGGCGCCGGCGGCGGAATGAGCGATGCCATACCTCTCCATCAGCCACGTCAGCAAATCCTTCGGCGGCCTGAAAGCGCTCGACAACGCGACTTTCTCGCTCGAGGCGGGCGAACTCGTCGGCCTGATCGGCCCGAACGGCTCGGGTAAGACAACGTTGATCAACATTCTCTCCGGCCACCTCCCCTGCGATTCCGGCGAGGTGCAGCTCGACGGCGAGCCGATCACCGGCCTCCGCCCCGAAGTGCTCGCGCGCCGCGGCGTATTGCGCATGTTTCAGCTCACCCGCGCCTTCCCGCGCATGAGCGCCTTCGACAATCTCCTGGTCACGGGCTGCGCGCTCGGCTTGTCGCAAGAGCAAGCCGAAACGAGAGCGCTCGGCCTGCTCGAAGACTTGAGCCTCACCCGCATCATGAATCTGGATGCCGGCCAGCTTTCCGGCGGGCAAATGAAGCTCCTCGAATTCGGCTCCTGCTTCATGGTGCCGCCGCGGATCGCGCTCCTGGACGAGCCCTTCGCCGCGGTGCATCCGACGCTCAAGGAAATCATGAGCGGCTTCATCCGCCGGCGTCATGCCGAAGGCCAGACCTTCATCCTTGTCAGCCACGACATGCCGGTGATCGTCGAGCTCTGTCCGCGCACGGTCTGCATGAATGCGGGCCGCGTGATCGCGGACGAATCCACCCGCGCCGTGCTCACCGACAAGGTCGTAATCGAAGCCTATCTCGGCGAGGCCGCGGCATGAGCGCGCTTCTTTCGCTCGAAAACGTGAGCGCCGGCTATGTCGCCGAGATCGACATTCTGCGCGGCGTGAACATCGAAATTGCCGAAGGCGCGATCACGGGCCTTATCGGCCTGAACGGCGCCGGCAAATCGACGATCATGAAAACGATCTGCGGCTTCCTCGCGCCGAGCGCGGGCAAGATCCGTTTCGACGGCGAGGACATCACCGGGATTCCCGCGCACAGGGTGATTGACCGCCGGATTTCCTACATTCCGCAGGAATCGAGCCTCTTCAACTATATGAGCGTTGAAAACAATCTGATGCTGCCCCTGGAGCATCTCGCGCGCAAGAAGATCGGCCTCACCACGGACGATCTCGATGCGCGTCTGCAAAATTGTTTCGATAAATTCCCGCTTCTGCGCGAGCGCCGCAATGCGAAAGCAGGCGACCTCTCCGGCGGCCAGCAGAAAATGCTGGAATTCGCCAAGGCCTATCTGCAGCGCCCGCGCCTCTGCCTGATCGACGAGCCGAGCATCGGGCTCGCGCCGAAAGTCGCGGAAGAAGTCTATCAGTGGATCAATCTGTTCGCGGCGGAAAAAATGGCGATCTTATTGGTGGACCACAACGTCCGCCGCGTGGTGAAGATGTCGTCCTATATCTACGTGCTTTCCCTCGGCGAGATCACGGCCAAGGGCAAACCGGAGGATTTCGCCGGCGACCTGCACGAGCAGGTCAAGGCCTGGCTCGGCATCAATTTTTAAAATTATTGTGCGGGCGCCGCTTTCGGAGCGGCCTTTTTCTTCGCAGGCGCCTTGGCTTTCGTTTCGGTGAATTTATTGAAGCAGATGAGCCGCTCGTCTTCCTCCTTCAGGAAGCGGCAGTCTTGCGCGGTCCTCGCCTTTTTCTTCGCCTTCGCCGCGTCGGGCTCCGGCGCGATGATCGCATCGAAGCAGTTAAGCCGCTCCTTGGTCATGTCGTCTTCCAACAGGCAATCTTTCATCTTTGTCTTCTGCGCGGCGGTTTGCGCATAGGCGGGCGCCGCGAGGCTGATGCCGAAAACGACCAAAAGGCCGCGAATGAAGTTCGTCATGGAAGATCGTCCGTTCTAAAGGCTCAAAAGACCGTCGCAATTTATCGAGGAGCGGCTAGAATTCAACTCGCTTCCGGCCTCTGCGTCATTCCGACAGGTTAACCCATGCGTGAATATCCGAAATTCAAGGCCTGCGCCGCCCATGTCGCGCCGGTATTTCTCGACACGAAAGCGACGGTCGGGAAAGCCTGCTCCTTGATCGC
>JAJPHK010000179.1 GCA_021325315.1 Alphaproteobacteria bacterium
AGACCCGGTAATCCATGAAGACTGTTCGTGTATGCCGAACTCCATCATGGATCACCGCAACTCGGGCCTGCCCGAGTTGCGTATTTTAAAGCTCAAGTCGGCAACAGCCAACTTGAGTGTCTCGCAGCGTCGTCCGCTCGCTCCGCTCGCGGGACGCTGCGGCCCGGTGATGATGGGAAACTGAGACACTGCCTTCCTGACCGGATTGCTGCAGGACGGCAATGAAACAAATGACCCAAAATAAAAATATGAAACATCTGTTGTAACAGCGTCGCGATTGATCAATAATCCGGCTCCATGAACCTCGGGCTATCCGTGAAACTGAAGGCCGATTTCGAGCGGTTGTCCGCCCGCTCGCAAGCGGTCGCCCGCTGGATGATCGACCACCCGGCCGATGTCGCGCTGCTCACGACCCGCGAGCAGGCCCGCCGGGCCGGAGTTTCTCCGGCAACGATGACCCGGCTTGCACAGCGCTTCGGTTTCAAGGGCTACGACGACGTCCGCAAGCTCTATGCGGATGCGATGCGCGGCCGGCCCGAGAGCTTTCGCGGGCGCGCGCAGGAACTCGTTTCGCGCCGCGCCGATGAGGGCGACGCCGCGCTTGTGCAGGACATATTCGCCTCGCTCGTTCCCCACCTGCAGGCGCTGTCGTCGCCGGGGGCGGTGAAACGCTTGACTGCGGCGGCCGATCTCATCGCAAAAGCGAAACGGGTTTTTTGCCTCGGCCTTCGCTCGACGTTCTCGGTCGTCTACATTTTCCATTATGTCCGATCGCTGTTTGGCGCGGCGTCGGTCCTGGTGGACGGCGCGGGCGACACGGGAATCGACGTGCTTCGCACCATCGGCCGGGGAGACGTTCTGCTCGCCGTCACCGTGCGTCCTTACACACAACATACGCTGAAAGCGGTATGTTACGCGAAAGAGAAGGGTGCGCGGATCGTCGCCGTGACCGACAGCGAATTGTCGCCGCTTGCTCCCTTCGCCGACGAAATCCTCATCGTGGATACGGAAACGCCGTCGTTCTTCCATTCGATGACGCCGGCCTTCGCCGCCATCGAATGCTTGGCGGCGCTGATCGCGGCGCGGCGCGGACGCGAAACGCTGAAAGCGCTGGTGCAGAGTGAGGAACAGTTGTCGGCCTTCGGTACATACATTTTGCCCTCCAAAAAATCGCGAGCAAAAACGTGACGCACATTTTTCATCGGCAGCTCAATCATCAATATCCCGTCGCCGCGGTGGGCAAGGGCATTTTCATCCGCGATGCGAGCGGAAAAGAATATATTGACGCGTCGGGCGGCGCGGCGGTGTCCTGCTTGGGCCACTCGCATCCCGACGTCGTGGCGGCGATGAAGGCGCAGCTCGATAAACTCGAATACGCGCATTCAAGTTTCTTTACTACCGAAGCCGCCGAAAAACTCGCCGACGATCTCGTGGGGCATGCGCCGAAGGGCATCGAGCGTGTCGTTTTCGTGAGCAGCGGCTCGGAGGCGATCGAGGCTTCGCTCAAGATGGCCCGGCAATATTTCGTGGAGCGCGGCGAGCCGCAACGCAAATACGTCGTGGCGCGAAAGCAGAGCTATCACGGAATCACGCTGGGCGCGCTCGCAACCGGCGGCCGCGCGGCGGCAAGAGAAATGTTCGGGCCGCTCTTGATCGAAGCTCATCATGTCTCGCCCGCCTACGAGTATCGCGGAAAGCTGTCAGGCGAGACGGCGGAAGCCTATTCCGAGCGCCTGGCAAACGAACTGGAAGCGGAATTCGAGCAGCTTGGCCCGCAAAACGTTATCGCCTTCGTGGCGGAAACCGTTGTCGGCGCGACGCTCGGCGCCGTTCCGCCGCCCGCAGGCTATTTCAAGCGCGTGCGCGAAATCTGCGACCGGCACGGCATTCTTCTGATCCTCGACGAAGTGATGTGCGGCATGGGCCGGACCGGAACGCTGCATGCCTGCGAGCAGGAAGGCATCAGCCCGGATTTGATGACGATCGCCAAAGGCACCGGCGGCGGATATGCGCCGATCGGCGCGCTTCTGGTCAGCAAGCGGGTGTTCGAGGCCATCGCAAACGGCTCGGGCGCGTTCCGGCACGGCCAGACCTATATGGGTCACCCGCTCGCTTGTGCTGCGGCACTCGCGGTGCAAACGGTGATCCGCCGCGACAACCTGCTCGCGAATGTCCGCGAGCAGGGCGCGCTTCTGCTTCGGCGGCTCAGCGAGCGGTTCGGCAATCATCCTTTCGTCGGAGACGTGCGCGGGCGCGGGCTGTTTTGCGGGATCGAGCTCGTGGCGGATCGCGCCACGAAGGAGCCTTTCGATCCCAAGATGAATATGCAGGCACAGGTGAAACGGGAAGCAATGGAGCGCGGCTTGATGGTCTATCCGATGGGCGGTACCGCCGACGGAAAACGCGGCGACCATATTTTGCTCGCGCCGCCCTTTATCGCCGATGCTTCGGACATCAATGCGATCGTTGACCGGCTGGGAGAGGCGATCGATAGCGCAACGGACTTCAGGAGATAGCGGTTCATTTCTAACGAGGAGAGGGCGATGAAATCAGTGCAAGTGTTTCGTAGAAGTTGCTTTGCGGCTGTAGCCGCGCTTTCGCTGGGAGTGGCGGTGCAACCGGCCACCGCGCAGCAAAAATTCGTCACCATCGGCACCGGCGGCGTCACCGGCGTCTATTACGCGGTCGGTGGCGCTGTCTGCCGGTTGATGAACAAGGATCGCGCGAAGACCGGCATCCGCTGCTCGGTCGAGTCGACGGGCGGCTCCGTGTTCAATGCCAACGCCATCAAGACGGGCGAGCTCGACTTCGGCATGGCGCAGTCCGATATCCAATTCAACGCCGCGAAGGGCGAGGCGCAGTTCAAGGACAAGGCCGATCCGGACCTGCGGGCCGTTTTCTCCGTGCATCCGGAGCCTTTCACGGTGCTCGCGCGCAAGGAAGCGGGTGTCACGAAGTTCGAAGACTTCAAGGGCAAGCGTTTCAATGTCGGTAATCCCGGCTCGGGCACGCTTGCCTCGATGGAAGAGTTGCTGAAGCAGATGGGCTGGACGAAGGCGAGTTTCTCGGTGGCCGCGGAATTGAAAGCGGACGAACAGGGGACGGCGCTTTGCGACAACAAGATCGACGGCTTTTTCTACGGCGTCGGCCATCCGTCGGCGGCGATTCAGGATCCGACGACGGCTTGCGGCGCGAAACTCGTGCCGCTGACGGGGCCCGCCGTCGATGCGCTGGTGAAGGCGCACAGCTACTACGCCAAGGTGGAGATTCCCGGCGGGATGTACGCCAACAACCCCAATCCGACTCCGACCTATGGCGTGCTCGCGACCCTGATTACGTCGTCGAAAGTGCCGGATGACGTGGTCTACGCTCTCGTCAAGGCGGTGTTCGAGAACTTCGACGAGTTCAAGAAGCTGCACCCGGCCTTCTCCAATCTCGATCCGAAACGGATGGTCAAGGACGGTTTGTCCGCGCCGCTCCATCCGGGCGCGATCAAGTACTACAAAGAGAAGGGCTGGATGTGACATCTGAACGGGGCAGCCGCGCGGCCGCCCCGCTGTGTTTTTAACGGACGAGATGGGGGAAGCGTCCATGGAGCAAATCAACAAGGCTTCGCGCGAACAACTCGAAGCAATGGTGGCGGAAGTCGATACCGGCGGCCGCAAACCGAGAGGTCTGACAAAACACTTTATCTTCGCGGTCGCGCTGAGCTGGGCGCTGTTTCAACTCTGGTACGCTTCCCCGCTGCCTTACATGGTCCATTTCGGGGTGTTCAACGACGGCCAGGCGCGGGTCATCCATCTTTGCTTTGCGTTTACGCTCGCGTTCCTGACGTTTCCCGCGCTGAAATCTTCGCCGCGCAATTACGTTCCCATCTTTGATTGGATCCTGGTGATCCTCGGCGTCGGTGCCGCGGCCTATCTTCTGATTTTTTATCGCGACCTCTCAGAGCGAAGCGGTCTGCCGACCACGGCGGACATCGTGGTTTCCGTGATCGGCGTCCTCTTGCTCGTGGAAGCGGCGAGGCGCGCGGTCGGCCCGGCGCTCGCGATCATCGCGGCCATCATGCTGGTTTATATTTTCGCCGGCCCCTGGCTCCCGGGGTTGCTCGCGCATAAGGGTGCTACGCTCTCGCGCGCGTCTTCGCAAATGTGGCTCACCTCCGAAGGCATCTTCGGCGTCGCGCTCGGCGTGTCGACGAACGTGGTGTTCTTCTTCGTGCTGTTCGGAAGCCTGCTCGAAAAAGCGGGCGCCGGAAATTACTTCATTCAGCTCGCCTTCTCGATGCTCGGCACGTTCCGGGGCGGTCCGGCGAAAGCGGGCGTCGTCGCTTCGGGCATGACCGGCATGATTTCGGGCTCTTCCATCGCGAACACGGTGACGACGGGCACCTTCACGATTCCCCTCATGAAGCGCGTCGGCTATTCCGCGGTGAAAGCGGGCGCGATCGAATGCGCGGCCGGCGTGAACGGGCAGCTCATGCCGCCGGTGATGGGCGCGGCTGCGTTCCTGATCGCCGAATATGTCGGCATCACCTACGCGGACGTGGTCAAGCACGCTTTCTTGCCGGCGTTCCTTACCTACGGTGCGCTGTTCTACATCGTCGATATCGAGGCCGCGAAAGCCGGACTGCGCGGTCTGCCGCGATCGTCCAAATTGCCGCTGCATCTTTCGCTCCTGCGCGCGTTGATGACGCTGTGCGGAATTATCATTCTCAGCGGAATCGTTTATTGGAGCGTAGGCTGGACGAAAACCGTATTCGGCGATGCTTCCGCGACCATTCTCGGCATCGCGCTGCTTGCGATTTACATTGCGCTGCTTCGCTACAAGGCGAAGCACGCCGATCTTCCGGCTGACGATCTGACAAAGGCGATCGTCAAGGTTCCCGATTTCTTCGAAGTGGCGCGCACGGGGCTGCATTACCTGCTGCCCGTCGTCGTGCTGATCTGGTGCCTGATGATCGAGGAAATGTCGCCGGGGCTTTCGGCCTTCTGGGGCACGATGTTTCTGATCTTCATTATGCTGACGCAGCGGCCGCTGATCGCCTTTTTCCGCGGCGAGCGGTCGCTCGGGGCGCCCATTCGCGAAGGGATCGACGACCTGATCGTCGCGCTCGGAAGCGCTTCGCGCAACATGACGTCGGTTGGCATCGCGACCGCGGCGGCCGGCATCATCGTGGGCACCGTGGCGCTTACCGGCATCGGCCTCGTACTGACCGAAATCGTGGAGACGGCGTCGGGCGGCAGCCTGACGATCATGCTGATTCTGACCGCGTTTATTTGTCTTCTGCTCGGCATCGGCATGCCGACGACCGCGAACTACGTCGTGGTGGCGACCCTGATGGCACCCGTCGTCGTCGAGGTCGCCGCGCAAAACGATCTCGCGGTTCCGCTCGTCGCCGTGCACATGTTCGTCTTTTATTTCGGGTTGATGGCGGACGTGCACCCGCCGGTAGGGCTCGCGGCCTATGCCGCGGCCGCGATCTCCGGCGCCGATCCGATCAAGACCGGTTTGCAGGGATTCTGGTACGAAATCCGCACCGGACTGCTTCCGTTCATCTTCATCTTCAACACCTCGCTCTTGCTGATCGACGTGGGCGACTGGTTTCACCTGGCCCTGGTCGTCTTCTGCTCGATCGTCGCGATGGGCTGTTTCGTCGCCGCGACACAGAACTGGCTGATCACGCGCAACCGCTGGTACGAGATTCCGTTGTTGCTGTTGATCTGCTTTACCCTGTTCCGCCCCGACTTCTGGCTCAATCGCATTGCACCTCCGTTCGAAGACAGGCCGGCCAGCGAAATTTTCAGCGTCGCCGGCGGCCTGCCGCTGAACTCGACCTTGCGCTTCCGGGTCGAAAGCCAGTCGCGCGCGGGGCAGGACGTGGAGAAGCTGGTGCGGCTCACCATGCGCTCCGGCAAGACGGCGCAAGAGCGTCTGTCCGCTTCCGGATTGTCGTTCCTGCAGCAAGGCGAGGATGTCACCGTGCTTCAGGTCAAATTCGGCAGCGAGGCCGCCAAATACGGTCTTGCCGCGGGGGACAAGGTGACTGCCGTGCTTATCCCGACGCAACGCCCGGATCGCTACTGGTTCGCAATCCCGGCGTTTGCACTGCTGGGGTTGCTCATATTCCTGCAGCGTAGACGAAAGAAGCTTCACGAGACCGGACAGGGAGCAGCCGCACGAGCCTGAGTCCGGTTCCGCTAATCCGCGCGGCCGGTTTGATCCTCGCATTTGCTCGCCGTGTGCTTTAAGCCGAGGCTTGCAAGGACGGGCTGATCGAGACGGCGGTCGTTGTCGCTCAGAATCAGCGCGAAGGGCCCGTCGTAGCTGAAGTAACTCCAGGCGAAGCCCTGGTGATCGGCAGCCTTGCGGATGTCGGCGAGCCAGCGCATGCGATCGGCGCAAAGCGCGCCGGGCTTGTTCCCCTCCTTTCGCAGAACGCCGAATTCGCCTATGAAAATCTGGCGGTGCGAAATTCCGTGCTCGTCCGCCCAGTGCGCGATTTCCGCGAATTTTTTCTCGATCGTTTCGAGGCCCGCGTGGCTCGCGTAGAATTTTCGCAGGTTATTCTCGGCGCCGAGCTTCGCTTTCTCGCGCCCTGCGAAATCGAGCTTCGGGTCGGCGGCCACGTTTTGCGCGATCCGTCCCATCGGCGTCTCGATCGGACGTGCGTTCGCAGGCCAGGGAACCTCGTCGAGATACTTATCGGGCCACGGAATGAATTGCGCGCCCTGATGCGTGAACGAAAACGGGTCGTAGAAGTGGAATGTGTAAATGATATTCTTGTCGCCGAGGGCGGCGGGATTGAGGGCGATCAATCCGTCGGCGGAGGAAACGCAAGCGCCGGTCGCGACGAGCGTCACTTTCGGGTTGCCGGCGCGGGCGCGTTGCACCATCCGCGCGAGCATTTGCTCCCACAGGCTTTGGTCGGAGCCTTTGCATTTCAGCCGGGGCTCGTTCATCAGTTCGAGAGCGACGTTTTGCGTGCCGAACGGGGCGAGCCGCCGCGCCATTTCCTCGATCATATTCGAATAGGCAACGAAAGCGGGCGCATCGAGACCGGCGATCACCGCATGCTGGCCCCAGACCGGATGCCGGCTGTTCGGATGCAGGTCGACGATCACTTTCAGCCCAGCCCCCTGGATGCGGCGAATGGCATCAAACAGGATGCGGTAGACGGCCTCGCGCCGTTCTCCGTCGAACACCATGAACGGCGCCGGATCGACCGGAAGCCGGACGGTATCGAAACCCGCCTCGTGCAGCTTTTTCAGATCCGCTTCGCCCGGCGGAGCGGGGACGTTGGCGTAGGGAGGCCACATGATGCCGGTGGCGGGCGCTTTCTCGTAGCGCGGCCAGGTGAACCATCTTGCGATGTTGATCGCGCGATGCGTTTCAAATGCGGTCTGCGCGAATGCCGGTATCGGGCCGAGGAGTAACAGAAAAGCGACACCGAGCTTGTATGAAAAAATATTCCACCGCCTCATCCCGAGTGAATCCCGAACGTGTGAAAAAGTTCAGTGAACCGCTGCGACAATCAGAGCATCTGCATCGACAGCGGCGACATGATGATTTCGCAGCGGATTTTTTTGTTCCGCCATTCGGGTTCCATCGTCCATTGCACGGAAGACCGTCGAATTTTCGCCATGCGCGTGGCCGATAGTAAAAAAATCCGAAATATCAAAATTGTAAGTTGCTTGTTGATTGATCGGAACGGAGGCGACGGTCGATGCTCAGAACATATTATCGTTCGCTTAAATTTCTTTCCCGATCAGTGATAAGGGCGTTCGGAAAGTTTCCCAGGGAATGTCCGCTTTGCGGCTATCGCGGAAAGTTCCTGGGCTACGGTTACCCCTATGTATGCGATATTTACTGCCCCAAATGCGGCTCGCTCGAGCGTCATCGCCTGCTCGCGCTTGCCGATCGCGAACAGCATTTTTTCCTCGGCAAGGATGTTCTTCATTTTGCGCCAGAGGATGCGGTTCGAAAGCTCGTCCTCGCCGATCATCCGAAGTCTTATGTCACGGCCGATTTGTTCGCGCCGAATGTCGATCGCAAGGAAAACATCGAGGCGCTGACGATCGAAGACGCCGCCTTTGACGTGGTGATTTGTCTGCACGTGCTGGAGCATGTGAACGACAAGGCGGCGATCGCCGAGCTTTATCGCGTGGTGCGTCCCGGCGGCGTGCTGATCGCGATGTTCCCGATCGTGGAAGGATGGGAAGAGACCTATGAGGATTCCTCCAAATCCTCCGCAAACGACCGGCTTCTTTATTTCGGGCAGCACGACCACGCGCGCTTTTTCGGGCGCGATGCCCGTGTCCGGCTCGCGATGCCCGGATTCGTCGTCGAGGAGTACACAGCGGTGGAGCCGCATGTCTCCCGCTACGGGCTGATGCGCGGCGAGAAAGTCTTCATTTGCCGCAGGCCGCCGTCCGGAGAAATGAGCTCGGCGAACGTTGAGCAGAAACTCAAAGCCATCTTGCAGAAATAACCGGGAAGCTCGAGCGGCATGGCAATTTTAACGGCGAAGCTATCGGCCGCCGCGCCGGCATTTTCCTCGCGTTACGCTTGGACAAGAGCCGCTACCGTCGGCGACCAGCTGCTTATCGCCTTTACCAATTTCGGGCTCACGCTCGCGATCGGCCGCGCCTTTTCGCACGAGGATCTCGCTTCCTACGGCATCGGCCTCTCGGTAGGGCTGATGCTGCAGGCGGTGCAGCGGCATGCAATCAACATTCCTCTCATGCTGGAAAACGACCGTCGCGCAGTGCGGCGGCATAAAAGCGCACTTGCCGAGCAGCTGATCGTGCTCCTTTGTTCGCTGGCCGCCGGGGCTGCGGCACTTTTCGCCGCCTATCTGCTGGACGCATCCCGCTACACCCATTTGGTGATCGCCGCGAGCGTCGTTTGCCTTTTGATCTACACCGAGCTCGAATTCGCCCGCGCTTTTCTCATTAAGCTGAAACGACCGATGATCTTGCTCGCGGCCGCGTTCTGGTATGCGGCTGTTTCGGGTGTAATCTGCCTGTCATCATTATTGCACTGGACGAGTTACGAGACACTCCTTCTCGTGCTCGCCGGGGCGATGCTCGCCCACTATCTCGCGATCGTCTCGATTGTGGGTTCGCCCGACCTTAGGCGCGGCTGGACGCTCTTCCTGATGAACATGAAGCGTTACGGCGGGTGGGCCGGCGTCGCGACGGCGACCTATGCCGGCTACAACCATCTGCCGCTTCTCGCGCTCGGCGCCTTCACGGCGCCGCTGCATGCAGCCGCCTTTGTCGCGACCCGCAGCCTGATGCAGCCGCTGCAGATCCTGCTACGCGGCTTCGACATCGCGGACAAGTCCGTGTTTTCGGAAGGGGCGAAAGAGCCGAGCGGCGCATTCAAGCACACAATGAAGCTTGTGATACTCTACGCGGTAATCGGCATTGTCTTCGGCGTATTCATCGGCTTGTTTGCGGGGAAAATTCTCGAACTCGCATACGGCACAAAATTCTCTGGCTTCGAAGCGGCGCTCATCGCGTGGGTTCCGGTTTATATCTTGTTGAGCGTCACGATGCCGTTCGAATCACTGGTTTATACACGGCGGAACTTCCGCAGCTACTATTTGATTCGGGGCATCGCTTCGCTTGGTTCACTGGTGCTGACCTTCCCCCTCGTGATCCGGTTTTCCGAAGTGGGCGCGATCGCGGCCTGCGCCTTCGGCTGGCTGATCGCGGTGGTCGGCACCGCCCTGATGTTGAAGCGGGGAACGCCGTGACCCTCGCGGAGCGCAACGTTCTCTGTCTTTTTCTGGCGACCGCCGCCGCCGTACTTGCGGGCATCGCTCTCTTCGATCCGGTTTCTTTGCTGTCCGTTGCCGTCTTCCCGGCAATTTGCGGCGGCCTCGCGCTCGCTTGGGGCTTGATGCGCGGCAACCGCTTCGCCGTTTTCCTGTATTTGTTCGCGGCGATCTTTCTGGTGCAGGCCGTTTTTCGCATCCGCGACTATCAGGATAAGGACGTCGATTTTCAGGTTATCCTGAAGATCGCCATATGGGCCACGGTTGCGGGGTTGGCGCTATTCCATGTGCGCCAGTGGTTTCGGATCCTGATCGATCCGATGAATTACCCCTGGATCCTCTTTTTAGTGTGGATCCTCGCAACGACGATTGTAGCCCAGGTGCCCGCTTATACGGCGGCGTCGGCTTTCACCGTCATCTCTAGCGTGATTTTCGCGGCTTACCTGTTTTCGAGTTTTGACGAGGTCGAAATCTTCGCGACGGTCGTCGCAGCAATTACATTATTTTGCATCGTCTCCATCATCGTCTATTTCGCGATCCCCGAATTCGGCCATTACGTCTACTGGCAGAACAACGAACGCTTCATAAGCCCGCGCCTTGCCGGGATCGCTGGAAGCGCCAACAACATGGCGCTGATCGCGGCCTTCTCTGTTGTCGTGACGGGGCTTTACGCGCGCGAGTTTCATCGTCGTTTCAATGTTTTCTTCGCGCCCGCCGCCGGGCTGATTGCGCTCACGGCGCTCTTGATGACCAACACGCGCGGTGTGCTCGCCGGTGCTGTCGCGATCTTGTTCATCGTTTATATGCTGCATTGGCGCAGGCTTTACGCGGCGGCGTTCGTGGGATCGGTCGGGCTGCTCGCGCTTGCGGCGATCCTGCCGAAGGGCGAGTCATTCCTGCTCAAAATGGCTTCGCGCAGCGGCGATGTCGGCGAGATCACGTCGTTCACCGGGCGTACGCAAATTTGGCACGCCGTGATTCAACTGGCGAGCGAGGAGCCGTGGACGGGGTATGGCTATGCGAGTTCCGTTTTCGTCCTTCCGCAGCATGAGGGCGCAGTCGGTTTCTCGACCTCGCACGCGCACAACATCATCTTGCAGCTCTTCCTTACGACGGGCCTTATCGGTGTGTTCCTGTTTGTCCTTTCGTTCGTTCTCGTGATGGTGCGTGCCGCCGCTCATCGCGACCGTGTCGTATTCGCGATGCTTCTGTTCGTGCTCTTCAACGGTATCACCGAATCGAGCGGTTTCACCACGCTCGCCAATATCTGCACGCTTGCCTTCGGCATTGCGGTGACGATGCCGCCGCTGCAAAGAAACCGGGAAGTCTATGAAAATCGTTTTGCATATCAGCGCGGATTTTCCTGATCCGCTCGTTCCGGAAAAGACGCGCGCTGTCGAAAACCTGATCGCGGAGGCGGAAGGCTTCCGTCACATCGTCTATTCGATCAATCGCGTGAGCTGGCGCAGCGACATCGCGCTGTTTCCTTTCGCCGAGGACCGCACGGCGGTCGCCTATGGCGCGCCGCCCTATGGCATTCGGCTCGCCCATCACCTGTCGGTGGTGGCCGAGGCGATCCGGATCGATCTCGAGAGCAAACGGGTGATGCCGGATCTCATTCACGCGCACAAATTCTCGGTGGAAGGGCTGGTCGCGAGCGAGCTTTCGGAAAAGACAGGAATTCCATTTGTCGCCAGCCTGTGGGGCGACACCGATATCAAAATTTTCGAAACGAAGAAGATGCTGCGGCCGCGCTACAAGAAAATCGCACGCGAAGCGGCGGTTCTGCTGCCGCCGTCGCCGTGGACGAAGGAGTATTTCCAGCAAGCGCTCGCACTCGATCCGTCGCATTTCGAGCTCTTGCCGGTCATGACCGCGGGCGAGGTCATTATCGCGCCGAAAACCGTCGGCGAACCGCGCCTTGTCAGCGTATTCGCGCTCGATTCCTGGCGCCGGAAAGGACTCGACGTGCTCGCGCAGGCGGCGGTACTGCTCGCAAAAAAAATGCCGGGGCTGACGATCGATGTCTATGGGCGCGGCAGCCCGCGTTCGTTACTGGAGGCAAGCCAGGCGATCCAAAAGGCAGGCGCGGAGAATTGCGTGCGGTTGATGGGTCCGCTGCCTCACGTCAAAGTGCAGCAGACGATCAATCGCTACGCCGCTTTTGTGATGGCGCCCCGGCGCGAGACATACGGCATGGTGCATGTGGAAGCCGTGCTCGCAGGCGTTCCAATCCTGTGGTCGAAGGAAAGAGGGGTCGACGGGCTGTTTAACGGTTTCGAGATCGGCCGCCGGTGCGATCCGGATTCGGCGGCGGATGTCGCCGACGCGATCCGCTTTCTTGTCGAGAACGAACGCCGCCTGAAAAAATCGATCGCCCGGCGGCAGAGCGACGGCTCTTTCCGTTCGCTCCGCCGCGACGGGATCGGCAAGCACTACATCGGCCTGCTTTCGCGGCTGACCGGAAAGCCGGCGCCGCGCGCGGCTTCGTTCCGCCCGCGCCACATGCCGCGGGTATCGTAAACGACGGCGCCGTTTCGCTGTTCGGCCGTAACGCGCCGGAACGCGTCGTGGTCGACGAGCACAATTAGAACGGCATCCTTGGCCAAGGCCTCCTCCAACTCCGCTTTCTCGGCGCCGTGTTGCGCGAGTTTCTCCGGCAGCTCGTCGATAAACGGCTCCACAACGCGGATGCGATTGGGGAAGGCGGCGGCCAGTCTCTCCGCGATTTCCAATGCTGGGCTCTCGCGCAGATCGTCGACATTCGCCTTGAAGGAAAGGCCGAGGCAAAATGCGGTGCGGCCGGGATGCGCTTCGATCAGGGATTTTGCCTGCTCGTAGACATAGTCCGCCTTGCCGTCGTTGATTTCGCGCGAGGCGCGGATCATTCGTGCCTGGTGCGGGGCCGCGTCGACAATGAACCACGGATCGACGGCGATGCAGTGGCCGCCGACGCCGGGGCCCGGTTTTAGAATCTGCACGCGCGGGTGGCGGTTCGCGAGCTCGATGACGTCCCAGACGTCGACGTTCACATGATCGCAAATGAGCGACAATTCGTTCGCGAAGGCGATGTTTGCGTCCCGAAACGCGTTCTCGGTGAGCTTCACCATCTCGGCGGTGCGCGCCTCCGTCTCGAAACATTCGCCGCGAACAAAGAGCTCGTAGAAGCGCCGCGCCTTGGCGGCGCAAGAGGGGGTGAGGCCGCCGATACAGCGGTCGTTCTGCACGAGCTCGATCAGGATGCGGCCCGGCAGCACCCGCTCGGGACAATAGGCGATCGCGATATCGGGCTCGCGGCCGTTTCCGCCGTGCATCGGAAAGCGGAGATCGAGCCGCAACGAGGCGAGCAGATCGCGTACCTTCTCGGTCGTGCCGACGGGACAGGTAGATTCGAGAATGACCAGGCCGCCCGGCGCAAGATGCGGTGCGATCGCGCGTGCGGCGGAGAACACGTGATCGACAACGGGCTTCTTGTTTCCCGAAAGCGGGGTCGGCACGGTGATGACGAATACATCGGCGCGCTCCGGCTCGGATTTGGCCGTAAGTCGCTTTGACATCACGCTTTTTTGCACAAGCCCATCGAGGTCGGCTTCCGCGATATGAATGCGGCCGTCGCTCACGGTTGCGACGATCGACGGATCGATGTCGACGCCAAGAACGTTGAGGCCGCGGCTCGCCATCAGCGCCGCGGTCGGCAGACCGATATAGCCGAGGCCCATCACGCAAACCTTGGGGAGCTCACGATGCATCTTCCAAATCCTCCTGCAGTTCCGCGCCGGCGTTGGATAACGACGGCGACTTTTTGAGATTCGCCGCTCGAAGGTCGCTCTCCTGCGCGATCACATCGACGATGCGGCGGCTGGCCTTGCCGTCGCCGAACGGATTGTGCGCACGGCTCATCTGCTGGTAGTGGCGGCGGTCGTCGAGAAGGCGAACCGCCTCGCCGAAGATACGTTCGGAGGAAGTGCCGACGAGAAGCGCCGTCCCCGCGTCGATGCCTTCCGGGCGCTCGGTGGTGTTGCGCATGACGAGCACCGGCTTTCCGAGCGCGGGCGCTTCCTCCTGCACGCCGCCGGAATCCGTCATGACGAAATGGCAGCGGGAGAGGAGATGCACGAACGGCACATATTCGAGCGGCGGCAGCAGCCGGATATTCGGATGATTGCCGAGGAGCGTGCGCATCGGCCCCGAAACGTTGGGGTTCGGATGCACCGGAAAGACGACAAGCGTGTCGTCCCGCTCCGCGAGCCTCAGGATGGCGGTCGCGATCTCCTGAATGCCGCCGTCGAAATTCTCGCGCCGATGCGCGGTGACCAGAATGACCTTCCGGTTGTCCCCCGGCCTGGGAAGCTGTGCATCGATTTTTTTGCGCAGGTCGGAAAATTCGGAGATCCGCATTTTCGTCTCCAGGAGCGCGTCGATCACGGTGTTGCCGGTGACAAAAACGCGGTCCACCGGAACGTTCTCGCGGATCAAGGCTTCCGCGGCGCGGGCGGTGGGTGCGAAGTGAAGCGAAGCGATGGAGCCCACCATCTTGCGGTTCACTTCCTCCGGAAAGGGCGAGTAGATGTTGCCCGAGCGGAGCCCGGCTTCGACGTGATCGACCGGAATTTTCCGGTAATACGACGACAGCGCGGCCGCCATCGCCGTCGTGGTGTCGCCCTGCACGATGACGCGATCGGGCGTGTATTTCGCGAGCACTTCGTCGAAGCTCGAAAGAATCCGCGAGGTGATCTGCGGAAGCGTTTGATTCGGGCGCATGATGTCGAGATCGACGTCGGGCCTGATCCTGGCGACGTCGAGCACCTGATCGAGCATTTCGCGGTGCTGCGCCGTCACGCAGACGGTGACCTCGAAATCGCGATCCTGCCGCAGTTCATGAATGACCGGAAAAAGCTTGATGGCTTCCGGGCGGGTGCCGAAGGCGACCAGAATATTCATGCCGCTTCTCCTTCGGCGGCACGCACTCTTCCGCGCAGGGTCTTGCTCACCAATTCCTTGCCGAGAAGACCGGCATAGACCGCATTGGTGCTGAAATAGCGCCACCACATCCGTTTCGGTTCCTGATAAACCCGGTAAAGCCACTCGAGGCCCGCTTTCTGCATTGCGCGCGGCGCGCGCGTGACGTGACCGGCAAGAACGTCAAAGCTGCCGCCGACGCCCATGATGAAAGGTACGCCGAGCTCGTCACGATAGCGGTGCAGGAATCGCTCCTTGCGCGGCGTAGGAATGCCGATGAACAGGCAATCGGCCTTGCTGCGTTTGATCGCTTCGACGATGTCGGGTTCTTCCTCTTCGCCGAAATAGCCGTCGCGATGGCCCGCGAACACGAGTCCCGGCCATTTGCGATGGGCCCTCTCGATCGCGTGTTCGAGAACCTTTCGCCGCGCACCGAAGAAATACGGCCTGAAATGCTGCACGGAGCAAATGCCGAGGAGATGCTCCATGAGGTCAATGCCGGCGACGCGCTCCGGCACCTTGATGCCGAGAGCGCGCGCCCCCAAAACGATTCCGGCGCCGTCGATGCCGATGATGTCGCTTTCGGTGACATCGCGGCGCAATTCGGAATCGTGTCTCATCTTGACGAGTTTTGCGACGTTGATCGCGACGTGCTGGGTCGGCTTGCGGGTCAGCATGGCCTCGACCGCCATCGAGACGGTTTCCTCGAACGTCAACACGTCGATCGGAGATCCCAGGAAATTTATCCGCATCTCATTCTCCACTTCCGAAAAACAAAACCAGTTGCCGGGCCACGGCTCTTCGCCGTTTCCGCTTCATTCGCTGCCCCTTGCCCTGAACCGCGCCGCCCTGCGGACGCTCCGGCCTTACGGATCGGGAACGCTGCCCCCGTATTTCGTGCTTTCCCAATTCCATAAGCAGCCGAAACGGTAGGTGTTGATGCCGGTGCGCACGACACGCGCCGGATTGCCGGCGACGATCGTTCCCGGCGGTACGTCGCGCGTAACGACGCTGCCGGCGGCGACGATCGATCCGTCGCCAACAGTCACGCCGGGGAGAAGAATGCTGTGCGCCCCGATAAAGCAGCGCGACCCAATGCGTGTGTCGGCGTAGATTCCGCGCGTCATGTCGTGCGTGAGAATGACCGCGCCAAAGGCGACGTAGGATTCCGGGCCGATGTGAATTCCGCGCGGATGCGTGCGGTCGAAATGCACCTTGAGCGAAAACCAGGCGCTCGGGTCGATGTCCATTTTCCAGATCCGGACGAAATAAAAGCGGCGGGCCGCGATCAGATAACCGCGAAGGGCAAGCGCCGTCGTTCGCAGCAAACCGCGCTTCGGATTCCGGGCCGCGATCGGAACGAAGTCGTCGCGCCGCCACTCCGGCTCATCCGGCGTGAGCCTCCGGCTGTTTCTCTCAGTACGCATTGCGATACGACCTCAGAGAGAAGAGCGTCATGAGCAGGATTTTGATGTCGAAAAAGAGCGACCAGTGGTCGATGTAGTAGAAGTCGTGCTCGACCCGGTCGCGCATTTTCTGAATCGAATCCGTTTCGCCGCGATAGCCGCGCACCTGCGCCCAGCCGGTGATGCCCGGCTTGACGTTGTGGCGCCGCGCGTAAAGGCGAATGCGCTCTTCGTAGACATTGTTGTGCGCAACGGCATGGGGGCGGGGGCCGACCAGCGACATATCGCCGATGATGACGTTCAGAAGCTGCGGCAGCTCGTCGATATTGGTCGCGCGCAGAAACTTTCCGACGGAGGTGATGCGGTGGTCGTTGCGCGTGGCTTGGCGGATAAATGCTCCGTCGTCGAGCGTGTGCATCGTGCGGAATTTGAACACGCGAAACTCCCGCTGATTGAAGCCGTTCCGCCGCTGCCGGAAGATCACGGGCCCCTTCGAGTCGAACTTGATCAGGATCGCTACCGCGAGCAGGAGCGGGGAACTCGCGAGCAGGAGCAGCGAGGCGACCGAAAGGTCGAAGGCGCGCTTGATGATTCGATCTTTCCGCGTGAGCGGCGTGCGGGCGAGCTGAATCGTGCGGAGGCCGCCGACGCGCGCCAGCGCCGGATCGTTCGTCCACCGCCAGGCGGGATCGGGCGCGGTGTGGATCGTCGCAGGAATCGCGGAAAGCCCGTCCACGATCCTGCGGATCAAATCGCCCTTCGCCCAGGGAAGGCAAATGATGACATCGTCGACAGTATCGTGACGAGCGAGCGCCTCAGCCTTTTCGAGCGCGACGCGCAGTTCATCGTCCAATATGCTGGGGAGGTGCCAATCGAGGTTGATTGTGGCCGCGATCTCCACACCCTTTCTGTCCCGGCGCAGGCGCCATACGGTTTCGTCAACCAGTTGCGTGTCGCCGATCACGAGGACGCGGTTGCCGACCAGCATTCCCTTTTCGAGCGAGCGGACGGCGAATTGCGCAATCGCGAGACGCGCGACGATCGCCGCCAACAAGCCAGTGGCGTATTGCACGGCGATCGACCCGCGCGAGTAAAAATCGGTCGCATGGATCATGAAAAGCGCGAACACGAAAATGGCGTAGGCGGAATTCCAGTGCAAAAAGACCGATTGCAACTGCGCGCGGGAATCGAGCAGGCGCTTGATCGAATAGTCGCGCGACAGCCCGCAGGGCAGGACGAACATCGCTGCAAGGCAGAAAGTCGCGGCCAAATAAAACGACGAGTAGGGAAGATGGCCGAACATCAAGCGGTGATAGAGGGCGCCGGCCTGGTAGCATGCGGCCGCGATCAGCAGATATTCGGTGGCGCCCGCCAAAATCGCGAGCGACTGCGCGCCCATGATCGCACGCGGGATTTTCCGGCCGCTGAGGCCTTCGCTGGCCTGTCTGTGCAATGAGGTTTCGATTTTTCCCATCACGTCAGCTCAGGTTTCAGCGAAGGGGACGGCTGGTGGTAATAGCGATCGAAATCGCCGACCGTCCGATTCAGGACGGTGCCGATGAGTTTTTCTTCGAGCGCAGGCGTCTCGTGGATCGCGGCGGTTACGGCATCGCGCGCCGTCAACTCGGACTCGACCACCATCACGACACCGTCGACGAGATCGACCAGAACCCGCGCGTCGGCGACAGGTAAAAGTGGCGGCGCATCGATGACCACGAAGTCGAAAGCCTGTCGGGAAATCTCGATCAGTTCCTGCATTTTCCCGGAAGAAAGCAGCGCCATCGCCTCCGATCCCGAGACGTGGATCGTGCCGGCGACGACATAGAGACCGGTTTTCCGGTCGCGCCGGATCGAGCTTCGGAAATCGCCCTGGCCAAGAAGAATATCGGCAAGCTCGGAGGGCGCCGGCTCGGCCGGCAGTTCGAGCGTATTTGCCAGCGTCGGATGGCGCAGATCCGCGTCGATCAGCAAGACACGTTCTCCCGACAGCGCCGCTTCGCGCGAAAGATTGGCAGCGATCGTCGACTTTCCTTCACCGGAGAGCGCGGAAGTCACGAGCACGGTATTGTCCTCGGGCTCGTTCAAGAAATGGCGGATATTCAGCAAGAGCGCACGCACGCTTTCCGCGAAGGGAGAATCGGGCTGCTCAATAACGAAGCCCGCCAGCTTACGCGCTGTCGCAAGCCGGTCCCGGGACGACGCACGAGCATTTGTCCCGGGACCGGGCAAGGACAGTCTCGCACCCCGCATGTTTCCAAGAAGCGGCTCGCGCCCGCGGGAGGGCCTGCGAACCGATCCTTCGATCGATGGGATGGATGC
>JAJPHK010000194.1 GCA_021325315.1 Alphaproteobacteria bacterium
AGCGCGAGGTTCCAGAGCCCCTCCTTCTTCGCTTTCGCTTTCAGCTCCTCGATGATGGGTACGACTTGCCAGCGGTTCGCGCCGAAAGCCGCGATCTGCTCGTCATAGAGCGAAAGCACCGGATGAACATGCTTGGCGATGAAAGCGACGACCCGGTCGCGCCAGTGGCGCTGCCGCTCGGAGATCGAAAAATCCATTGCGGACGTTCCCTAATGAAGCGCCAAAGTTCGGATTTATGCGGCTTTTCGTCAATTCCCGCCGGCTGGCGTTCAATTCAGCGGCGAAATCCCGCGCCGCGCCGCTCTTTTCAACCCACGCCCCGCATGCGATGAGAAACGCGGCTTTCGGGAGAAGAATTCGTGGCCGCAGGAGTAGCGAAAAAACCGCGCGAGGAGAGATCGAGCGCGGTCGTGATCGCCTTTCCATCGGTCGTCCGGCGCGAGCCCAAGGCGAAGCTTCCTTTTCCGGTCGTTCCCAAACGCTCTTCGGATCCGGTTCATTCCAAAGCCGCGCCGAAAGCCGCGAACGAAAACGATCGGCCGGCGCCGCCCTTGGTTTGGCGCGGGCGGTGGTGGGAAGCGGCGATCGTCGCGTCGCTTGCCGTGCATGCGGTCATCTTCGGCGCGATGTGGGAGCGGAACAATTACGATCTCGAGCGCGCGGCGGGTGCCGCGGCCGCCGCGAATGACGGTGCGAGCGTCATTCCCATCGAGGTCGTGGTCACCGCAGCGCTTCCCTCCGCGCCGGTGCCGGTCGAAGCGACCGAGCCCGAAGAAGAGAAAGTGACGCAAGCGGCACCCAAGGAAGAGGAAAAAAGCGAGAAGCAGGAAAAGACCGAGACGGCGCCTCCGCAAAAAAGCGAGGACGCGATCGAAGCCGTTCCGACGGCGAAGGAATCGCCGAAGCCCGAAAAGGAAAAACAGGAGCAGAAGAAAAAGGAATCTTCCAAAGCGAGCCGCGCCGCCGCCGCGAACCCCAATCAGGCTGCGGCCTCACACTCGCAAGGCCGCGCGGGCGCGGGCGGACGCGCCGAATCCGGCGGTACGGCGAATGTCTCTTCCTATCAGGCGCAGGTGCTTGCGCATTTACAGCGCTACCGTTCGTATCCCGCCGCGGCGAAGAACGCCGGCATTCGCGGAATCGCGACCGTGCGCTTTTCGTTATCGGCGAGCGGCGCGGTGATTTCGGCTTCGCTCGCGCGCGGGAGCGGCGCCGCCGTGCTCGACGAGGCGGCGGTTGCGATGGTGCGCCGCGCATCGCCCTTCCCGCCGATCCCGAGCGGGCTCGGCCGCTCGCGCATGGATTTCGCCGCGCCGATCAAGTTCGATTTGCATTGAAACCGCTGCTTAGCCAGCGGATACGGCAGGTGCGACTCAGCTCCGGCGATGGCTCCGCCCAGGCTTGAGGTGGATCAAAGTCCAGCCGGTGACCCTGCCGTAGCCTGTTTTTGATTGAGCCGGGAGGACATCATGGGAATGAACCAGTCGAGGCAGTGTTACCGGTGCAAAGCCATCGTTGGCTGGAATGCAGGCCTTTGCACATACTGCAAATATCGAGAAGGCAACGACAGCCTTCAGAGCGAAGAGGATTATTCGGAGCGAAAATTCTGGCGCCTTTGGCCCAGCTCCAATCTTTCGTCCGATGTTCGGCGCGGCGGGTGTTAATCTTCGCGCCCGGCAGCAAAATCGGATAGCTCGCGCGCCGAAGCGGTGCCCTCAATAGGCTCGCAGCCGCGATCGTCCGTTGCGCCCTTTCCGCCGGGGCTTGGCACGCAGTTGGATTTCTCGGCGCCGGTCAGATTCGATTTGCATTGATGGCGCTAGGTCGATCGAAGCAGGGATAAATTGCTTCGAGACGTCATGGCCTTCGATTTGATTGCGGGAAATCGAAGCGCTCGCTTCCTCTTCATGAGCCAGACTCGACAACACAAGTTGCGCCAGGGTAACCGCATCATGGGTTCCCTTGCGCGCCTCCTCGGCAATTCGTCCGGCGATTTCTTCTAGGGGCGGCTCGATCGCCATTGCCGGAAGCGCGGCTCGAACCTGGTCGTAGGCCAGCGCCATGGCTCGCGCAATTTCTGCCGTTATATCTGGATCCGCCAGATATTTCCGCAGCTGCATGACTCACACTCGCATATTCGCTCGGACGCTTTAAATTCCAACGGCAGGATTTTGTTCCAGACGGCCAAGGCTCGATCGCCAAGCCATAGCGTTGGCAGAGTGCAGGCTGGCTCGAGTTCCATACCGCGGCCTAGAACGCTTTAAAGCGATGGCTCGCATGGTTTCCCGGTGCACCCGGTAACGCGCGATCGCACGATTGGCCAAGGCGACCAACGTCATCTGCGGCAATTCCTTGGCCGCCTCGATGATGTGCACCGCTATATTTTCCTTTACGTTCGGATCGCCGTCGTCGTACCCCGACCCCAAGACGAAATCCAAGGCCCGCTCATAAGCGCGCGCGCGGCGATTGCGACCTCCTCGGGCGTGAAAGCATCTCTCGCAAGATTCCTGTTTGACACGGCTAAATCCTCCATACTGCGACGCTCCCGCGGCGCCAATCGGGCGCCGCGAGAATCCATCGTTTCGGAGCGGAAACGTTAGGCTGCTTTTCGCTCTTCGATCCGGGCGGCGGCGTTGCTGGCGATGGGAATCCGCCGGGGCTTCATCGCTTCGGGCACCCGCCGTTCCAGATCGATCTGCAGCAATCCGTTTTCGAACGACGCGCCTTTTACCTCGACAAAGTCTGCGAGGTTGAAAACGTGCCGGAATGGACGCCGCGCAATACCTCGATAGAGGCACTCGCCATTCTCCTTATCGGCCTTTCGGCCTTCCACCATGAGAATGTTTTGTTCGGCCGTGATGGCGATTTCATCCGGCGAGTAACCGGCGACGGCGAAGGAAATGCGATAGTTCTCCTCGCCGATTTTTTCAATGTCATAGGGCGGATAGCTTTCATCGTCCGTTTCGCGAAACGCGTCGTCGATGACATCGAGCATGCGATCGAACCCGATGCTCGACCGCCACAGGGTAGATAGATCAGGAGCTCTCATAGCCACATCCTCCATTGAGCAACATGGATACGGAAGCGCCGGATCAGGCCAGGCCTCGTGGCGTCCCAACCAGAGCCGGCGCTTGCGGCGGATGAGTTAGAAAGCGGCGCCCGGTTTTCAAGTCTGCGGAAATGCAAAAATTTGAACGCGGAACAAATCGCGCACGCGATGAATTACGTGCCGCCCCGCAGGCGTTTCATTTTAGGATTAAGATTTTTTGAGACTGGGTGGTGCGCAAGAGGGCG
>JAJPHK010000027.1 GCA_021325315.1 Alphaproteobacteria bacterium
ATCGAGGAGCCCGTCGCCTGGTACGGCCCGATCGTGATGAACACCGGCGAAGAACTGGCGCAGGCGGTGAAGGAGCTAAGAGAGGGGACGTTTATTAAGTAACTCCGGCCTCATGCTGAGGAGCCGCGCACGAACGTGCGCGGCGTCTCGAAGCGTGAAGATTGGCCGGGATTAAATGAAACGGCGGCGCCAAATGCGCCGCTGTTTTATTTACGAGAACGACTCTTCTTTTTCTCCGCCACGCCAAACCGCCACGCAAGATAAACCGCGCACGCAAGCGCGCCGAAAGCCGCGGTAATGCAAGGCTCCGTCGCGGGCGGAATCCGCACCGGCGAGAAACGATGCAGAAGCCACGCGCCGATGGCGAAATTGATCCAGCCCCAGACTACATTCACCAGCGCGGAGGATTCTTTCACGCCCTGCCAGAGCGCCAAAGGCGTCGGAAATTTATTGCCGGAAATGCCCTGCACGAAATGCGGCACGCCGTTCGCCAGGAGCGCGCCCGCGAGAAAATAAGCGATGTAGTCGAGGAAGGTGATCGTTTGATTGCCAATCGCCATCATCTGCAATTCTCCCGATTAAAATTCATAAAGCTCTCAATTGTCATGGCCGGGCTTGTCCCGGCCATCCACGCCTTTCTTGCCGCAAGACTGCAAAGACGTGGATGCCCGGCCCAAGGCCGGGCATGACGAGTATTTTATCCACGCAAGGGCTGCCCCCTACTGCTTCCCCTCGTTCTTGTCGATCGCGTCGTAAATCGCATCCCCGAGCTTTTGCAGGCTCTCGCCGTCGATGAGGAAATCGAACTCCTCGGATTTCGTCTTGATGTAAAGCTCGTAGGTGCCGGGCTCCTTGCCGTCGGTCACTTCGAACTTCTCGATCTTGTCCTGATCCGGATCGTTGCTCTCGGGCATCGGCCTCTCCTTGTTTGCGGCGGCAGTATCGGGGAGCACCTGAAATTTGTATAGCGCGGGATCTTCGAGGAATGTGCCGGCTGTCACATTGCGGCGACGGTACTGCGCGTATAGCCCCTCACCCCGGCGGCGAGCGCGAGCGAGGGGCCCGAGGCAAGAGATGACGTGAAATTTTATATGCGCGATAAAAACACCCGAAGTTTTCCCGGCAAAAAATGAAATTCCCGGTTACTGCGCTTCTCCTTCTCCTCGCCCTCCCCGCCCGCGCCGAATACGACGGCTCGCCCGCCGAAAAGGCGAAATGGATTTCCTTTTGCGTGGAGAGCCTCAAGGATACGAAGGAAAAGGAGCCCGCGCGGCGCGTCTATTGCCGCTGCATGAGCGAAGTCGTCGACACCGCCGACTTCCGCCGCGTGTACGAATGGGAGCGCATCTTCCCGCCCGCGCACTTAAGCTGCTTCGAGAAAGCGCGCTTCAAGCCGGGCGGGTGAGCCGCCCGCCTAGTTCGCTTTCGTCTTCTTGCCGGAGGCCTGCTTGTTCTTGCTGTCGGTCTGCTCGACCGAGCGCACCGTGCGCCACGGGTCGTTCGCGCCTTCTGGATCGGGCAGCCGCTTCAAGGCGTTCTGGTATTTCTGGTCGAGCGCAACGGCTTCGGGAAGCTTCTCCGGATCGATGATGGCGTTCGCCTGCGCGAACGCGGCGGATGTCAGCGCGAGCAGCGCCGCGGCGGTTACGAATACGATTCTCATGCCACTCTCCCCACCTTCAGAAACCGCAGGATTCTGGTTTTTTCTGGGGCGCCATCGGCGCCATACGTTCCTGTCTGTGTTTAAAGCAAAAGGGAGCTGCTTTCGCAATGCTCCCTTTCTGCCGCTCGATGCTGCCGGTTATCTTCTCTTCTTTCTTCTTCCCCTCCCCGGCCTCCTCGGCACTTTCTTGCCCTTCCTGCGCGCCTTCGAGAGACCGATTGCGATCGCCTGCCTGCGGCTTTTTACCTTTCCGCCCCTGCCGCGTTTTCCGCTCCTAGCTTTCCCTCTTTTGTATCTGCGTATTTCGCGCTCTACGTCTTTCGCTGCCGATTTAGAATATCTGCGAGCCATATTCGCATCTCCAAATTGTGATGCAGATAAAATGCCTCAAAGCAGACACGGTTCCATCATCATGCGGAGCCGCAGCAAATGCGAAATTTATCGCGGCAACATTTGTAAACTTCTCTTGATCGAGACGCGGCGCTCGGCCGCGCCGCAAAGCCATGTTGGTGACGCAAACCGGCGACATAGTTTTCCGCGGGGAACGGACCCGTCACATGCATGTAACAGGCATTGGCTATCCGCGCGGCGTTAGCGCTCAGAACGGAGGAGCGTCATGTCGAAAACCAAAGCCGAACGTTTCCGCATCATGGCCGCCGAATGCGAACGGCAAGCCAAGCTTGCCGCCGACGACGAGGCTGAATTCCGCGAAATGCAGGAACGCCTCGCGCATTCGTTCCGCGCGCTCGCCGAAACGGAAGATTGGCTGAACGGCCGCTCCGGTTCCGCTCCTCGCACAAGCTCGCAGGAAGAGTACGAGGCGGCCTAGTCAGTAGCCTTCCGCCTTCGCGCCGGCGGCGCGCGGGTCCGCAACGCCCTGCAAGTTCTTCCCGTTCACGAGAATCGAATGTGCGGCGCCCCACGGCGCCGCGGGGACAACCTTGTTGCCGCGCCGCTCCAGGAGCCACACCGTGTCGGGCGGAACGTCGGGTTCCACCCGCACTTCGTCCGGCATCCACTGGTGATGAATGCGCGGAGCCGCCACCGCTTCCGCAAGCGACATTTTGTAGTCGATCAGGTTGATGATCACATTCGCGACGGTCGTGATGATGCGGCTGCCGCCCGGCGAGCCGGCGACAAGCACAAGCTTGCCGCCTTTCATGACGAAAGCCGGCGTCATCGTGGAAAGCGGACGCTTCCCGGGTCCCGGCGCATTCGCTGCGCCGCCAACCAGACCGAACGCGTTCGGCGCGCCGGGTTTCGCGGCGAAATCGTCGAGCTCGTTGTTCAGCAGAACACCTGTCTCCTCCGCGACCAGCCCGATGCCGTAACGCAGATTAAGCGTGTAGGTATTGGCGACGGCGTTGCCGTCCTTGTCGACGATCGAGTAATGCGTCGTGTGGTCGCTCTCGAACGGAATCGGGTTGCCGGCCTTGATCTCCTTCGAAGGCTTCGCGCGATCGGGGTCGATTTGCTTCCTGAGCGCCGCGCCATATTGCTTCGAGATCAGCCCCTCGACCGGAACCTTGGTGTAATCGGGATCGCCGAGATATTCCGCGCGGTCGGCATAGGCGAGCTTCATCGCCTCGACGCGGATATGCGCGGCCTGCCCGTTCGCGGGCCCGAGCGGGCCGAGATCGAAGCCGTCGAGGATGTTGAGGATTTGGATAAGATGGACGCCGCCCGACGACGGCGGCGGCATCGAGAAGATATCATATTCGTGATAGGTGCCGCGCAACGGTTTGCGCTCGACCGCTTCGTATTGCGCGAGGTCCTCGGTCGTCATGATGCCGCCCGCGGATTCGACGCTGCGCGCGATTTTCTTCGCGACCGGTCCGTAATAAAATCCGCGCGGACCTTCGCGCGCAATCGTCTCCAACGTATCGGCGAGATCTTTCTGCACCAGCAAATCGCCGGGCTGCAAAATCGACCCATCGGGCTTGAAGAAGATTTTTTCGGTCGAAGGCCATCGGGCGAGAACCTCCTTCGATTTCGAGAGCGAATCCGAAAGTTCCGCGCTCACCGGAAATCCGTCGCGCGCGAGCTTGATCGCGGGCGCGATCAGCTCGGCAAGCGTGAATTTTCCGGAACCGCTCTTCTCGAGCGCAAGCGCAAGCCCCGCGACGGTTCCCGGTACGCCCACCGCCAGTCCTTCCTCGCGGGATTTTTTCGGATCGGCCTCGCCCCGCAGATTCAGAAACATATCCTTGCTGGCGGCGAAAGGCGCGGTTTCGCGATAGTCGAACGCGCGGATCGTATTGTCCGCGGCTTGCCGCACCAGCATGAAGCCGCCACCGCCGATATTGCCGGCGGTCGGATACGTCACCGCGAGGGCGAAGCCGACAGCGACTGCGGCATCGACGGCGTTTCCGCCCTTCTGCAGGATCTCAACCCCGACATGCGTCGCAAGCGGTTCGTCCGTCACCACCATGCCGTTCTGGGCGGCGACGGCCGTAGCCTTCAGCCGTGTCGTCGACGGCGGCGTGAGCGTTTTCGTTTGCGCAAACGCCTGGGTGGCGAGCGCGAGCATCGCCAGCATCGTTAACGCGCAAAATTTTCCGGCGCTCCGCGGCAAGCCGCTGACGTTCCGAATGGTTCTTCTCCCCGCTGAGTCGGCCCTTTTTTTGCCGGGCGAAAATGCCTATATTCGTCGTGCTGGCGCAAGCCAGCTATGGCAATAAACGCGCGCCGCAATAAACCATTCGGACCCGGGGGCAGTACCCGGCGCCTCCACCAAAATTCGCCTTGGAGCAATCGGATTTCGGCGGGGGCGAAACAGGATCGACGATGGTGTAAAGGGCGAGGCTTTTGCCCGGGATGGTTCCGTCGTTATCGGGCCATTGCATAGTTGCCAACGACAACTACGCTCCGGTTGCTCAGGCCGCGTAAGCGGTTTGAAAAACCGAAATCTAAGCCCTAGGGGTTTGCACCTTTAGGCGGGGTCCGGGGGCACCTGGCAACAGAAGCCCCCACTTTCGTATGTGCGTTGCCCTTTCTTTGACTTGGCGAAGGCGGCCGGAATCGGCTTGACTGAGAATATGGCTGATCTCATCCGCTACGATCTCCTGGCCCAGGACGCCTTGCGCGGCGTCGTCCGCAAGGTTCTATCGGACGTTGCGAAAAACGGTTTGCCCGGCGAGCACCATTTCTTCATCGCCTTCGACACGCGCGCAGACGGCGTGAAAATCTCGAGCCGCATGAAGGCCAAGTATCCCGAGGAAATGACGATCGTATTGCAGCACCAGTTCTGGGATCTCGACGTCGGCGAGGATTCGTTCTCGGTCGGCCTTTCCTTCGGCGGCGTCGCGGAGAAGCTCGTCATCCCGTTTAACGCGATCAAAGGTTTCCACGATCCGTCCGTGCCTTTCGGCCTGCAATTCGAAATCGTCGCCGAGGGACAAACCGCGCCGGGCCTCGCCGCGAATGAGCCGAAAGAAACCGCCGCGATCGGCGACCGCCGCCAGACCCCGCGCGGCGCCGCTTCCGAGCCGGAGGAAACCCCAAAGGCTGCGCTCCCCTCCCGTGCGAAGAAAAAGGACGCGGCCGAACCCGCTCCGAAAAAATCCGCGAAGGAAGAGAAAGAAACGGACGAGCAGAAAGACGCGCAAACCGGCGCACAGGTCGTCAGCCTCGACAAGTTTCGCAAGAAATAATGAGCGACCCGCGCCTTGTCCTTGTCGTCGCCGTGGCCGAGAACGGCGTTATCGGCAAAAACGGCCAGCTTCCCTGGAAAATTCCCGGCGACCTTAAACGCTTTCAGAAGCTCACCATGGGAAAACCGGTCATCATGGGCCGGCTCACATATGAGTCGATGGGCGGGCCGCTAAAAGGCCGCACCAATATCGTGCTCACCACGAATCCGAATTACAAAGCCGAAGGCGCAACTGTCGTCACCAATCTCAGGGACGCGATTTCCCTTGCCGCCAAAGACAATACCGGCGAGATCGCGATCATCGGCGGGAATGTCGTGTTCGCCGAAACCCTGCCGCGCGCGAGCAGGCTCGAAATCACCGAGGTGCATGGCACGCCGGAAGGCGACGCCTATTTCCCGCCCTTCGACAAAAGGGAGTGGAAGGAAATTTCGCGCGACGGCCCGCATCAAGGGCCGAACGATTCGCTTCCCTATACTTTCGTGACTTACGAGCGGCGCGAACCGCTACGTTAAAATCGAGCAGAACATTACGACGCCAATTGCGAAACCGCTGATCAGGGCGAGCGGCAGCATTTGTTCAAAACCGCGCGCCGTCACCAACCAGTGAACCTGCCCGTTCCTCGGAAGCAGATACCAAAACGCACCCGCTGACGCGCCGGCAATCAGCAGCCCCAAAATCGCGACCATGCTTCTCTCCACGCCGATCGCGCGAGATTTTAAGCGGGGCAGCGCAGGGTCAATTTGCGCAAGTGTCGCAGCGGCACGAAAAGGTAGCGCGGTGTGGGAGACGAACTGACGCAGGCGGATCGCGGCCTTCGCAACCGTCCGGTCAATGAATCGGATCGAGTTTGATCGTCTGCGTGCCTTGCGCGGGCTGTGCCTTCGGACGCGGCGGCGGCGTTTTTGGTTTCGGAGGAGACGGCGGCGTCTCGGTCGCAAGGGGCGGAACGATTGGCGGAATCTGCGGCGCCCGAAGCGCCGTGGCGCGATCGCGGATTTTCCGCATTTCGTCGTCCATGGCCCGCAGCGAGATGACGGCCATCAGCGGCGCGATTTCCAGGCTGCGCGCGGGCTCCCGGAGCGGCCCGCGCCAGGAAACCGAAAAGGAGGGCTGCGCATTGACGCCCTTCGGAGCCGGATTTTCAAACCCGATCGAAGCATCGAGGCTGAGTTTTGCGAGGTCGACCGCGATATCCGTGATGACATCGGTCCCGCCCTCTTTCACGGTTGTCTTTCCCGTCCGAACGATTCCGTTCGCGGCGACAATCGATCCTTCGATTTTCGCCGTCTTAAGCGGCGCTTCTTCGAGCGCCTTCGTGAGTTGCGCGCGGACAGTCGCCTCGTCGGGCATCGCGCTTTTGGCGGTCGCCGCAAGAACCTTGGTGAGCGCGCCGGGTGCGAGTTTGTCGACTTCCACTTTCTCGAAGGCAAACTTTCCGCGCCCCGCGAGATTGCCGGCGAGCTGCGCGGGCGATGCGCCCTGCCCCGCGAGATCGAGTGTGACGTCGCCTTTGCCGTGAACAGCCGAGCGCCAGTTCGCGGGCGAGACGACCCGCGCGATCTCCGCGTCCTTCAGCGAAAGCCCTCCCTCGAAGGAAATCAGATCCGGCCTGGAAATGCGCGCATGCGCAAGCAACTTTCCGCCGGCGAGATCGCCGGAAAAATCGTCAATCGAAACCCGATCGCGGTCGAAGCGGAATTTCATCCGTACGCCGGTCGCCGCAAGATTGCCGCCGAGTCCGAGCGCCGCGCTCTCGATGGAAAAGTCGCCGCTCGCGCCAGCGAGGGGTCGTGGGCCAAGCGGCCGATCCGACCATGGCGTGCCTTCGTCCGCACGGCCGAGCGCGAGCGCGAGCAGCGTTGCAAGCTCGCTCCGGTTCACGGAGAACTCGCCTGAAAGCGCGGGTGCTTCGATGCCCCTCATGGTTACGCGGCCGCGCACGCGCGTATCCCCAAAGTCGAGCGCGAGATCCTCGAGCGCAATCCCGCCCTCGGCCCGGATCAGCCGCGCGGTGCCGCTCGCGGGCACGACGGCGTCACTCGCCCGGGCGGCGGCGATGGACAGCGCGCGGAAGTCCGTCGCCTTCAGGTTCAGATTAACCCGCGGCTCGAGATGGCTGCCAAACCGCAGGGCGCCCTCACCCGAAAGGTCGATTCCGGGAAAGACCAGATGCGCCTTCAGCGGCGCCGCATCCTTTTCCTTCTTGCCGAGCGCAAGTTCAAACCGCCCTTGGCCGGCCTGCGCTTCCGGCATCGGGAGCCCGAGAAGCGCTACAAGTCCCGACGCGTCGGGCGTTTTCAGCGCGAGCCGGACGTTGTCGATGAAAAGTGAATGCGGATCCGCATTCGCGGTGAACGTCACATCCGTTTCGTTCGCCTTGCCCTTCGCCTGGATGGCGACATTCGGGGCCGCGCCGTTGCCGTCGATTGCGCCCGTAAGGCGCAACGGCATCGCCGCCGCGGCGATACGGCGGATATAGGCGGCCATTTCCGGCCCGGCGAAACTGTTCGCAAGCTCGTTCAGACCGGAGGGATTGGCCGCATCGGCGCTGAATTCCACCCGGCCTTTCGGTTTCTCCGCGTAGGAAGCGATTTCGCCGTGCGCAGTGAAGGTCAATCCGCCCATGTCCTCCACGGCGATACGATCAAGAACAAGCCCGTTCCCCCTCCGCGAAAGCGCCGCCTGCAGCCGCCGCGCCGTCTGGTTCAGAATGCGCGGCGACATCACGTCGAGCGACGCATCGACATCGAATGGATTTTTCTGGGCCATGAGTTTTTGCGTGAGCGGCACGAGCAGTGCGAGGTCAACTGCGTTGCCGTTCAGCCGCGTGCGCACATGCGCAGGCCTTCCTTGCGCCGCGGGCTCATAAACAAGATCGCCGCCCAGCTTGGTCTCGCCGAGCGAGAGCAGGAACGGGTCGAGCGTAAGCTTCTCGCCGGAGAGCAACAGCCCGCCGTCAAGCTTGAAAGGCCCGCTGCCCATAATGTCGGGCGGCAACAGGCCCGACCATTCCGCGAGCGTCGCCGGCTCCTCCGCTGAAACCACCCAACGGCCTTTGAACTCGCCGTCGCGCGCGGCAATACCCTTGATATCGATCGAGCCGCGCCCCGGCAGACGCGCGCTGAGCCGCTCCGGCGCGAGCGCGCCTTCGCGAGCGGAGAAAACCGCTGCGAAATCGCGCACATTTCCGCCTCCCGCCACGAGTTGCGCGATCGATAGTTTGAGCGTCCCCGAGAGCGGCCAGCCGTGAAAACCCGTAATCAAGTCCTTGAGCGGGGCGAGCGCCGCCGCGATCGTCTGTTTCTCCGCACCCTCCGCACGGTCGAGATCGGCGTATTTCGCCGAAAACTCGGCGTCGAAAACGCCGCGCTTCAACGATTCGACACGCGCTTGTCCCGAAAACTCGATCGGCGCCTCGCCGCCAAGCGAGACCTGAAGCTCGTCCAGCACGAGTGAAAAGTTGCTCGCGGCTGCGTTCGCCGCGAGCTTCCAAGGCAATGTACCGGGCTGAGAAAGATTGATCTTTCCATCGAATGCAGGCACTCCGCCCTTGAGCAGAAGCGTTCCGTCGGCGTCGAGTTGCGTCGCATCCGCGCGTACGAGCGAAAGCCGGAGCTTGCCCTTGCTGTCGCCGAACTGGCCGGTCGACGCCCGCAATTTCCAGGCATTGTTGCGCGGCTTGCCGTCCTCGGTGAACGAAGCGTCCACTTTGATCGGCCCATCCCGCGATTGCAGTTCGCCCGCGGCGGTGACGTCGTTGAATTGAAATTGCTTCGCGTTCGCGCGGTCGTCGACCGTGAGCGTTCCGCCCTCGACCGTGAAACGCGAGATCGAAAGCGAACTCGTGTTTACACCCGTCTGCTCGAGGGCGATCTTGCCTTCCGGGCCGAAGGTGAGCCGCATCTTCGGCCGGCTGAGAACGATTTCTTCCGCTTCCACTGCGCCGCGGAACAGCGCCCCGAGCGAAAGAATGCCGCGGATCTGCCCGGCCTTGAGGCCCGTGCCGCGCTCGGCATCGCCCACGGTGACATCGCGCATCACAAAAGCGGGTGTCGGCAGGATCGAGGCCTCGATCGGGCCCCGGATCGTGACCGGCGTTCCCAGCAGAGCGGCCGCCCGCTGCTCGAACTCCGGCCGCCAGGCATTCCAATCCACGAACAAAGGGGCTGCGAGTGCTGCAATAATCGCCGCGATCAGCGCCAGCGCGAGCCCCAAAAGGCTATGTTGCAACGAAATCTCCTGCCATCTGACACGAAATTGCGTCAGGATCGGCCTTTCGTCGAGTAGGGAAAACTTGCAGCGATAGTAGGGCTGAGCGCGCCTGAATGCGGCGGGAAGGTGTCACAATGCCCGTCAGAGCGCGAAAATCTTTCCCGGATTCATGATGTTATCCGGATCGAGCGCGCGTTTGAGGTTCCGCATCACTTCGAGTCCGGTCTTTCCGTGCTCGGCCTCGAGATAGCGGATTTTCCCCTCGCCCACGCCGTGCTCGCCCGTGCAGGTGCCGTCGAGCGAGAGCGAACGTTCCACCAGACGCTCGTTAAACTTGCGGGCGCGCGCAACTTCATCGGCATCGCTCATGTCGAGCAGCACCGAGACGTGGAAATTGCCGTCTCCGACATGGCCGACGATGGGGGCGACCAGTTTGAATTTCTCGATGTCGGCTTGCGTCGCGGTCACGCATTCGGCGAGTTTTGAAATCGGCACGCATACATCGGTCGCGAAGGCCTGACAGCCCTTGCGCATGTTGATCACTGCCCAATAGGCGTCATGCCGCGCCTGCCAGAGTTTCGTGCGGTCCTCCGCCTTGGTCGTCCATTCGAATGGCCCGCCGCCAAGGTCGGCGGCGATTTCGCCGAAGCGTTCGGCTTGTTCTGCGACGCCTGCTTCGGAGCCGTGAAATTCCAGAAACAGCGTCGGTGTCTCTTTCAGCGAAAGTTTCGAATATAAATTCGACGCCCTTACTTGCAGCGCATCCAGAAGCTCGATGCGGGCAACCGGAATGCCGGACTGAATGGTCGCGATCGTCGCCTTGCAGGCCGCTTCGACAGAGGGGAACGGACAAATGCCCGCGGAGATCGCTTCGGGGATGCCCGCGAGCCTAAGCGTAATTTCGGTAATGACGCCGAACGTACCTTCGGAGCCGACGAACAGCCGCGTCAGATCGTAGCCCGCTGAGGACTTCTTCGCCCGCCGCGCGGTCGTCAGCACCTCGCCGTTCACGAGCACGGCTTTCAGCGAAAGCACATTGTCCTTCATCGTGCCGTAGCGCACGGCGTTCGTACCCGAGGCGCGTGTCGCGGTCATGCCGCCGAGCGAGGCGTCGGCGCCGGGATCGATCGGGAAGAACAGCCCCTGGTCGCGCAGATGCTCGTTCAGCTTCTTTCGCGTGACCCCGGGCTCGATCACGCAGTCCAGATCCTCGGCATGCACCGCGAGCACCCGGTTCATCTCCATCAGGTCGATGGAAACCCCGCCGAACGGCGCGTTCACATGCCCTTCGAGCGAGGTTCCCGTCCCGAACGGGATCACCGGCATCTTATGCTCGGCGCAGATACGAACCGTGTCCTGCACATCCTCGGTGGAAGCCGCATAGACCACCGCGTCCGGCGCCTCGTTGGGAAGCCAGGTGGTGGTGTTCGCATGCTGTTTCCGCACGGCCTCCGCGGTAGAGACCTTGTTCCCGAAACGCGCGGCAAGCGCCGATTTCACGCGCTCGACGGCGTCAGGTAGCGGGCGGCGCAGGGGCTCATTCATGTCGCCCACCCTAACAGAACCGCCCGCCAAACGTGACTCCCGCTTGCGCGATCACAATTCGCGTTGCATCATTTGTCCGCCAGGGGGTGAAACCGAGCGCCAACAGCGATGCCTGCTCGTATCGATTTCGAACCCGTATTCTTCGCGCCGTTCGTATCGTCCGTGATGACCGTCGATCCCGCCTGGATCGACTACAACGGCCACCTCAACATGGCCTATTACAACGTACTGATCGATCGCGCGGTCGATGAAGCCTTCTTCCTCGTCGGCCTCGGTCCCGATTACGCGCGCGAACGGAACGCTTCCTTCTTCACCGCGGAAGCGCATGTGCGTTATCTGCGCGAGCTTTCGGCGAACATGCCGGTGCGCGCGGCAATCCGGCTGATCGATTACGACGAAAAGCGTCTGCATCTTTACGCCGAGCTGCATCACGCGACCGAGGACTGGATTTCGGCGACCTCAGAGCAGCTTGCATTGCACGTCGATCTGAACGCGAAAAAAGTTACGCCGTTCCCTGACGACGTTCTCGAGCGGCTCGCGATGATGAAGTCCGCGCACCGCACGTTGCCGCGCCCCTCCGAGATCGGGCGCGCGATCGGCATGCCGCCGAGAAATTAGGCGATCTTCAGTAACGGCCGCGCCTGAGCGTCAGTGTCGTCCAGCCGTCCAGCGTTTGGCGCGAGACGAGCCTTAGTCCCTGCACCCGCCAAATGCTCGCCGCCGCATTGGCTTGCGAGGCGAGCAGCCCCGAGAGAACCACGGTTGCGCCCGGCGCGAGCAAAGAACGGACCGGCCTTGCCAGTTGCTTCAAGACCGGCAGCAGAATATTCGCCAGCACCAGATCGTAGCGCGCATTCGCGCGAAGAAGCGGTGCATTCACGCCAGCCGCCCTCGCGAAACGAATGAAATTTCCAGCCTGGTTGACGCGCGCGTTCTCGCGCGCGGTTGTCACCGACACCGGATCGAGATCGCTCGCGATCACCGGGTGCCGCGTACGGCGGGCGGCCGCGATGGCCAGAACACCCGTTCCCGTACCGAGATCGAGCGTTCGTTTCGGCTTTCGCTTGCGCGCAAATTGCTCGATGGCCGCAAGGCAGCCCTGCGTCGTCCCGTGATGGCCCGTGCCGAAGGCGAGCGCTGCCTCGATCTCGATACCGATTTGATTGACACCGACTTTTTCGCGGTCGTGCGCGCCGTGCACCACGAACCGGCCCACGCGCACCGGCTTCAACCCCTCTAAGCTTGCCGCCACCCAATCCTTTTTGGCGACCGTTTCAAAAACGGCGCTCGAAGCGTCCGCGCCGGCCGTCCGCAACAGCTCGCATACTCGCCCGCGATCCGGCTTGCGCGCGAAATGGAGCTCCGCTTTCCAGCCCTCTGCACTTTCGAAAGCCGCAGCCGCGACTTCTTCCGGATCGAAACTCTCGGCGAAAAGATTGGCGATGCGCTTCGCCGCCGCCTCGTTCGTCACAAGGCGCACAACATGCGTCTGATCCTTGGGATCGCTCACGCCTCGTCAGGCCCGCTCGACAAAATTCTCGACCACGCGCTTCTCGCCCGCCTTGTCGAAATTTACGGTTAGCTTGTTGCCGTCGACTTCTGTGATCTTTCCATAGCCGAATTTCTGGTGAAAGACGCGCTCCCCGAGCTTGAACGCGGTGTGCGGCGCGCCGGTCTTGTCGATGGCCTTGCCGTTGATCGTCACCGGTCCGCGCTTATAGCCGCGCGGCGCTTCCGAAAAACCTCCGCCCCTTTGTGCCCGCCCGCGCTGCCAGCCAGGCGTGTTGTACGTCGAGGAAAACGGCTCGACGCGGTCGAAGCGGCTCACCGGCTGCCCCCAGCCGCCTTTTGCCTCCGCGACTTCCACGCTCTTTTCGGGAAGTTCGTCGAGAAAGCGGCTCGGCACGGTCGAATTCCACAGGCCGTGAACGCGCCGGTGCGAGGTAAAATAAATCTTCGCGCGTTTGCGCGCCCGGGTGAGTCCCACATGCGCGAGCCGCCGCTCTTCTTCGAGGCCCGCGCGGCCCTGCTCGTCGAGCGAACGCTGATGCGGCAAGAGCCCCTCTTCCCAGCCCGGCAAGAACACCGTGTCGAATTCGAGCCCCTTCGCCGAGTGCAGCGTCATCACGTTCACCGCATCCTGCCCAGCGCCGCTTTCGGCATCCATCACCAGCGAAATATGCTCGAGAAAACCGGGCAGGTTCTCGAACTGCTCCATCGAGCGGACGAGCTCTTTCAGGTTCTCCAACCGCCCCGCCGCTTCCGCCGAGCGTTCCTTTTGCCACATGTCGGTGTAACCGGATTCCTCCAGCACGATCTCGGCAAGCTCTGTGTGCGGGAGCGATTCAAGCTGGTTGCGCCAGCGGTCGAACGAAACGATAAGGTCCTTCAGCGCCCCGCGCGGCTTCGGCTTCAGTTCTTCGGTCGCGGTCATCGCCCGCGCCGCGTCCACGAGCGGCACGTTGTTCGCACGCGCATAGTCATGCAGCGTCTGCAGCGTGGAGTCGCCCAGGCCCCGCTTCGGCACGTTCACGATCCGCTCGAAGGCGAGATCGTCCGCCGGCTGCACGATCACCCGAAAATAGGCGAGCGCGTCGCGAATTTCCTGCCGCTCGTAGAAGCGCGGGCCGCCGATCACGCGATAGGGCAAGCCGAGGGTGACAAAGCGATCCTCGAACTCGCGCATCTGGAACGAGGCGCGCACGAGAATGGCGACCTCGGAAAGCTTGTGGCCCTTCCGGTGCAGTTGCTCGATCTCCTCGCCGATGTCGCGCGCCTCTTCTTCCGAATCCCACGCGCCGGTGACGGTCACTTTCTCGCCGTCCACGTCCTCGGTGTGCAGCGTCTTGCCGAGCCGACTTTCGTTATGCGCGATCAAGTGCGAAGCAGCTGAAAGAATATGCCCGGTCGAGCGATAGTTTCGCTCAAGGCGGATCACCTTCGCGCCGGGGAAATCGCGCTCGAAACGCAGGATGTTGTCCACTTCCGCCCCGCGCCAGCCATAGATCGACTGGTCGTCGTCGCCGACGCAACAGAGATTGCGCGTTCCCTGCGCCAAGAGGCGCAGCCACAAATATTGTGCGACATTCGTGTCCTGATACTCGTCCACCAGCATGTAGCGGAAGCGCTTCTGATACTGCTCCAGCACGTCCGGCTGCTCCTGAAAGAGCCGGATGTTTTCGAGCAAAAGATCGCCGAAATCGGCCGCGTTCAGCGTCTTCAGCCGCTCCTGGTAAGCGGCATAAAGCTCTCGTCCCCGCCCGTCTGCGAAGCTCGCGTCGCCCGCCGAGACTTTTTCCGGCGTGAGCCCGCGATTCTTCCAGCCGTCGATGATCGCGGCCAGGACCCGTGCGGGCCAGCGCTTGTCGTCGATATCGGCGGCGGAGAGGATTTGCTTCAAGAGCCGGATCTGGTCGTCGGTATCGAGAATGGTGAAGTTGGATTTGAGCCCGACAAGCTCCGCATGCCGCCGCAGGATCTTTGCGCCGATCGAATGGAACGTGCCGAGCCACGGCATGCCCTCCACCGTCTCGCCGACCATCCTTTCGACACGCTCCTTCATCTCGCGTGCGGCCTTGTTGGTGAAGGTGACGGCGAGAATCTGCGATGGCCAGGCGCGGCCGGTCGCGAGGATATGCGCGACGCGCGTCGTCAAAACCCGCGTCTTGCCCGTACCCGCGCCCGCGAGCACCAGCACCGGCCCGTCGAGGGTCTGCACCGCCTCAAGCTGCTCCGGATTCAGACCTTCGAGATAGGCGGCATTGCCGGTGACGGCGGCACGCGCACGCGCGGCGATCCCGCCCGGTTTTGGGACAGGCGAGGCAAAATCGCCGATATTTTTCAGCGGGTCGGCCAAGAACGAATCCTTTTAAGAACAAAATGGCATCGCAAGCCCCGTTTGGCGAGGGCGGGCTTGTGATGGACGAGAGCGGTTCTGCGCCCTAGAACGCCCCTATGTTCGAGGCAAAATTCCAGTCGTTCGGCGAAAAAACCGACCCTTCCAAGGGGAAAGAGCGGCTACAGGCGCTGCGCGCGGAACTTTTAAAGCGCAAGCTCGACGGTTTCATCGTCCCGCGCGCCGACCAGCATCAAAACGAATATGTGCCCGCGAGCGAGGAGCGGCTAGCCTGGCTCACGGGTTTTGCCGGCTCAGCGGGTGTCGCGATCGTGCTCGAAAACAAGGCCGCGCTCTTCGTCGACGGCCGCTACACGCTCGAAGCCAAGGCGCAGGTGGACGAAACCGCCTTCACGGTCGAGCATCTTGTGGATACGCCGCCGGAAGAATGGCTCGCGAAGAATCTGAAGGCGGGCGGCAATTTCGGCTACGACCCGCTCCGCACCACGATCGACGGCGTCGAGAAGCTCGCGAAAGCCTGTGTGCGCGCAAACGCAATGCTGGTCGCCGCCGACAGCAATCCGGTCGATGCGATCTGGACGGACAGGCCCCAACCGCCGCTTTCGCCCGTGGTGCTGCACGACATTCGCTTCGCTGGCGAAAGCGCGGAAAGCAAAATCAAACGCCTGCAAGGCGAGCTCGGCAAGACGAAACTCGACGCCGCTGTTTTGTCCGACCCCGCCTCCGTCGCCTGGACGTTCAATATCCGCGGCGCGGACGTGACGCACACGCCGCTTCCGCTTTCCTGGGCAATCGTGCCGCAGGAAGGAAAGCCATCGCTCTTCGTCGATGCGCGCAAGCTTTCGAATGAGGTGCGCGACACTCTTTCCAAGGTTGCGAACGTGCAGGAGCCCGCGGAATTCGACGCGGCGCTCGCCGCCCTCGCCAAGGGAAAGAACATCCGCCTCGATCAGGCGACCGCGCCCAAGCACCTCGCGGATGTCATCGAAAAAGCCGGCGGCACGGTCGCGAAGGGCGCCGATCCCGTCACCCGCATGAAAGCGGTGAAGAATGAAACCGAAATCGCGGGCGCGCGCGAGGCGCACAAGCGCGATGGCGCGGCGCTCGCAAAATTCCTCGCCTGGTTCGACCGCGAGGCGCCCGGCGGCAAGCTTACCGAGATTGATGCGGTCGCAGCGCTGGAGAGTTTCCGACGCGAAACAGGGAAGCTAAAGGACGTTTCCTTTCCCACCATCGCAGGCGCTGGGCCGCATGGCGCGATCGTGCATTATCGTGTGACGCAAAAGTCGAACCGCAAAATCTCGCCGGGCGAATTGTTCCTGATCGACTCCGGCGCGCAATACGAGGACGGCACCACGGACGTGACCCGTACCATCATTGTCGGCGATCCGACGCACGAAATGCGAGAGCGATTCACGCTGGTGCTGAAAGGCCACATCGCGATTATGCGCTCGGTCTTCCCGGAAGGCACGTCCGGCGCCCAGATCGACGGCTTCGCACGCGCGCCGCTCTGGCGCGCAGGCCTCGATTTCGACCACGGCACCGGCCACGGCGTCGGGAGCTATCTCTCCGTGCATGAAGGCCCCGCGCGGATTTCCAAGCTCGGCGCCGAGAAGCTGGAAGCCGGCATGATCCTCTCGAACGAGCCCGGCTATTACAAAACGAACGCCTACGGCATCCGCACGGAAAATCTCGTGCTCGTGCAGCCGCACAAGGCGCCTGCAGGCGCGGAGAAGAAGCTCCTTTGCTTCGAGACGCTCACGCTCGCGCCCATCGACCGCCACCTGATTTTGCCGAGCGAACTTTCGCTCGAAGAGCTGGATTGGCTCGACACCTATCACGCGCGTGTTCGCGCCGAGATTTCGCCGCTCGTGGACGGGGATGTGCGCGACTGGCTGATCGCGGCGACAGAGCCTTTGATGCGGACGGCGTGACTCCCTCTCCCCTGTGGGGAGAGGGCCGGGGTGAGGGGTCATTCAACCCGCAGCGTCGAGAGAAGCTCCTGGCAAACGCCGTCGACATTTTTCATCACGTCGTGATTCCAGAACCGAACAACGACGAATCCATTCGCTTCAAGAAAACGATCCCGCTCTTTGTCATGATCATCGTGGCCGTGTTGCCCACCGTCGATCTCGACGATCCCATGTGCATCCAAGCATACAAAATCGACGACGTATTTTCCGATTGGAAACTGCCGCCGGAACTTGAAGCCTTCGAGGCGGCGATCCCGCAAGCGCAACCATAGCCTTCGTTCAGCGTCTGTCTGATTGCGCCGGAGTTTACGCGCAATTTGGCTCGAAGCGCCCATTCCCCCTCACCCTAACCCTCTCCCCAACGGGGAGAGGGAATCCTCAGCGCGCGACTACGACACCAGCTTGAACCACTCTTCTTCGCTCAACACTTTCACGCCGTGCTTCTTCGCCTCCGCGAGCTTCGAGCCCGCGCCGGGGCCGGCGATGACATAGTCGGTTTTCTTCGACACCGAACCCGACACCTTGGCGCCGAGACGCTCGGCCATCGTCTTCGCTTCGTCGCGCGTGATCTTTTCGAGCGCGCCGGTAAACACGACAGTCTTGCCCGCAACCTTGCTGTCGCTGCGCGGCTTCTCGGCGTCGAGGATCGTCACTTCCTTCGTCAGCCGCTCGACGATGCCGCGATTGTGGCTTTCGCCGAAATAGGTTTTCACCGCCTCGATCACCGTATCGCCGATCTGGTCGAGCGAATCCATGTCGGCGACCGCTTCCTCGTCGCCCTTGGCGATTTTCAGCGCCGCGTCGTGGAATGCCTTCCATGAGCCGTAGCCGCGCGCGAGCGCGAGCGCCGTGGTATCGCCCACATGCCGGATGCCGAGCGCGTAGATGAAGCGGTCGAGAGGGATCTCACGGCGATTGCGGATCGATGTGAACAGATTGCGCACCGAGGTCTCGCCGAAGCCTTCTTCGTCCTCGAGCTTGATCTTCTTGTTGCGCGATTCCAGGGTGAAAATCTCCGCGGGCTCCTTCACCCAGCCCTTCTCGAAGAAGAGCTCGATCTGCTTCTCGCCGAGCCCGTCGATGTCGAAGGCGCGGCGCGAGACGAAGAGCTTCAAGTGCTCGATCTTCTGGAACGGGCAGGCGAATTCGCCGGAGCAGCGGGCACGAGCGCCTTCCTCGCCGGCCGCCGTAGTTTCGCGCACGATGTCGGTGTGCAGGTAGCACGGGCATTTCTTCGGGAATTGATAGGGCTTGGCCGACTTCGGGCGCTTGTCGATGACGACATCCACCACCTGCGGGATGACGTCGCCCGCGCGCTGGATGATGACCGTGTCGCCGATACGGATATCGCGGCCCTCGCGGATCTGCTCGCCGTCGCCGCCAATACCTTTGATGTAATCCTCGTTGTGCAGGGTCGCGTTCTGCACGACCACCCCGCCCACAGTCACGGGCTCGAGCTGCGCCGTCGGCGTGAGCGTTCCCGTGCGCCCGACAGTGATCGTGATGCCTTTCACGACTGTGGTGGCACGCTCAGCCGGGAATTTGTGCGCGATCGCCCAGCGCGGATCGCGGCCGACATAGCCGAGCCGCTCCTGCCAATCGATGCGGTCCACTTTGTAGACGACGCCGTCGATGTCGTAGTCGAGCTTCGCACGCCGCTCCTCGATGCCGACGTGGAATTTGATCAGCTCCTCTACCGAGCGGCAGATCTTCATTAGCGGATTGGTGTCGAAGCCGCACGTTTTGAACCATTCGGCCATGCCGGATTGCGTCTTCGCCGGCATGTCGCTGATCTCGCCCCAGCCATAGGCGAAGAAGCCGAGCGGACGCGAAGCGGTGATCTTCGGGTCTTTCTGGCGGAGCGAACCCGCGGCGGAATTCCTGGGATTGGCGAAAATCTGGCCGCCGGATTCCTTTTGCCGCGCGTTCAGCTTCAGGAAGTCGGACTTGGTCATATAGACCTCACCGCGCACTTCGCAGACCGAGGGCGGATGCCTGCCTTTCAGCCTCTGCGGAACGGCTTTGAGCGTACGGATATTCGCGGTCACGTCCTCGCCCACGGCACCGTCGCCGCGCGTCGCGGCACTGACAAGCTCGCCCTTTTCGTAACGGAGCGACATCGAGAGCCCGTCAATCTTGGGCTCGGCGGAAAAGGCGATCGGCTCGCCCTCGGAAAGCCTGAGGAAGCGCCGGATGCGACCGACGAAATCGCGCACGTCGTCCTCGCTGAAGGCGTTCGCGAGCGAAAGCATCGGCACCGCATGTTTGACCTTGGCGAACTTGCCGGACGGCGCGGCGCCCACGCGCATCGAGAGGCTCGTAAGCGTTTTCAGGTCGGGGAATCGCTTCTCGATTTCCTCATAGCGCCTGCGAAGGGCGTCATACTCGGCGTCGGAAATCCTCGGCGCGTCTTTCTGATAATAAAGCTGGTCGTGCTCGGAGATTTCGGCTTCCAGACGAGCGTGTTCGGACTTGGCTTCCTTTTCAGTGAGCTCGTCGATCGCCTTTGAAGTTTTTCGCTGGGCCACGACTTAGAACTCCGGCGTCATGCCCGGCCTTGTGCCGGGCATCCACGCCTTCCTTAAACAAGACGTGGATGGCCGGGACAAGCCTGGCCACGACCGAATTGAATTGCGCATAGCAATGACTACCGCCCCGCTCCCGCGATCAGCTTCTCCGCCGCCGCGCGAGCCTCTTCGGTGACTTCCGCGCCGGCAAGCATACGGGCGATCTCCTCACGCTTTTGTTTCGATTCGAGCGCTTTCACGCGGGTGACAACCCGTTTCGCACCCGCCGGTTCCTTGCTGACCAGAAAATGATGCGAAGCGCGCGCGGCCACCTGCGGCGCGTGCGACACCGAAAACACCTGCACTTTCTCGCCAAGCCGCGCGAGCCGCGCGCCAATCGCGTCGGAGACCGCTCCGCCGACCGCCGTGTCGATCTCGTCGAAGACAAGCGTCGGCGCCGAGCCTTTGTCGGCGAGCACGACCTTGAGCGCCAGAAGAAACCGCGCAAGCTCGCCGCCGGAAGCGACCTTCATCAAGGGCCCCGGCTTCGAGCCAGGATTGGTGCGCACCCAGAATTCCGCCCGGTCGTGCCCCTCCGGCCCCGCCGAGGCTGGATCGCTTTCGATCTGCACGACAAACTCGGCGCGCTCCAATTTCAGCGGCGCGAGCTCCGCGTTCACGGCTTTCGCGAGCGCGGTCCCCGCCTTCTTGCGCGCGGCGGATAGTTTTTCGGCTGCAGCGCGGTAGGCGCTTTCGGATTCTTTCGCGGCCGCCTCCAGCTTCTTCAGGTTCTCCGAGCCTTTGTCGATTGCTTCGAGATCGGAAGCAAAGCGCGCGGCCACCACGGGCAGGTCCTCGACCGTCGTTTGGTATTTCCGCGCGGCGGCGCGTAGACCAAATAGACGCTCTTCGATCCGCTCCAGTTCCCTCGGATCGAAATCCGCTGCCCGCAGCGCGCGCTCCAACCCGTCGCGCGCTTCCTCAAGCGCGTTCAACGCAACCTCCAGCGCCTTCACCGGCACGCCGACGAGATCGGGCGCGTCATTTTGCCGCCGCTCCAGACGGCGCAGCGAAGCGGAAAGCGAAGGCACCGGGCTCGCGGTACCCGCCACGGTTTCATGCGCGTCGCGCAAATCCTCGGCGACCTTTTCCGCGCCCATCATTTGCGCACGCCGGTCGGCGAGCTGCTTCTCTTCGCCAGGCAGCGGCGACATGGCGGTAAGTTCCTCGACCGCATGGCGGATGAAATCGGCTTCCGCCGCCGCCTTCTCCAGCCGTTCGCGCTCCGCTGTTGCGTGCGCTACCGCCTCGCGCCACGCGTTCCACAAGCTCTCGACATTCGAAACCTGATCGAGGTGCCCGGCGAAGGCGTCAAGAAGCGCGCGATGGGTGTTCGAATCAACGAGCGCGCGCTCGTCGTGCTGGCCGTGAATCTCGACGAGGCTATGCCCGACCTCGCGCAGCACCTGCACCGAGACCGGCTGATCGTTGATGAAGGCGCGCGTGCGCCCGTCGGAAAACTGGACGCGCCGAAGGATCAGCTCGTCGCCGTCGACGCCATGTTCCCGCAGGAGCTTTCGAGCGGGGTGGTTTTTCGAAACCTCGAAAGAGGCCGTCACCTGCCCTTGCTCCGCGCCCGCGCGCACGAGCGAGGCGTCGCCCCGTGCCCCCAACGCAAGGCTGAACGAGTCGAGCACGATCGATTTCCCCGCGCCCGTCTCGCCGGTCAGCACCGAAAGGCGCGGCGAGAAGTCGAGGTCCAACTTATCGATCAGGACGATGTCGCGTATCGAGAGGTGAACGAGCATGAGTCTCTTGAGTCTATCCCAAGAGCCGCCGTTCGTAGCAAGCCGTGTGGAAATCCCGGCCCAATAATATCCGTCATTACCGGGCCGCCGCGCCCGGCGAGCGATTGCGAGCCGATTGGCGCGGCGAGACCCGGTAATCCATGATGACCTTCCGGATGCACCTGTAATGCTTCATGGATCACCGGGTCTCGCAACGTCAGCCGCTCGCTTTGCTCGCGGGACGTTGCGGCCCGGCGATGACGAATGATGAGGCCTCAGGTGGAGGACTTGTCGTCAGGCTTGACCTGGAAGAGCTTGGAGATCCACGAGCTCTTGTCCTCGCGCGGCTCCGCCCCGCCGGAGACGACGAGCTTGTAGGCGTCCTTGTACCAGGGGCTGTCCGGGAAGTTATGCCCGAGCACGGCGGCGGCGGTCTGCGCCTCGCCGGTGATGCCGAGCGCCATATAGCACTCGGTCAATCGCATCAGCGCCTCTTCGACATGGCGCGTGGTCTGATATTGTGTCACGACGGTCTTGAAGCGGTTGATCGCGCCGATAAAGTTTCGGCGCTCCATGTAAAACCGGCCGATCGTCATTTCCTTGCCGGCGAGGTTGTCGCGCGCGATCTGAATCTTCTTCTTGGCGCTTTCGGCGTACTCGGTGTCGGGAAATTTCCGCACCACTTCGGCGAGCGCGTCGACCGCTTTCCGCGTGCGGGCCTGGTCGCGGTTCACGTCCGGGATCTGGTCAAAATAGGCGGACGCCATGAGATATTGCGCGTAGGCCGTGTCCTGATTGCCCGGGTGGAGCGAGATGTAGCGCTTCGCCGCCGTAATCGCCTCGTCGAACTGTCCGCCGGAGTAATAGGCGAAGGACATCATCAGGAGCGACTTCCGCCCCCATTCGGAATAAGGATGCTGCCGCTCGCACTCGGCGAATTTCTTAGCGGCGTCGCCATATTCCTTCTGATTGAGGAGCGTAAGGCCCTGATTGTAGAGGACGTCCGCCGGCTCGTCGGGCGGGATCGCGTTCTTGTCGACGGTGGAGCAGGCCACGATCCAGCCCGCGCACAGGATGAGTACCGCGAGGCGGAGAAAGCCGGTTCTGCGCTGGCCGAAGAAACCCATCAAACTCACGACCGCCCTCGCCTAAGGCCACGCCTGGTTTACGCAGCTCGTTGTTGTTACCTGCAATGCGAAGACCCCGCTACCCGGGTAACGAGGGATTCAGACCCGATTGTGGCGACTAGATTAACGCGGAAAGCCCGCGAAACGCTTAAGATTCAGCCCGATAGGCAGGAACCGCAACCGGAACGCCAAGCTCGGCCTGACCGCGGCGGACACGGATACGCGGGGCTTCCACCACCGTCCAGGCGGAACGATCGGCTGTGAGCGCCGCGACTATGGCGGCGTTCAGCTTGTGGCCGCCGCAAACCGAGTGATACCGGCCGAGGAGCGGCAAGCCCGCGAGCGCAAGGTCGCCGACCGCATCGAGCGCCTTGTGGCGAACGAACTCGTCGGCGAAGCGAAGCCCGCCCGGATTGAGGACGCGGTCTTCGGCAAGGCAAACGGTGTTTTCGAGGGAGGCGCCGAGCGCGTAACCAGCGCTCCAGAGCTTCGCGACATCGCTCATGAAGCCAAAAGTGCGGGCGGGTGCGAGATCTTCGCGGAAAGTGTCGGGCGAAAGCGTCGCCGCATAGCGCTGGTGGCCGATGAGCGCATGCTTGAAATCGATCTCGATCTCGACGCGGAAACCGGCGTCATAGGGGAGCAGTTCGCCCGCCGCACGGCCCTGGCTGACCCGGACAGGTTTCAAAACCTTGAGATAGCGGCGCGGCGCTTCCTGACGCTCCAAGCCCGCGGCTTCGATCGCCTCGATGAAGGGAAGCGCGCTGCCGTCAAAAATGGGGACTTCCCCGCCTTCGACCTCGACCACAACGTTATCGATGCCGAGGCCGACGAAAGTCGCAAGCAGGTGTTCGACGGTGGAGCAAAGCGTGCCGTTCTCGTCGCCGAGAACGGTCGCGAAATCGGTGTTACGGACGGCTTCCGGCGACAACGCGATCCGGCGGCTCTTGCCGGCGGTGTCGGCCTTGACGAAAACGATGCCGGTGTTCGGTTCGGCGGGAAGAAGCGAAACACGGGTCTGGGTGCCGCTATGGACACCGCGGCCCATCAGATCGACACGCTCAGCCAAAGTCGTTTGATAAGTCGCCCGCATTCCCCACCGTTTGGAAGAGCCACCGGCCCCGTACCGTTGGCCTGCCAAAGGGCACCCCGCCCCTTAGCCGTGAAATGCACGATAAACCTGGATCTGCATGCGGCAAGTCACGGTTTTTTACCATTTGTTACCCGCTTTTGGCGGGTTGCTGCCGGCTTCCCGCCATTATTCGGAATGCCGCAAACTGGCGAAAACACGGGCTTTGCGCGGCAAAGATACGGAGCACCCGCTATCCACAGCCTCGCTTCCAAACGAAAGCGCCCAGGCTAGCGGCCCGGGCGCGATCCGTTTTGAAGCATTTTTTGACGAATCAGAGGGCTAATTCGCCTGTCGCCGGAGAAACGCAGGGATCTCGAGCTCGTCTTCCTCGATATGACTCGGCGCCGTGCGTGCCGCAGGTTCGATCGCCGGGCTGCGGGTCGGTGCCGAACGCTTGAAGTATTCGGATACCTCTTGAGGCGGCTTGCGATCTGCAGGCTTGGTAACGGGCGTTTCGGACTGCGTCGCCGTGTCACGCGGCTTCAGGAAGGAAGGCAGCTCCGCGTCGTCCTTTTTCTCCGCTGCGGGCGTTTTCTGCCCCATGCCGATATGGGCAAGGCGCTGCAGGAGCGTCATGCGCTTGGTCTCGAGCGAAGCACCGCCATCGGCGGCTTCGCCGCGATGGGCGCGCAACTCGTTTTGCGCCGGCATCGGAAGCTCGTCGATCCGCGGCATTCGCGGCGCTCGCATCGGACGTTCGGGGCGCTCCGCCTGCGGCGGAATGAAGGGCTTTAGCGGCTCCTCGACGCTTTCCTCGGCCCGGGTTTCTTCCTTGATCGGCTGGAAGAGCGAAGGACGCGGCGAAAGCGGCCGCAAGGTGACCTGATCGATTTCCGCTGCAGGAACAAGCGGAGTTTCCTCCGGCTCCTCTTCGATCGCGACCGGTTCAACCGGTTCGCGGGTAAGGCTCGGACGAATCGTTTCGCGCTCGCCGGCTTCGATCGCGCGCATGCGGGCGGCGAAATTGCGCTCGGCGGCATGCGAGATCGCCGTCGGTGTCGGGATCGGTTCGATGCCGGTCGCGACCACAGACACGCGCACCAGGCCCTCTAAGCTCTGGTCGAAAGTCGCGCCCAGAATGATGTTGGCGTCAGGGTCAACTTCCTCGCGAATGCGGGTCGCGGCTTCGTCGACTTCGTAGAGCGTCAAATCCTTGCCGCCGGTGATCGAAATCAGAAGCCCGCGCGCGCCGCGCATGGAGACTTCATCGAGGAGCGGATTCGAAATCGCGGCCTCCGCGGCGGTCACCGCCCGTCGCTCGCCCGAAGCCTCGCCCGTTCCCATCATCGCCTTGCCCATTTCGCGCATCACGGCGCGGACGTCGGCGAAGTCGAGGTTGATGAGGCCCTCTTTCACCATCAGATCGGTAATGCAGGCGACGCCGGAATAGAGCACCTGATCGGCCATCGCGAAGGCGTCGGCGAAAGTGGTCTTTTCGTTGGCGACCCGGAACAGGTTCTGGTTGGGGATGACGATCAGCGTATCGACGTGTTTCGCGAGCTCGCTGATGCCCGCCTCGGCGATCCGCATCCGCCGCTGACCCTCGAACTGGAAGGGCTTGGTAACGACCCCTACCGTGAGGAGGCCCAGTTCCTTCGAGACCCGGGCGATGACCGGCGCAGCCCCCGTTCCGGTGCCGCCGCCCATGCCGGCGGTGATGAAGGCCATGTGCGCACCCGACAGATGGTCGCGCAATTCGTCGATGGCTTCTTCCGCCGCCGCTCTTCCAACTTCAGGGTGAGAACCGGCGCCAAGTCCTTGAGTTGACTCAATTCCCAGCTGGATGACCCGCTTCGCCTTGGAGGATGCGAGCGCCTGCGCATCGGTGTTGGCGACCACGAAATCGCAGCCGGAGAGGCCGGATGTGATCATGTTGTTCACGGCGTTTCCGCCGGCCCCGCCCACCCCGAATACGGCGATATGCGGTTTCAGTTCACGCATATCGGGCATCTGCAAATTAATCGTCATGTCGTCACCCCTTGGGCCTTATCGCCCCTTTTACGCACGCCCACTGATGCCGACTCAGCAACAGTGTTGTTTGAATCACAATTCGCGGACATTCAAAAGCTTTCTCTTAGCCAGCGCCCAACTTGAATGAAGTAGCCGCCCGGTTCCCCGGCGCGCCTCCGGCGCGGCTCGAAGTGTTCGCGGTAGGCATATTGTGGATAAACCAGAAGACCGGCAGCGACGGAAAAACCCGGTCCTTCGCCCCAGTTTCTTAGTCCTGCGATTCCGAGCGGCCGGCCGATGCGAACGGCGCGATCGAATATCCGGCTCGTCAGTTCGAGAAGACCCGTGAGCTCCGCGCCCGCGCCTGTGAGTACGATCTGCCGGCTCGGCTCGCCGAATACGCCGGCCGCTTTCATCCGTTCGCGCAGCAATTCCAGAATTTCTTCGGCGCGCGGTTTTGTCACGCCGACAATGCGCGCCCGTGTGACTGCGTCGGGGCCGTCATAGTCGCCATCGCCGAACGGCACCGTGATCATATCGTAGTGGTCGGAGCTCGTACCGATCACGCTGCCATGCAGCGTCTTGAGCCGCTCCGCGTCAGAGAGGCGAAGCGAGAGTCCGCGCGCGAGATCCATGGTGATGTGGTGACCGCCGAGCGCGATGCCGTCGACGTGCACGCAGTGTCCGCCGACGAACGCGGCGAGTGTCGTCGTGCCCGCACCGCAATCGATCACGGTCGCGCCAAGCTCGGCTTCGTCTTCCGAGAGTGTTGCGAGACCCGCCGCGTAGGGTGCGGCGACCACGGCCTGAACCGTCAGATGGCAGCGCTCGACGCAAAGAATGAGATTGCGGAGCGCCGGCAAGTCGGCGGTGACGACATGCAGCTCGACCGCGAGATCGCGCGCAAGCATCCCGCGCGGGTCGCGAATTCCGCGATTGCCGTCGAGCGCGTAGTTCACCGGCAGCGAGTGCAGCACCGCGCGCCCGTCGCGGATCGAATGCAGACTCGCGGCGTCGAGCACACGAGAGATGTCATGCTGCTCGACCGACGGTCCGTTCAGTTGCACGGCTGCGGAAAAAGATTCGCCGCCGATCCGCCCGCCGGAAAGCGCGAGCACGACCGACGCGATCTCCACGCCTGCTGTCTGCTCCGCGAGCGTCACGGCCTGGCGCACCGACTCTTCCGCGCGCGCAAGATCCGTGACCGCGCCTGCTTTGAGGCCGCTCGAACGCACCTGGCCGAGGCCAAGCACCTCGATCGAATGCGTACGGCCGTGAATCGCTTCATCCCCGCGGAACGGGCGCAACCGCGCGATCGTGCAGGAAACCTTATTGGTGCCGATGTCGAGCGCGGCGATGGTCGCCGCGCGGCGCGGCGAAAGCGGGCTCATGCGCGGCGCAAGACCGCGAGAAAGTGCGGTCATGTGTCTTTGCCCTTCTTTTTCGTGCGTTCCTTCATGGCGGCGTCCCGCGCGGCCATCGCTTCATCCGAAAGCCGCACTGTGACGCGATCGGAATCGCGCAAATCGATCACGCTCACATCGCGCGTGAGAATCTTGTCTTCGCGGTCGAGCGCGACGAGGCGAAGTAGCGCAACATCGGCATTCTCCTCGGGCAACCGAACGTCGATCCCGTTTTTCAAGCGCAAATTCCAGCGCCGCTCGCCGACGAAGACCGCGGCCGCGACTTCCGACTTGATCGAGGGAAAGCGCTTCAGGAGCGTGTAGAGATCGGCGGCTTTCTTTTCGGCGCCCGCTCCGACCACGAACGGAAGCGGAGAGTTGCGCATGTCGTTCGCGGAAATCTCGTCGATCACCGTGCCGTCCTTCGAGACGATGGAGAACTTGCCGTGGTTCTGCCAGACGGCGTAAGGCTGCTTTTCCTCGATTTTGATTTCGAGGCGCCCGGGGTAGAGCTTGCGTACGGCCGCGTCCGCGATCCACGGATTTTTCAGAAGTTTCGCACGCATTCCTTCGGCATCGATCAGGAAAAGCGTAGAATTCTCGGTAATCCCCGCGATCCGCATGATGTCTTCGCGGCTGATGCGCTTTGCGCCTTCCAGCATTACGGTCGCTTTTTCGAAGCCGGCCGTTTGCGCGGCGCGATCGGCTGTGTCGTGCAGCGATGCATAGAATTTATCGAGATGTCCGCCCTTCACCGCGCCGTAAGCGCCGGTGAGCGCGAGCAGCGCGATGACGAGCAGAATTTCCGTGCCGCGCAGGAAGCGATATTCCTTTAGGCGAACCGCAACGCGGCGGATGAAGAGCGAAAAACGGCTGGGCGGCGCAACGTCAAACATCTCCTCCGGGCCTTGCCGGGGATTTATCGATTGAGCGAAGCGTCCTCCACGATCCATGTCACCAACTCGCCGAACGAATGGCCGGCGTGCGCGGCCATTTCGGGCACCAGCGAGGTTTCGGTCATGCCGGGCTGGGTGTTGACCTCAAGACAAATGAGATCCCCCGAGCCGCCGGGTTGGTTATCAAAGCGGAAATCCGCTCGGCTAATTCCCCGGCATCCGAGGGCGCGGTGCGCCGTAAGCGCCAGCTTCTGCGCCCGTTGGTAAATATTTGGTAAAATTTTAGCAGGAAGTATGTGGCGGGAACCGCCGGGGGCGTATTTGGACTCGTAATCGTAGAAACGGCTCGTGGGTACAATCTCGATCACTCCCAAAGGCTTATCGCCCATCACCGCGCAGGTGAGTTCCAGCCCCGGCACATAACGTTCCACCATCAGGATTTCGCCGTAGGGCCAGTCGGCCCGCGAAAGCTCCTGCGGCGGATGCTTGTGTTCCTGGGTGACGATAAAGACGCCGACGCTCGACCCCTCCGCCGGCGGCTTGATCACATAGGGCGGCTCCATGACGTGGGATTTCGCCGCCTCCGCACGCGAAACAAGCTTGCCCTCGGCGACCGGAACGCCGGCCGCGGCCATCACGATCTTGGCCTGGGGCTTGTCCATGGCGAGTGCGGAAGCGAGCACTCCGGAATGCGTATAGGGAATCTGAAGCACTTCCAGGATGCCCTGCATCGTTCCGTCCTCGCCGGGAGAACCGTGCAGGACGTTGAAGGCAACATCCGGATTTAATTTCGCAAGCACCTCGGCGATGTCGCGTTGCACGTCGACAAACGTAACATTGTAGCCCGCTTTCTCGAGTGCCGAGCCACAGGCCTTGCCCGAACGGAGCGAAACTTCCCGCTCCGCGGACCAGCCGCCCATCAGCACCGCGACGTGCTTCTTGCTCATGCGGTTTTCCCCAAGCGCACGATTTCCCACTCCAGCTCAACGCCGGAATTTTCTTTTACCCGCCGCCTGACTTCCTCGCCAAGATTTTCAATGTCGGCGGCCGTCGCGTTGCCGCGATTAATGAGGAAATTGCAATGCATCTCCGAAACCTGCGCGTCGCCTACGACGAGTCCGCGGCAGCCGGCGGCGTCGATCAGTTGCCAGGATTTTTGGCCCGGCGGATTCTTGAACGTGGAGCCGCCGGTGCGGCTCTTGATCGGCTGTGTGGACTCGCGCGCCTCGGTGATTTTTTCCATCTCCGCGGCAATGGCCGCCGGATCGCCCGGCTCTCCTTTGTAAATCGCCTGCGTGAAGATGAAGTCCTTCGGAACGCTGCTGTGACGATAGCTGTAACCGAAATCTCCGTTCTTCAGCACATGCAGCTTGCCCTTGCGGTCGATCGCCCGCGCTTCGACGAGTGCGTCTTTCGTCTCGCGGCCGTAGGCGCCCGCGTTCATCCGCAGCGCGCCGCCAATCGCGCCCGGCACACCGCGATAGAAGGCAAGGCCCGAAAGTCCCGCATCCGCCGCCGTGCGCGAAACCTTCACGTCGGGAACCGCCGTTCCGGTTTTGACGAGATCGTCCTCGACCGTCACCTCATTGAAGCCGCGCGCGAGGCGAATGACCACGCCCTCCACGCCGCCGTCACGGACGAGCAAGTTCGAGCCGAGCCCGATCGCCGTCACGGGGATTTCCGGCGGAAGATTCAAGAGAAAATAAGCCAGGTCTTCCTCGTCGGCGGGCGTGAACAAAACCTGCGCCGGGCCTCCGACGCGAAACCAGGTCACGTCCGAAAGCCTTTGATTCGCAAGCATGCGGCCGCGCAGTTTCGGCATGGCGGCGGAAAGTGCGGGAACGATATCGGGAAAGCCCGTCACGAGAACGCTCCACCGAGCCACGCGGAGAATACCTTGCGTCCTGCTTCAGCGGCGCGCGCGCCGGCTTCACCAGTTTGACGCCGAACTTCGCGCAGATCGATCTTCGCCTTGCCGAGTTCGACCGTGTGGCCGATCAGCCATTGCTCGATCTTCGCCGGGTTCATTTCGATATGAAATTGCAGGCCGAGCGCATGCTTGCCTATCTGGAACGCCTGATGCGGACAAACGGGCGTACTGGCGAGGTTCACGGCGCCGTCCGCGAGCGTGAAATTATCTCCGTGCCAGTGCAGGACGGGGACACCTTTGAGCGGCGCGAGCACCGATTTTTCGCCGGCTGCTGTAAGCTTCACCGACGCCCAGCCGATCTCTTTTTCGGGGCCCGGTTTCACGTCGGCGCCGAGCGCATAGGCAATTAGCTGCGCGCCGAGGCAAACACCCAACGTCGGTTTCTTCGCGTCGAGCCGTGCGCGCACGGCCGCGATCTCCTCGCGCAGAAAGGGATAGATTTCCTCCTCGTAGACGCCGATCGGTCCGCCAAGAAGAAGCACGAGATCGGGATCCAAAAGCGTTTCGCGTTCGATTTTCTCGACGCCCGCCTCAAGATACCGCAGGCCGAAGCCGCGTTCCTTGAGCAGGTCCGCGAGCACGCCCGCATCCTCGAAAGCGACATGACGGACCGCCAGACACTCGCGCATCATTGACTCGCGAGTTCGCACGGCAGCGCGTAGGCCCATTGCGTGATGTTGCCTGCGCCGAGAAACACGACGTAATCGCCGGATTTCGCGATTTTCCTAACAATCCCAGCGATCGCCTCTGGCCCGTCGATTGCGATCACATGGCGATGGCCGCGCGCCCGGATGCCCTGCACCAGCGCGTCGCGGTCAATGCCGGGGATCGGCTTTTCGCCGGCGGTATAGACCGGCGCCACCATCACGTGATCCGCGTCGTTGAAACAGGTGCAAAACTGATCGAACAAATCCCTGAGCCGCGTGAAGCGGTGCGGCTGCATGATCGCGATGACATGGCCCTTTGTGGAAGCGCGCGCCGCTTTCAGCACCGCGCCGATCTCGACGGGATGATGACCGTAATCGTCGAACACCGTTATTCCGTTCCACTCGCCCGTGCGCGTGAAGCGCCGCTTCACGCCGCCGAAATTTTTCAGCGCCGCGCGGATTTTGTCGGCCGGGATTCCAAGCTCGAGCGCGACCGTAATCGCCGCCGTCGCGTTCAGCGCATTGTGATGCCCCGGCATCGGCAGAAGAATATCCTTGATTTCAGTCGCCTTCTCGCCGTTACGGTTGCGAATAAGAATATTGAAACGGCACACGCCGCCGTCGAGATTGACGTCCATCAACCGCACATCCGCCTGCGGATTGACGCCGTAGGTAATGACCTGGCGGTCCTCGATCTTGCCGACGAGACTCTGCACCACGGGATGATCGAGGCACATCACCGCAAAACCATAGAACGGCACGTTACCGACAAAGGAAACAAACGCCTCCTTCACCGCGTCGAACGTCTTGAAATGATCGAGATGCTCCGGGTCGACATTGGTGACGACCGCGACATCGGCCGGGAGCTTCAGGAACGTGCCGTCGCTTTCGTCCGCCTCCACCACCATCCATTCGCCCGCGCCGAGGCGGGCGTTGGTGCCGTAAGCGTTGATGATACCGCCGTTGATCACGGTAGGATCCATGCCGCCCGCGTCCAGGAGCGCTGCCACCATTGAAGTCGTCGTCGTTTTCCCGTGCGTGCCGGCGATAGCAACGCAGGATTTCAACCGCATCAATTCGGCGAGCATCTCCGCGCGGCGAACGACCGGAAGGCGCTTCGCGCGCGCGGCCATGAGCTCGGGATTGTCGCGCTGCACGGCGGACGAAACGACGACCACGCCCGCGCCTTCGACATGCTTCGCGTCGTGGCCGATGGAAATCTGGATGCCCTTCTCGCGCAGCCGCTTCACATTGGCGCCGTCGGCGGCGTCCGAGCCGCGCACCTTGTAACCGAGATTGGCAAGCACCTCGGCGATGCCGCTCATGCCGATGCCGCCGATCCCGACGAAATGAATCGGGCCGAGTTCGTGGGGGAGTTTCATGCGGTAGGGTTTTGACCGATTTGTTGGATACGGGCAACGCGCAAAACGAGGTCGGCCAAACACTCGGCCGCATCAGGGTTTCCGGTGCGCCTCGCGGCGGCCGCCATGCCCGAAAGCGTATCGGGATCGGCCAAAAGATGAGCGAGTTCCTGCGCAAGCCGCTCCGACGTGAACTCCGCCTGCCGGATCAGCATCGCACCGCCCGCGGCGGCAAGCGCCATCGCATTCGCGAGCTGGTCGTTATCGAGGGCGTGCGGGAGTGGCACCAGAATCGCGGGCCGGCCGAGGGCCGCGAGTTCCGCGACGGTCGAAGCCCCCGAGCGCGCGATCACAAGCTGGCTTGCCGCCATCTTGGCCGGCAAATCCTTGAAGAAGGTCGCGATCTCCGCCCGCAAGCCGAGCCGCGCATAGACCGCCTTCACTTCGGCCACGTCCTCCTCGCGGCATTGCTGCACGACCTGAAAGCGGCTGCGCAGCGCGGGTGTGCATAGCTCGATCGCCCCCGGCACGATCTCGCTCATGATGCGCGCGCCCTGGCTGCCGCCGAAGACAAGCAACCGGATCGCGCTCGCGCCCTGCGGCGATTCGTAAGGCGCGGAAGCGGCTGCCCGCACCGCCGCGCGTACGGGATTGCCCGTATGCGTCGCCTTCGCCGCGAGGTCGGGACGGTTGGTGAAGATGTTCGGATAGCCTGTGGCGATCGCGGTCGCGCGCGAGGCGAGCGCACGGTTCGCGCGTCCCATCACCGCGTTCTGCTCGTGCACGATGCGCGGCACGCCCGTAAGCCACGCCGCGATCAAGGGCGGAAAGGTCGGATAGCCGCCGAAGCCCACGACCGCATCGGGGCGAAGCCACAGCATCAGGAAAATCGCTTTCAGAATCCCGATGCCGAGAACGAAAAGCGTCCACAGGAGACGAATCGGGTTTCCTCCGCGCACGGTATCGGAAGGAACGACATGAATTTTCCGCGCCGGAAAATTCCCCGCATAGGCGGCGGCCCGGCTGTCGGTCGCAAGATCGACCGTAATGCCGCGCGCGGCCAACACATTCGCAAGCGCTTCCGCGGGGAACAAGTGACCGCCCGTTCCCCCCGCCGCCAGCAAAACAAGCGGCGCGCGTTTGCTCATCGAGCCGCGCTCTCGGCGTAAAACGCGGGCATCGCGTGCTCGGCGTCGACCCGTGCCTGCGGACGCTTGCGCGTGAGTGCGATCAGCATGCCCATACCGAGCGCGAGCGAAATCAGCGACGAGCCGCCGTAGGAGACGAACGGAAGCGTCATGCCCTTCGACGGCATGAGATAAAGGCTCACCGCCATGGCGATTGCCGACTGCAAGCCGAACAGAAGCGCGAGCCCCGAGACCGCAAGACGCGCGAAGGCATCCTGCTCGCGCATCGCGTGCTTCAGCGAGCGCAGCACCAGGAACGAAAACAGCGCGAGGATGATCAGGCAAAGAATGAGCCCGAACTCCTCCGCCGCCACCGCATAGATAAAGTCGGTGTGGCTGTCGGGCAGAATACGCTTCACCGTGCCCTCGCCCGGCCCCCTGCCGAACCAACCGCCGCGCATGAACGATTCTAATGACGTGTCGATCTGGAATGTGTCGCCCGAAGCGGGATCGAGGAAACGCTGCAGCCGGCTCGTGACATGCGGGATGAATTTATACGCGCCGAAGATGCCGGCCACGGCGGCACCCGTGAAACCCAAAGTCCAGATCCAGCGCAGGCCCGCGAGGAAAAAGAGCGCGCCCCAGGTGACGGACAAGAGCACCGTCTGCCCGAAATCCGGCTGCAGGATGAGAAGGGGAATGCAGGTGAAGAGCATGGCGAAAGCGAACATGGTCGCCGGCATCTCGGGGCGGCGGCCGCTTTCGGAAAACGCCCAGGCTGTAAGCACAACGAAAGCGGGCTTCATGAATTCGGAAGGCTGGATGTTGACGCCAAGCAGAACGAGCCAGCGCTTCGCGCCCTTGATCTCCGGTCCCGCCACGAGCGTCGCCATTACGAGCGCGAGGCTGATGAAAAAGACGATCATCGCAAGCCGCCGGATCGCGCGCGGCGAAAGCATGGAGGTACCGAGCATGACGACGGTTGCAGGCACCAGGAAGAGCGCTTGTTTGTGCACGAAATGGAACGGATCGATGCCGAGGCGGATCGCGACCGGCGGCGACGCCGCCAAGAGCAGCACGATCCCGATCAGCATCAAGGTCAGGATCGCGCCGACCAGGAGCCGGTCGACTGTCCACCACCATTCGCTCAGAGGCGTGCGCTGGGCGCGCGAAATCATGCGGTTTTCCCTGTCCCTTGGAAGCCAGGAATAGCCCTTACAAGTTCACGAAACCTTTCC